>NZ_JAMYUY010000005.1:0-373356 GCF_040323385.1 Mesorhizobium sp. M0045
GTCGCTCCTTCGCTCAACTGCCTCTCCAAAGAATCCTTTCTCAGCCTAAACTCAACCCCAAAATCGCCATATGCGATTCCCCTGCCCTCACGGGGGGGAGATTAACTACTTCGACGATTTAGCCAATCACCGGCGCGGCGGCAGCCACACTTTGTTTGCCGGCTAAAGGCCTCGATGTCTTAGCAACCCACTACTCCCGCTTCAGCCTTCGGCAAAGCTCGTCAAGCTGCTCCAGCGTCCGGTATGCGACGCTGATCACGCCGCCGCGCTGGTTGTGCTCGATCGTGACGATCATGCCGATCGTATTGGTCATCAATTTTTCCAGCGCCAGCGTGTCGGCATCCTTTTGCGGCGGCGCTGCGGGCTGGCGCTTTGCCGCCGGCGCGCCGACCGGCATTTGCGCCAGCGCCTCGGCCTGGCGCACCGAAAGCCCTTCGTCGATGATCCGCTTGGCAAGCCCGGCCGGGTCGTCGGCCGTCACCAGGGTACGGGCGTGGCCGGCCGAGAGCGCGCCGTCGACCAGCATGTCGCGGATCACGTCGGGCAGTTTGAGCAGTCTCAAGGTGTTGGCGACATGGCTGCGGCTCTTGCCGATCACCTGGCCGAGATCGGCTTGGGTATAGCCGTGGTCGTCGATCAACTGCTGGTACCCCAACGCTTCCTCGACCGGGTTGAGGTCGGTGCGCTGGACATTTTCGATGATCGCCAACTCGAGCGCCGTGCGGTCGTTGACGTCGCGTACGATGATCGGGATTTCGGTCAGCCCGGCGCGTTGCGCCGCGCGCCAACGACGCTCGCCGGCGATGATCTCGTAGCGGCCCGTTTGGGATTTCGACGGCCGCGCCACCACCGGCTGCACCACGCCATGTTCGCGGATCGACTGGGCGAGGTCGGTCAGGTCGGCGTCGCCAAAATGCCGGCGCGGGTTCTTCGGGTTGGGGCTGAGGAACTCGATCGGCACCTTGCCGTCGGCCGCCGGCCCGGGCTTTTCCGGAGCCGCCGGGCGATCGATTTCGCCGATCAGCGCCGCCAGTCCCCGTCCCAGTCTTTTTCTCGAAGGGTCTTCGTTCATCGTCCGTCCAGATCGTTTCGGTGTCGAATCGGCTTATCGTTCAGGCGGCCCGCAATTTGCGCTCGCGGCGGATCACTTCCGAGGCAAGCTGCAGATAGGCCTGGCTGCCCGAGCATTTGAGGTCGTAGAGAATCGCCGGCTTGCCATAGGACGGCGCCTCGGAAACGCGGACATTGCGCGGAATGACGGTCTCATAGACTTTGTCGCCCATATGTGCCCGGACATCCTGCACCACCTGGTTGGCGAGATTGTTGCGCCCGTCAAACATGGTTAGCACGATGCCCTGGATCGTCAGGTCGGGGTTGATCGAACGGCGCACCTGCTCGACCGTCTCCAAAAGCTGGCTCAGGCCCTCCAGCGCGAAAAACTCGCACTGCAGCGGCACCAGCACCGAATCTGCCGCAGCCATCGAATTCAGTGTCAGCAGGTTGAGCGAGGGCGGGCAATCGATCAGCACATAGCCGAAATTGGCCGAGCGCGCGGCCGAAGCCCGCAGCGCGTTGCGCAGCCGCAGCACCCGATCCGGCGCCGAGGCGATTTCCATCTCGATGCCGAGCAGGTCGAGCGTCGACGGCACGATCGACAGGCCGGGCACCGCCGTCGGGATTGCCGCCGCTTCGAGGTCCAGTTCGCCGGTCAGCACATCATAGGAGGAGACGGTGCGGTCGCGCCGGTCGATGCCAAGCCCGGTGCTGGCGTTGCCCTGCGGGTCGAGGTCGACGATCAGCACCTGTTCGCCTATGGCCGCCAATGCGGTGGCCAGGTTGATGGCCGTCGTCGTCTTGCCGACGCCGCCTTTCTGGTTGGCGACGGTGATGATTCGGGGGCCGTTCTTCATCATGGGTCTATGCCAGAAATTCATGCCAGAAATTCATTTGGGGTCGCCGGTCACAAGCCAGAGTGCGGTCGCAAGTCGGATACTTCGAGAATGACGCCCACCGCGTCGGTTGCACTGGCATGTTCTACCAGATCGAAAGACCATCGTTGAGCGCTTTCTGCCACTTCGGCGCGGTAATCCCGGCCTTTGTGAAACAGGCCATGCGACCCCTTGATCAGCCACGGCGCCGCCAGGTCGAGCAAGTCGGGCAGCGAGGCGAGTGCCCTGGCTGTGACGATTTGCGGCGCAGGAACAAGAGGATAGCTATCGTCGATGCGGCGGGCGATGACCTTGGCGGGCAGGCTGAACTGTCCGATAACCGTTTGCAGGAACGATGCCTTTTTCCGGTTGCTTTCGACAAGATCGATGCTGGCGCCGTCCCGCTCGGCAAGCAAAAAGGCCAGCACGAGGCCGGGAAACCCGCCGCCCGAGCCGAGATCGACCCAGCGCTTCGCCTCGGGTTTGATTCGCGCCAGCTGCGCGCTGTCGAGGATGTGGCGGCGCCAGACATCGTCCTGCGTCGACAGCGCGGCCAGATTGATCCGGCGGTTCCATTTCTGGAAGACGGCCTCGAACGCGACCAGGCGATCGAATGTTTCACGTGAAACCGGGCCTGCTGCCTCTTGCAGGTTTGCCCAGGACGCAGCGCTCACGCGACCTGCTTTCGCGCAGCCGCCTCGGCATTGCGTACATGGGCGACGATGATCGCCAGCGCCGCCGGCGTCATGCCCTCCATACGCTGCGCATCGGCAATGGAGCGCGGCTGGCGTGCCAGCATCTTCTGCCTCAATTCATTGGACAGGCCGGGAACAGAGGCAAAGTCGAGCGATTCGGGAATCAGCCTGCTCTCCTCATGCCTGATCTGCGAGACGTCAGCCCGCTGGCGGTCGAGATAGACAGAATATTTGGCTTCCGTTTCAAGACGTTCGGCCGTTTTGCTGTCGATCGCCGCGAAAGCCGGTTCGATCCGCGCCAGCCAGGCGATGTCGACGCCGGGATAGGCCAGCAACCCATAGGCCGAGCGACGGACGCCGTCCCGGTTGATTTCGAGCCCATGGCGCGCCGCCTCATTGGGAGTCATGGTGGTGCCGAGGGCGAGCTGTCGCGCCTTCTCAAGGTCTTGCACGACATTGTTGAACCGCTGCATCCGCTCGGGCGAGGCAATCCCCAGTCTCATCGCCAGCGGCGTCAACCGCTCATCGGCGTTGTCGGCTCGCAAAGACAGCCGGAACTCGGCGCGCGAGGTGAACATGCGGTAGGGTTCGGCGATGCCGCGGCTGGTCAAATCGTCGACCATCACCCCGATATAGGCTTCGGTGCGGCTGAGCACGATTTCATCGCTCGCCGAAGCCTTGCGCGCCGCGTTGAGGCCGGCGAGCAGCCCTTGCGCGCCGGCCTCCTCGTAGCCGGTGGTGCCGTTGATCTGCCCGGCGAGGAAAAGCCCGCCGATCCGCTTTGTCTCCAGCGTTGGCTTGAGCTCGCGCGGGTCGACATGGTCATATTCGATGGCATAGCCCGGCTGCAGCATGGTTGCCCGCTCCAGCCCTGGAATGGTCTTTAGAATATCCAGTTGCACATCTTCCGGCAGCGAAGTCGAGATGCCGTTCGGGTACACCGTGTCGTCGTCCAGCCCTTCCGGCTCCAGAAAGATCTGGTGGCCGTCGCGGTCGCCGAATTTGACGATCTTGTCTTCGATCGACGGGCAGTAGCGCGGCCCGACGCCTTCGATTGACCCCGAATACATCGCCGAGCGGCCGAGATTGGCGCGAATCAGCTCATGCGTGGCATTGGTCGTTCGGGTAATGCCGCAATGGATCTGCGGGTTTTCGATGCGCTCGGTGAGCAGCGAGAACGGTACGGGATCTTCGTCCGCCGCCTGGCTCTCCAGCGACGCCCAATCGATCGTCCTGCCGTCCAGCCGCGGCGGCGTGCCGGTCTTCAGCCGCCCGAGCTTGAAGCCGGCGCGGCTCATTGTCGCCGACAGGCCGGCGCTCGCCTGCTCGTTCATGCGGCCGGCGACGATCTTCTTCTCGCCGATATGGATCAGCCCGCGCAAGAAAGTGCCGGTCGTCAGCACCACGGCGCCGCAGGCGAGCCGGCGTCCATCCGCCAGCAGCACCGCCGCGATGCGTCTGTCGTCGATTTCCCCGTCGTTGATTTCCCTGCCGTTGATTTCGAAGTCCAGCACCTCGCCTTCGATGACCTCGAGCCGGGCCTGCTGGCGGATTGCCGCCTGCATGGCGAGACGATAGAGCTTTCTGTCGGCTTGCGTCCGCGGACCACGTACCGCCGGCCCTTTGCGGCGGTTGAGCAGCCGGAACTGGATGCCGGCCGCATCGGCAACGCGCCCCATCAGCCCGTCCATGGCATCGATCTCGCGAACCAGATGGCCCTTGCCGAGGCCGCCGATCGCCGGATTGCAGGACATCACGCCGATCGTATCGAAGCGCAGCGTCACCAGCGCCGTTCTGGCGCCAGCCCGCGCAGCGGCGCTTGCGGCCTCGCACCCAGCATGGCCGCCGCCCACCACAACCACATCGTAGCGATTGGTCATTTGTATATTCCGATTCAAATCTGCCGACACATGTGCCCACAGCCACATGCTGTCAAGAACACTGCTCGTTTCACGTGAAACAATGTAGCGGTATCGGCGCCTGGTGTTTCACGTGAGTCACGGCGTTGGTCCCTTCGGTGGCGCAGAACGTCGGCGGGACGGCGAAGGACCGCCGTCGCTCGCCTTCCGTCACCGTTGCTTGCAATGTTTCACGTGAGTCATTTGCCGATACAGAACTGCGAAAAGATAACGTCCAGCATATCCTCGACATCGACCGCCCCGACGATTCGTCCAAGCCGATCCGCTGCCAGGCGCAGTTCCTCGGCCCGTAGCTCCTGCCCGCGATGACCACTGACCACTGCTGCGACCAGGAAGCGTTTCGTCTCGTTGAGCAACTCGACGTGCCGCAGCCGCGACGGCAGGATATCGCCGGCCTTGCCGATCTGCGCTGCGGCACGACGCCCGATCTCGTCCAGCAATTCGGCCAGACCCGTGCCGTCCCGCGTCGAGATGGCGAAATCATAGTGCGCCGTGGGCGAGGGTGACTTGTCCCCCAACAGGTCAATTTTTGTTCCGACCCTCAGCGCCGGCATGTTGCCCGGCAGCATACCGATCGCGACTGGCTCCGCCAGATCCTCCAGCAGCAACAACAGATCAGCGCTGTGCGCCTTGGTCCTGGCCTTCTCGATGCCGATCGCCTCGATCTTGCCGGGCGCCTCCCGCAGACCGGCGGTGTCGGTTACCCTGACCCGCACCCCTTCCAGGTCCAGCACCACTTCTAGCAGGTCGCGGGTCGTGCCGGGCTCGTCGGTGACGATGGCCGCTTCGCGCCGCGCCAAGGCGTTGAACAGGCTGGACTTGCCGGCATTCGGCGCGCCAAGGATGACGACTTCGAACCCGTCGCGGATAATTTCGGCGGCACGAAAGCCGGCGACATGGCGCTCGATTTCGTCGATCATGGTCTGAACATCGGACCAGACCGTATCGGCGACCGAACCCGGCACGTCGTCCTCGTCGGCAAAATCGATCTCGGCCTCGATCATCGCCCGGGCGTGGATCAGCCGTCGGCGCCAGCCCAGATAGAGTTCGCTCTGCACGCCCTGAGCGTTGCGAACGGCAAAGCGCCGCTGCGCTTCGGTCTCAGCGTTGATGAGATCGGCCAGCGCCTCGGTCTCGACCAGATCGAGCTTGCCGTTGAGAAAGGCGCGGCGGGTGAATTCGCCAGGCTCGGCATGCCTGACGCCATCGAAGCCGGCGATCGTTTCCAGCATCCTCGCCACGACGGCGCGTCCGCCATGCACGTGGAACTCGGCGACGTCCTCGCCGGTGAAACTGTCGGGCCCGGCAAAGAAGACGACCAGGCCGCTGTCCAGCACCGATCCGTCGCGCGCCCGCAGCTTGCGATAGCTGGCCACGCGGTTCGGCACGGTCGATCCGGAAATCGTTTCGACAACGAATCGACTCTGCGGCCCGGAAATCCGGATCACCGCAATGCCGGCCGGCAGGCGCCCGCTCGACAGCGCTACGATGGAGTCTTTCAAAATCATTTGCCCGCTCTGCCGAAGCGCCCTAGCTATGCCTGTTCAATCCGCCATCGAGTAGCGCCGTGACATTGCCTGCACAAAACCTGCTTGCCGAAGAGGCCAGCCCCTATCTGCAGCAGCACAGCGGCAATCCGGTGCACTGGCGGCCGTGGTCGCCCGCCGCTCTGGCCGAAGCAAAGGCGCTCGAGCGTCCGATCCTGCTCTCTGTCGGCTACGCCGCCTGCCATTGGTGCCACGTCATGGCGCATGAGAGCTTCGAGAACGACGACGTCGCCGCCGTCATGAACCGTCTCTTCGTCAATATCAAGGTCGACCGCGAGGAGCGCCCCGACATCGACCAGATCTATATGGCGGCGCTGTCCTCGATGGGCGAGCAAGGCGGCTGGCCGCTGACCATGTTCCTGACCCCGGACGGCAAGCCGTTCTGGGGCGGCACTTACTTTCCGCGCGAGGCCCGCTACGGCCGGCCGGGCTTCGTCCAGGTGCTGGAGGCGGTTGACAAGGCTTGGCGGGAGAAGAAAGAAAGCGTTAACCAAAGTGCCGACGGCCTAACCACGCATGTCGAGACGCGGCTGGCGGGCAGCCATGCCAAGGCCGTGCTCGACCGCGGCATGCTGGCAAAGTTCGCCACC
The DNA here is from genome assembly GCF_040323385.1 of Mesorhizobium sp. M0045. Classification (NCBI taxonomy): domain Bacteria; kingdom Pseudomonadati; phylum Pseudomonadota; class Alphaproteobacteria; order Hyphomicrobiales; family Phyllobacteriaceae; genus Mesorhizobium; species Mesorhizobium sp. M0045. The sequence goes on from NZ_JAMYUY010000005.1 coordinate 6,680, forward strand.
GGCATTGACGGCATGATCGACCGCGAGCTGGGCGGCCTGCGCGGCGCGCCGAAATTCCCCAACGCGCCGTTCATGCAGAGCCTCTGGCTGTCCTGGCTGCGCGGCGGCACCGCATCCCACCGCGACGCCGTTCTCCTCAGCCTCGAAAAGATGCTGGCCGGCGGCATCTACGACCATATAGGCGGCGGTCTTAGCCGCTACTCGACCGACGCCGGATGGCTGGTGCCGCATTTCGAAAAAATGCTCTACGACAATGCCCAGCTCGTCAGGCTAAGCAACTGGGCCTATGCCGCGACCGGCAAGGAATTATTCCGGCTGCGAATCGAAGAGACGATTGCCTGGCTGTTGCGCGAAATGCGGGTCGAGAGCGGTGCCCTTGCCGCCAGCCTCGATGCCGATAGCGAGGGCGAGGAGGGGTTATTCTACACCTGGAGCAGGGATGAAATCGAGACCGCCCTTGGCTACGACTCAGCCTTGTTTTTCAAACACTTCACACTTGCCGATCCGCATGGCTGGGAAGGCAAGCCGATCATCCACCAAACCGAAGCCCAGCAAACACAAAGCGTCGTCGATCGTGACCTTCTGGTTGCGCTCAAGCAAAGGCTGCTGGCAGCGAGGGAACAGCGCGTTCGGCCGGGGCGTGACGGCAAGGCCCTGACCGACTGGAACGGCTTGATGATCGCAGCCCTTGCCGAGGCCGGACGATCGCTTGGCCGATCCGACTGGATCGAAGCGGCGGCAGCGGCCTTTGCCGCCATTGCGGGCGCCGCCCGCGACGCCCGCCTGCCGCATTCCATGCTCGGGGAGAAGAAATTGTTTCCCGCGCTGTCCAGCGACTATGCCGCCATGGCGAATGCCGCCATCTCGCTGTTCGAGGCGACCGGCAATCCCGACTATATCGATCGCGCCGGGAACTTCATTGAGCAACTCGATCTTTGGCACCGGGACAGCGACAAGACCGGCTACTATCTGACCGCGTCCGACAGCGCGGATGTGCCAATCCGCATCCGAGGCGATGTCGACGAAGCCATTCCTTCGGCTACCGGCCAGATCATCGAAGCCCTGGTCCGATTGTCGTCGCTGACCGGCGATCTCGATCTCTGGGAAAAAGCCTGGACAGTCGCCGAGCATGCGGCTGGGCGGGCCGAGCACCAGCCCTATGGCCAGGCGGGTATAGTCAATGCCTGTACCTTGGCGTTCGAGCCGTTGAAATTGGTGATCGTGGATAGATCTGAGAATCCAAGGCTTGTTCCGGTTGCGAATCGAAATCCGGACCCGCGCCGGGTGGACATCGTCGTGCCTGTCGGCTCGGCGACAAACCTGCCGACGCTGCCAGGCGGCGTCCTGCCACCAACCGAAAAGCCCGGCGCCTGGCTGTGCACCGGGCAGGTCTGCCTGCCGGTGATAACGGAAGCTGAGGAGCTGGAACGGATGCTGCGGCGGTGATGGACCTGGCGCTCCGTCCCTTCTCCCTTGTGGGAGAAGGTGGATTGGCGCGCAGCGCCGAGACGGATGAGGGGTGTTGGACGGAGTGCCGTCGTTGCCAAGCTGGAGCACCCGTCATCCGACCGAGCTTCGCTCGCCACCTGCTGCTCCCACACGGGAGAAGGGAAGGCCCGCAACCCTACGTATTCATCGAATCGAAGAAATCCGCATTGGTCTTGGTCTGCTTGAGCTTGTCGATAAGGAACTCGATAGCGTCGGTTGTTCCCATCGGCGCCAGGATGCGGCGCAGCACGAAGATCTTCTGCAGGTCCTGGCGCGGAACCAGAAGGTCCTCCTTGCGGGTGCCGGACTTGAGGATGTCCATGGCCGGGTAGATGCGCTTGTCCGCCACCTTGCGGTCGAGCACGATTTCCGAATTGCCGGTGCCCTTGAACTCTTCGAAGATGACTTCGTCCATGCGGCTGCCGGTGTCGATCAGCGCGGTGGCGATGATGGTCAGCGAACCGCCTTCCTCGATATTGCGGGCAGCACCGAAGAAGCGCTTCGGGCGCTGCAGCGCGTTGGCGTCGACACCGCCGGTCAGCACCTTGCCGGATGACGGCACGACGGTGTTGTAGGCGCGGCCGAGGCGGGTGATCGAATCCAGCAGGATGACGACGTCGCGGCCGTGCTCGACGAGGCGCTTGGCCTTCTCGATGACCATTTCGGCAACCTGGACGTGGCGAACCGCCGGCTCGTCGAAGGTCGAGGAGACGACCTCGCCCTTCACCGAGCGCTGCATGTCGGTGACTTCCTCCGGCCGCTCGTCGATCAGAAGCACGATCAGGTAGCATTCCGGGTGGTTGGTAGTGATCGAATGGGCGATGTTCTGCAACAGTACCGTCTTGCCGGTGCGCGGCTGCGCCACGATCAGGGCGCGCTGGCCCTTGCCCAGCGGCGCCACCAGGTCGATGACGCGCGCCGAAATATCCTTGGAGGTCGGAACCTCCATCTCCATCTTCAGCCGCGAGGTCGGATAAAGCGGCGTCAGATTGTCGAAATGGATCTTGTGGCGGATTTTTTCAGGGTCGTCGAAATTGATCGTGTTGACCTTGAGCAGCGCAAAATAGCGCTCGCCCTCTTTCGGGCTGCGGATCGGCCCTTCGACCGTATCGCCGGTCTTCAGTGAGAATCGCCGGATCTGCGAGGGTGAAATATAGATGTCGTCGGGACCCGGCAAATAGTTGGCGTTGGCGGAGCGCAGGAAGCCAAAACCGTCCTGCAGCACTTCGACGACGCCGTCGCCGATGATCTCGATATCCTGGGTCGCCAGTCTCTTCAGGATCGCGAACATCAGCTCCTGCTTGCGCATGACGCTGGCGTTCTCGACCTCGAGCGATTCCGCATAAGCGATCAGCTCTGGTGGTTTCTTGTTCTTGAACTCTGTGAGCTTCATTTCTTGCATCATTAGACGGACTCTGAGTAAGCTTTGGGAAAAATATCGGCGGGATGCGACAAATGCCGGGCGCGGCCGAAGCGATAAATGGGCGGCGCATGACGGGAAGGAAGACCCGTCTTTTATCGTCGGTCGGTTGAAAGAGCAAGCCGCCTTTTGCGGGCAACCGAGGACGTCAGAACGGTTTTACGATAACCAGGACGACGATGACGATCATCAGCAATGTAGGGATCTCATTGACGATCCGCCAGTGCCTTGCCGATTTTTCATTGCGGTCTTCGGCAAATTTGCGGACGGCGCCGGCGAGATAGCCATGCACGGCCGACAAACCAACCACCGCAGCGATCTTGGCATGTAGCCAGCCGCCCTGAAAACCAAAGCCTTTCCAGGCGAGCCACAGGCCGAATGCCCAGGTAATCACCATTGCCGGATTGATGATGCCGCGCAGCAGGCGGCGCTCCATCACCTTGAAGGTCTCCGACGGGTCGGAGCCTTTTTCGGCATCGGCATGATAGACCAGCAAGCGCGGCAGATAGAGCATGCCCGCCATCCAGGAGATGACGGCAATCACATGGATCGCCTTCGCCCACGGATAGAAATCATCAGGCCCGAAGAAAAACAGCAGCCCGGCCAGCACCAGGAAGATGGCGATCGCGATTGCCGCGCGGCGCATCGCCCCTCGACCGCTGTTGGTGCTGTTCGCATTGTCAGCGCCCATCATCGTCACGATGCGCTCCGCACCAGTTTCACCATCTGCTCGACATGCGCCAGCGGCGTCTCCGGCGTGATGCCGTGGCCGAGGTTGAAGATCAGTGGTCCGTCGCCCAGCGCCTTCAGGATCGCCGCTACGCCGTCGGCAAGCGCCTTGCCGCCGGCTACGAGCCTCAGCGGATCGAGATTGCCCTGCACGGCGCCGTCGCGCTGCAATTCCTTCGCCGTCGACAAGGGCACGGTCCAGTCGAGGCCCAGCCCGGTCACGCCGGTCTTCTGGCGATAGCTTCGATAGTGATCTCCCGCGCCCTTGGGAAAGCCGATGATCGGAACATTGGGATGGACAGCCTTCACTTGCCGGACGATCTCGGCCACCGGCTCGACGCAGAACAATTCGAAAGACGCTTCGTCGAGCACGCCTGACCACGAATCGAAGATCTGCACCACATCGGCGCCGGCTTCGATCTGGCGGATCAGATAGGCAGCCGAATGATCGGCGAGCACCTTCAGCAGCCGAAGAAAGGCCGCCGGCTCGCGATAGGCGAACAGCCTGGCCGGCGCCTGGTCGGGCGTACCGTGGCCGGCAATCATGTAGGTCGCCACTGTCCAGGGCGCACCGCAGAAGCCGATCAGCGTCGTTTCATCGGGCAGTCTGGCGCGCAATCGCCGCACCGTCTCGTAGACCGGCTCGAGATTCACGTGAAACGTTTCGCCGTCGAGAGCCTCGATCTCCACAGCCGTGATCGGCGTCAGCAGCGGGCCGCGTCCTTCCTCGAAGCGCACGTCGCGGCCGAGCGCATGCGGCACGACAAGGATGTCGGAAAACAGGATCGATGCATCGAAGCCGAAGCGTTCGATCGGCTGCAGCGTCACTTCGACGGCGAGATCCGGGTCGTAGCAAAGATCGAGGAAGGATCCGGCCCGCCTCCTCGTCTCCCGGTATTCCGGCAGATAGCGGCCGGCCTGGCGCATCATCCAGACAGGTGGCGGAAGCGCCACCTTGCCTCTCAACACGTCCAGCACAATCCGGTCTTGAGGCATTGAGCGCTAGCCTTTCCAGGCTTCCCTATAATTAAATATTCTATGTTTAGGAATCTTATGATTCTAAGAGTCTGTTGGTTGTGGTGGTTGTCTCCTGTCCCGCTTTGCCCTGGAAAAGACCAGCCAGCATATTGTCGCGCGCTTCTCCAGCGGGATTGCAGGACTTTGTGGAAAACCGCGAATTTACGACTGGAGTCAATGCGTTGCCGCCACGCCAGGGAAATTGCCCCTGTGGATGAAGCGAAGGCAAAAAGCTCCGTCCCCGGACTTGTCCCCAACCGCCCGGAGAAGCCGACAGCACATCGAATTGTGGACAAACCGGCATCTGATACAGTCGCTTTGCGGTGGCCGAGTTTTCCGCCCGGCTTATCCACATCGGCCCACAGCCTGGAATGTATCCTGTGAACAAACCGCAAAGCTTCTTTCATCTTCACCTGATTTCCGACGCGACCGGCGAAACGCTGCTGGCTGCCGGCCGCGCGGCTTCCGCGCAATACAAGGATGCGCGCGCCATCGAACATATCTATCCGCTCATTCGCACCGAAAAGCAGGTGACGAAGGTGTTCGAGGACATCGAAGAGGAGCCAGGCATCATCCTCTACACGGTGGTCGACCAGAAGCTTGCCCGCGGCATTGACGAACGCTGCGCGGCCATGGGCCTGCCTTGCGTCTCGGTGCTGGAACCGGTGCTGACGGTGTTCCAGTCCTATCTCGGCACGCCTGCCGGCCGACGCGTCGGTGCCCAGCATGTGCTGGACGCCGAATATTTCCGCCGCATCGACGCGCTCAACTTCACCATGGAGCATGATGATGGCCAGCTGCCGGCCAATATGGATGATGCCGACATCGTGCTCGTCGGCATCTCCCGCACCTCGAAGACGCCGACCAGCATCTATCTCGCCAATCGCGGCATCAAGACCGCCAACATCCCGATCGTGCTCGGCGTGCCGGTGCCCGAAAGCCTGGTCAATGCCACGCGGCCGCTGATCGTCGGCCTGGTCGCCACTGCCGAACGGATCTCGCAGGTGCGGCAGAACCGCATTCTCGGCACCAGCGCCTACGAACCGACCGACTATGTCGACCGTGCCGCGATCGCCGAAGAGCTTGCCTATGCCCGCCAGATATGCACGCGGCATGGCTGGCCGATGATCGACGTCAGCCGCCGTTCGATCGAGGAGACGGCGGCGGCCATCGTTGCCCTGCGCGGCAAGACGCGGTAGGGCATGTCGAGATTCAGGTGATGCCGGCCTGCGAACGGCGGTTTCCTGCGCTTCCGGTACTCACGGACCCAAATGTCCGCTCCGTTCCGGTTCTCGGAACCCACCATTCTCGACTCGGCCTGACCTGAATCTCGACACCCTAGTGAGCGCCAGGAAACGGGCGAAAAAAAATGGCCGAAAAAATCATCCTTGCCTCGGGCAGCCCGTTCCGCAAGGCGCTGCTCGTCAATGCCGGCGTCACTGTCGAAGCTGTTCCGGCTTCTGTCGATGAGCGCGCGCTGGAGGCGCCGCTGCAGAATAGTGGCGTGTCGCCGGAGGACGTCGCCCTGGTGCTCGCCGAAGCCAAGGCCACCGAAGTCAGTGAGCGCAGGCCCGCCGCCCTGGTGCTCGGCTGCGACCAGACGCTGTCGCTCGGCGACGAGCTGTTCCACAAGCCGGCCGACATGGAAGGGGCGCGCCGTCATCTGCTGGCGCTGTCGGGCAAGACGCATCATCTCAACAGCGCCGTCGTGCTCGCCCGTGACGGCCAGGTTCTGTGGCGGCATGTCGGCATCGCCAGTCTGACCATGCGCAAACTCGATCCGGCCTTCATCGGCCGCCATCTGGCGCGCGTCGGCGCCAAGGCGTTGTCCAGCGTCGGCGCCTACCAGATCGAAGGCGAAGGCATCCAGCTATTCGAAAAAATCGAAGGCGACTATTTTACCATTGTCGGCCTGCCACTTTTGCCGGTGCTGGCCAAGCTGCGTGAGTTCGGGGCGATCGATGGCTGAAGCCTCGAAAAAAGCCTTCGTCACCGGCCACCCGATCGCCCATTCCAGGTCTCCGAAGATCCACGGCCACTGGCTGACGAAATACGGCATCGACGGCGTCTACGAGGCCATTGACGTTGCACCGGAGGCCTTTGCCGAATTCCTGCAGACGCTGCAGGCACAAGGCTATCGCGGCGGCAACGTCACCATCCCGCACAAGGAAGCCGCCTTCGCTTTGGCCGAGCGGCGTGACGCCGACGCCGAACAGATCGGTGCGGTCAATACGCTGTGGTTCGAGAATGGCGAATTGTGGGGCGGCAACACCGATGCCCATGGTTTTGCCGCCAATCTGGACGAATATGCACCGGGCTGGGCGGCCAACGGCCCCGCCGTGGTGCTCGGTGCCGGCGGCGCCGCTCGCGCGGTCATCCATGCGCTGAAGCAGCGCGGCATCAACGACATCCGCATCGTCAACCGGACGCTTGCGAGGGCGCAGGAGCTGCGCGACCGCTTCGGTGCCGGCGTCTCCGCCCATGGCATGGCGGCGACCGGCGAATTCCTCGAAGATGCCGGCCTGCTGGTCAACACGACAGCGCTCGGCATGCATGGCAATGAAGGCCTGTCCGCGGATCCGGGCAGACTGCCGGACCGCGCCATCGTCACCGACATCGTCTACGTGCCGCTGGAGACGCCGCTGCTTGCCACCGCCAAAGCGCGCGGCCTGAGAACCGTCGATGGGCTCGGCATGCTACTGCACCAGGCGGTGCCCGGCTTCGAGCGCTGGTTCGGCATCAGGCCAGAAGTCACCGCCGAACTGCGGCAAATAGTTATTGCCGATATCGGCGCGATAAAATGATCGTGCTCGGCCTCACCGGATCGATCGGCATGGGCAAATCGACCACGGCCAAGATGTTTGCCGAAGCCGGCGTGCCGGTCCATGATTCCGACGAGGCTGTGCATCGCCTTTATGCCGGCAAGGCCGCGCCCTTGGTCGAGGCGGCCTTTCCCGGCACCACCAGATCCGGTGCGGTCGACCGCGCGGCACTGGCGGCGCGGGTGCTCGGCGACGCCCCCGCGCTGAAACGGCTGGAAGCGATCATCCATCCGCTGGTCCGTGCCGATGCCGATGCTTTCCTGGCTGAAAATCGTGCCGCCGGCGCGCCGCTTGCCGTGCTCGATATACCGCTGCTGTTCGAGACCGGCGGCGGGAACCGCGTCGACAAGGTCGTGGTCGTCACCGCGCCGCCTGAAGTTCAGCGCGCCCGCGTGCTGGCGCGGCCGGGCATGAACGAGGAGAAACTGGCGTCGATCCTGGCCAGGCAGGTTCCCGACGCCGAAAAGCGCCGGCGCGCCGACTTTGTCATCGACACTGGTCAGGGCTTTGACGCCGCTCGCGCAGCCGTCAAGGCCATCATCGCCGAACTAGTCGTGGATAAGGCAGCCAGGCCTGGTTAAGAGGCTTGCAGACCCACATTCCTTGTTGCCATTTTGTTCCTGGTGTGATTCGGCTAGAATGATGCCGGAACCAGTGGACTGATTCGATGCGTGAGATCATCTTCGATACGGAAACCACCGGCCTCGACACGCGCGAGGACCGCGTCATCGAGCTTGGCGGCGTCGAGTTGGTCAACCGTTTCCCGACCGGCCGAACCTTCCATAAATATATCAACCCGCAAGGCCGCCAGATCCATCACGAGGCGCAGGCCGTGCACGGCATCAGCGCCGCCGATCTCGTCGGCAAGCCGACTTTCATGGAGATCGCCGAGGAGTTTCTGGCCTTCATCGACGGCGCCAAACTGGTCGCGCACAATGCCGGCTTCGACATCGGCTTCCTCAATCTCGAATTCGGCCGGCTTGGCCATCCGGCCATCGATCCGGGACGGATCGTCGACACGCTGGCGCTGGCGCGCCGCAAGCATCCGATGGGCCCCAATTCGCTCGACGCGCTCTGCCGCCGCTACGGCATCGACAACGGCCGCCGCACCAAGCACGGCGCGCTGCTCGATTCGGAATTGCTGGCCGAGGTCTATATCGAGCTCATCGGCGGCAAGCAGGCAAGCCTTATCCTCGACAGCATCCTGACTCCAACGGGCGGCAGGCAGAATGTCGAAGACATCGATATTTCGATCGGCGTCAGGCCGATCGCCTTGCCGTCGCGCCTGACCGACGCCGAGCGCACCGCGCACGCGGGCATGGTTGGCACATTGGGCGAAAAGGCGCTCTGGCTGCGGGTTGAGGCGAGCTAAGACGTCTGCGTAGTAAATACAGAAAGCCGTTCTGTAGCGATCCTTCACACCCCCCTCTGTCCTGCCGGACATCTCCCCCGCAAGAGGGAGATTGGCAGCTTCAGCGCTCCGCTCACTCCTGCGGCCTGCAACGTGGAGATTGGCGAAAGCGGGGATGATAGCCGATCTCCCCCCAAGTGGGGGAGATGTCCGGCAGGACAGAGGGGGGCGCTGTCCCGCCGACGTCTCAAACAAAAAACCCGGCGCGAGGCCGGGTTTTCAAACGCTAGCAGCCGCGCTCAGCTCACCTTGACTTTGGCGGCAGCCTGGTCCTCGGCCAGCTTCTGCTGGAACATCTGCGCGAAATCGATCGGGTCCAGCATCAGCGGCGGGAAGCCGCCGTTGCGTGTTGCCTCGGCAATGATCTGCCGCGCGAACGGGAACAGCAGCCGCGGGCATTCGATGAACAGGATCGGCAGCATGTGCTCCTGCGGGAAGCCGCTGATGGCGAAGACGCCGCCATAGACCAGTTCGACATTGAACAGCACTTCCTGGTCGAACGACGCTTTGGCGTTCAGCGTCAAATTGACGTCGAACTGCTTGTCCGAAAGCGGATTGGCGTTGACGTTGACGTTGATGGCGATGCCGGGAGCCTTGTCGCGACCGCGCAGCGAGTTCGGTGCGCCGGGGCTTTCGAAGGACAGGTCCTTCACATATTGCGCAAGTACGTTGAGCGAAGGCTGCGCCGCATTTCCATTACCGTTGGCTGCGCCGGTCGGCGCGTCGTCGTTGCTGGCCATAAGCTGTGGTCCTTTTGCCTGGGCAGCGTTGCTGACCGGATTGAAATTCGGGCGTTCGCTATCATGGCCGGCCCGACAAGACAAGTTTGCAAAAGACGCTGGTTGCTTTGCGGCTACTCGTCCTTGAGGCGGCGCCAGGGAGAATCCGGTCCGCGCGTATGGTCGTCGGCACGCGAATAGTCGCCGTCGTCGAGATCGATGATCTTGCCGCGTTGCCTTGCCCGCAAACCACTGCTGAAATCGGTGGCCAGCACGATGCGGCCTTTCAGCACCCGCCAGGCAAGATCGCGCACTGGCGGCAGGAACAGCAGAATGCCGAAAATATCCGAGATGAAGCCGGGGATGATCAAAAGGATCGCGGCCAGCACGATCATGGCGCCATGCGCAAGCTGGCCGCTCGGATCACGCCCGGCGTCCATTTCGGCACGTACCCTGGCCATGACGCCAAAACCCTGGTGTCGAAGGAGCAAGGCGCCGGCGACGCTCGAGGCCAGCACCAGCCCGACCGTCGCCAGCGCGCCGATCTGGCGGCCGACAATGACGAAACCGGCTATCTCCAGCAGCGGGAGCGCGAGAATGAACAGGGGAAACAGCGAGATACGCAAATCTTGACCGATCGTTTCGATGTTTTGCCGGCCGGCGAGCAATCGCCGCTGGCACCAGAGCTGTTAGATAGGTATGGCTGCCTTTGATTTGAATGATTGCGCCATGCGTTCTATATGCTTTGGATACCGAACGCTATGTGATCGCGGCCCCTGCTTGGCCGCTGGTCCGGCCAAAGCAGGGATTGATCGGCGCAAGATATGGGCTTCTTCGACTTCGGCACGATTTTCTTTCTGATTGCGGCGGTGGTGATCTTCTTCCAGCTGCGCAACGTGCTTGGCCGACGCACGGGCAACGAGCGCCCGCCCTTCGATCCATATACGGCAGCGCGCAAAAACGACAAGGATGCCGCCCAGAAACCCGAGAACGTGGTTTCGCTGCCGCGCAAGCGTCTGACAGGAGAGCCGGCGGCCGACACCTATGCGGCGATCGATGCCTTTGCCAAGCCCGACACCGATCTCAACCGGGGCCTGCGGGCGATCAAGGACAATGATCCGACGTTCGACCCGAAGACCTTCGTCGACGGCGCAAAGATGGCTTATGAGATGATCGTCATGGCCTACGCCGATGGCGACCGCAAAACCTTGAAGAACCTTTTGTCGCGCGAGGTCTATGACGGCTTCGTCGCGGCCATCGGCGACCGTGAGGCGAAAGCCGAAAAGATCCAGTCCTCCTTCGTCGGCATCGACAAGGCCGACATCGTTTCGGCCGAGATGAAGGGCAGCGAGGCGCACATCACGCTGCGCATTGTCAGCGAGCTGATTTCGGCGACCCGCGACAAGGCCGGCGCTGTCATCGATGGCGATCCCGAGACCGTCGCCGAGGTCAAGGACGTCTGGACCTTCGCCCGCGACACGCGCTCGCGCGATCCGAACTGGAAGCTCGTCGCCACCGAAGAAGAAGAGTGAACTGGACGGCGGCGGAGGCTGTCGTGTCGCTTTCTCGAGCCTTCAGCGAAAAATCCTTTGGCGAATTGCCGGGCTGGGGCGAGGACGACCATCTCCCTGCCTTTGACGCCTTTCGCCGCTCGGCCTTTCATATCCTGACCAAACCCTACCGCTCCGGCGCGCTCGGCGTCGACTACAATGGCTTTGCCGATGCCTATGCCGAAGCGCGTACCGTTTCGTTGCCGAATCGGTTGCAGGCACGAAGCTTTTTCGAGCGCCATTTCGTTCCGGCCCGTATCGATGCCGAAGATGGTGGTCCGGGCCTGGTAACCGGCTTTTATGAGCCGGAGGTCGAAGCCTCGCCGGTGCGCACGGAACGATTTTCGGTGCCGTTGCTGGCGCGCCCGGCCGACCTGGTCGACATCGACGACGGCAATCGTCCTTCCGGCTTGGATCCTTATCTCGCCTTCGCTCGTGCGGCGCCGAACGGCCCGGTCGAATATTTCGACCGCGGCGAGATCGAACGCGGCGCGCTTGCCGGAAAAGGGCTGGAAATCGCCTGGCTCGCCGACAAGGTCGACGCCTTCTTCATTCACGTGCAGGGCGCGGCACGGCTCAACATGACCGATGGCAGGCTTCGCCGCATCACCTATGCCGCCAAATCCGGCCAGCGCTTTACCGGACCGGGTAAGATCCTGAGCGAGGAAGGCGAGATCCCGCTGGAGAAAGTGACGATGCAGTCGATCCGTGCCTGGTTCAAGGCGCATCCGGAGCGCGTCGACGAGACCCTGTGGCGCAACCGCTCCTATATCTTCTTCCGCGAGACGGGCGTCGACGACCGGGAGCTCGGCCCGATTGCTGCCGCCAAGGTGCCGCTGACACCCGGCCGCTCGATCGCCGTCGACCGGCTGCTGCACACGTTCGGCACACCCTTCCATATCGATGCGCCGTCGCTGACCGTCTTCGACGGAAAACCGTTCCGGCGGCTGATGATCGCGCAGGACACCGGCTCGGCGATCACCGGGCCGGCCCGCGGTGATCTGTTTGCCGGGTCGGGCGATGCGGCCGGCGAGATCGCCGGCGTTATCCGCAACGCCGCCGATTTTTATGCGCTGATCCCCCGGCCGCTGGTTTCAGGAGCAGGCCGATGACCCGGCGCATCGACAGGCTGAGCGAGGACGACCGGGTGCTGTGGAACCTGGTGGCGCGCACGGCAAAACCGCTGAAGGGCAGAACCGCCGTCGAAATTCCACACGTTGGGCCGGAGATCGACGAGACCAGGCAGGCGCCGCCGCCGGCACAGGGCGCGGGCAATCCTGCCGCGGCCACAAAGCCGAAGGCGCAGCATGTCTCCCACGCACTCGACGAACCGACGCTGGACAAGCTGTCGAAGGGCCGGCTGCCGATCGAGGGCCGCGTCGACCTGCATGGCCTGACCCAGGACCAAGCCTATTCGCTGCTGTTTTCCTTCCTGTGCCGGGCGCATGCCGGCGGCATCCGCTACGTCCTGGTGATCACCGGCAAGGGCTCTTCGTCGGGCGGTGATGGCGTCTTGCGGCGCGCCGTGCCGTCATGGCTGTCGACACCCGCTTTCCGGCCCCTCGTCTCCAGCCACGACCATGCCGCCCGCAAACATGGCGGCTCGGGTGCGCTCTATGTCCGCTTGCGGCGGGCACGCTCATGAGGGCATGCCGATGAGGGACGCACCTATGAGGATGCATCCATGAAGGTGCGCTTGTGACCCCGTTCGGCGAAAAGCTTCGCGTGCTGCGAAACGAGCGCGGCGTCAGCCAGAAGGACATGGCCAAGGCGATCGGCGTCAGCGCAGCCTATCTCTCGGCGCTGGAACACGGCCGCCGCGGTGCGCCGAGCTGGACGCTGATCCAGAAGATCATCGGCTATTTCAACATCATTTGGGACGACGCCGAGGAACTGGCGCGGCTGGCCGAAACCTCGCATCCGCGCGTCAAGCTCGACACGTCGGGCCTTAGCCCGGCGGCGACCGAGCTTGCCAATCTCCTGGCCGACAACATTGAAAAGCTCGACGAAGCCGAGCTTCGCCGCATCATTGCGTCGATCCGCGCCGCGCTGGCACGGCCAAAATGAGTTGCGTTGTTACTGGACCGAGCCGACCAGAACCTGCTGGCCGCCGCGGATGGAGACCCAGCGGCCGGTATTGTCGATCGCCTGCCGCTTGAGGAAACGATAGCCGGTCTGGTCCCAGGGACGGACCTGGTCGGTCAGATTGTCAAGGATGTAGTCGCCCTTGTCGGTGCGCACCGTCAGCACGGCGTGGCCTTCGCCATCCGGCTTGCGCACGACGGTCATCAGCAGATCGGCAAACGAGACGCCCAGCCGGTTCAGCTCACGGCGCTTTTCCAGGACATAGTCCTCGCAATCGCCAACGCCCTTGTCGGGATAGGCCCAGACCTCATCCTTGCCGTAGATGTCGAAGTCGCTCTCCGGCTTGACGGCGGCGTTGACCTTTGCCGTGACGCTGAGCAGCTTGCGCCACAGCGAGCCGGTCAGGCTGGCGGGCGACAGATCCTTCGGGCGGATCGAGCATTCGGAGGCGTAGCTCTTGCAGAAATCATAATGGCCGATCGGCTGCGAGGTCGGGCCACCCGTTATCATCGGGCCGGCCGCCGAGGCCGAACTGGCCCAACCTGCCGCCACAGTAAGTCCGGCCAGCGCGCACAGGCGCAGCGTTCTCGCCATTGGTGAGGAAATCATTGTCCCCGCTTGTCCCTTGTTATTAACGAAACGTTAAGGGGTATTTACAGTCCGTGTCAATTATGAGGATGGATTGATTTTTGCGGCATGGTTACCCGCGTGGCGCCAACGCGACTATTGTGCAACAGGTCGACCCGCCGCACGGCCGCGCCAACCGATGATTTTGGCATAGACCGACCTGATGCGGATTGACGGGCATCATCACTGGTCGCCTATTTCTTGCCGGTCCTGACCAGCTTGGGCTTCACCGCAACACGGTTCTGACGGCCGTAGCTGGTGATGAAGTCGACGATGCGCGGCACGATTTCGGAACGGAAGCGCGAGCCGTTGAACACACCATAATGGCCGACCGCAGGCTGCATGTAATGGGCGTGCCGGTCGGCCGGGATGTTGATGCACAGATCGTGCGCGGCCTTGGTCTGGCCGAGGCCGGAGATGTCGTCGTTCTCGCCCTCGACCGTAAACAGGGCGACATTGCGGATCGCCGAAGGGTCGACCGCCACGCCGCGATGCCTCATCGTGCCCTTGGGCAAGGCCTGGCGGACAAACACGGTGTCGACGGTCTGCAGGTAGAATTCCGCCGTCAGATCCATCACCGCCAGATATTCGTCGTAGAACTCGCGGTGCTTCTCGGCATTGTCACCGTCATGCTTCACCAGATGCATGAAGAAGTCCTTGTGGGCGGTGATGTGGCGGTCGAGGTTCATGCTCATGAAACCCGAAAGCTGCAGGAAGCCGGGATAGACCTCACGGCCGAAGCCCGGCACCGGCCAGGGCGCGCGCATGATGACGTTGTCGCGGAACCAGTCGATGCCCTTTTCCTGCGCCAGCAGATTGACCGCCGTCGGATTGCGGCGCGTGTCGATCGGCCCGCCCATCAGCGTCATCGTCGAGGGCACGAACGGATCACCCTTGGCTTCCATCAGTGCCGCCGCCGCCAGCATCGGCACCGAAGGCTGGCACACCGCCATCACATGGGTGTCGGGGCCCAGCGCATGCAGCATGTCGACGATGTAGTCGATATAGTCGTCAAGATCGAAGCTGCCGTCGGCCAGCGGCACCATGCGGGCGTCGACCCAGTCGGTGATATGCACGTCGGCATAGGGCAGCATCGCCTCCACCGTGCCGCGCAGCAGCGTCGCGTAGTGGCCCGACATCGGCGCGACGATCAACAGCTTCGGATCCGGCCGGCGCCCGGCAGGAACCGCCCGCTCGAAACGAACCAGGTTGCAGAACGGCCGCGACCAGACGGTGCGTTCGCTGACCTCGACGTTTTTCCAGTCGACCACGGTCTTGGTCAGGCCGAATTGCGGCTTGCCGTAGCGGCGCGTCGTGCGCTCGAACAGTTCGGCCGTTGCCGCAACCGAGCGGCCCCAGGACGTGTGTGAGACCGGATTGAGCGGATTGGAGTAGAACAGGCGCACCGCATCGGCATAGAGGCGCGCCGGCTGCAAGGCGGCGTGGTTCAGTTCGTAGAGCTGGTAGAACATCGAGAACCCCGCTGCCGACTGCGATCGAAGGGCCGACGAGCAGCGCCGAGCCTTGAATGCTTTGCGGGGAAGTTAGCAACAATCTGCTGCGATGCAATACGTCAATCTGCGTGATTTATGCTCGTTCTTTCGTCCAAGGCATTGAGAATCCGCCTGGAAGGGCAACAGCCGGCTCAATGTGCACATGCGAAGTGCACCTGCGAAGGCCAGGCAAGGGCACGGCTATTGGGAAGATCGTTGGAGGCGGCGTCCGGCCGTGGCGGCCGGACCGTTAGACCCGTGCCATGCAGACAGCGGTATGGCCCGAGCTGATGAAGCCAAGCTGACTGGCTGCGCCCTTCGACAGATCGAGCATCCGGCCCCTGATAAAGGGGCCGCGGTCGTTGATGCGCACGACGACGCTGCGGCCATTGTTGCGATTGGTCACCTTCAGCTTGGTGCCGAACGGCAGGCTGCGATGCGCGGCGGTCAGCGCCGACGGGTTCATGCGCTCGCCGGAAGCGGTTCTGGAATGCAGTGAGTACCAGGAGGCACGACCGCACTGAGCGGCGGCGCTGGTGGCGGATGCGCCGACCGTCAGGCCGGCCGCAATCGTGGCCGCGACGAGCGCGGCCTGATAGCTTTTCTTCATGCTTGGGGTTAGCTCCGTTGACAGACCCAAGCCGTTAGGTGCCGAACAAGGCAGCAAATGCGGCAATGATCTGTCGGTTCCATGGCAATGTTACACGTTTGGAGTCGGCGCGAAACAATTTGTCAGAGACTTTCTGCAGCGAGGCGCAGCTTCTTTGATGATGTCTGCGCCGATCTCCGGGCGTCTTGCACAAGATCAGAGATTAGCATCCAAGTAGAAGTTGGTGTAATCGAGCAGCGTCTTCTCGCTGTTTCATTCCGGCCGGAACGCGGTTTATGATCGACTTGGAACGGAGTTCTAGCGATGAGATTGATCAAAAATCTGCTGGCCTTGATTGTGCTCGCCATCGGCGTGCTGTGGACGTTGCAAGGCATCGGCGTTATCGGCGGCAGCTTCATGACCGGCCAGTCGCAATGGCTCTATGTCGGCATCGTCACCGCGCTGGTCGGCTTGGCCGGCCTGGCCTGGGCGAACCGTTCGCGCGTTTGAGCAGGCGTCGATCCTCAGGCTCCCGCCAGAGCGCCACAGCGTACCCGTGGCGGCCGGGTCACCGCGACCAGTATTGCCAGCCCCAGTAGAAACTTTCGTCGCGCGGCGGCAGGCGGTTGCGCTCCGCGTCCAGTTGCACCGGCGTTTTGCGTTCGCCGTCAGGCGGCTGTTTGTCCCCGGCCTTGATCAGGCGGAGCCAATGGCCGAAATGCGCGAACAATACAGCGATGGAATGGGGCATTGTCGGTCACTCCCGCCCTGCCCACGGGACGAGCACCCGCTCGATCCTGCGGATGATGAATTCGAGCACGAAGGCAATGGCCGCGATCACCAGTATGCCCATCACCACCACGTCGGTGACGAGGAACTGGGCAGCGGACTGGATCATGAAACCGAGCCCGCGCGTCGCGGCCACCAGCTCGGCGGCGACCAGCGTCGACCAACCGGCGCCAAGCGCGATGCGCAGACCGGTCAGGATCGAGGGCAGCGCGCTGGGCAGGGTGACGTGCCGGATCACTTGGCGCTGCGTGGCGCCAAGCGAACGCGCTGCATTGATGCGTTCCTGCGAGACGCCGCGAACACCCGATGCCGTCGACAGCGCAACCGGTGCCAGCATGGCAACGGCAATCACCAGGATCTTGGACGGCTCGCCAATGCCGAACCAGATAATGATCAGCGGCAGATAGGCGAGCGGCGGGATCGGCCGCAGGAATTCGAGCAGCGGATCGAAGAGGCCACGCCCGATCGTGCTGACGCCGATCGCCAGCCCGATGGGAACGCCGACGACGATGGCGACGATCAGCGCTGCAAACACGCGCCACAGGCTGGCGGCGATATGCTGGAGCAGCGTCGCGTCGACAAAGCCGTCACGGGCGACGACGACAAATTTGTTCCAGACTGCCACAGGCGACGGCAGGAAAACCGGCGGCACCAATTGCAGGCGGGCCGATACCGTCCACACTGCCAGCACCATCAGAATGGTGATCGCGCTAACCACGCGGGCCGAAACGCGGCTGCGTCTCGGCCGCGGCCGCGACCATGGCACCGACAGCGCGTCGGCTCCGTCGTCGACCTTGGAGCGCCGCGGCCGCTCGGTATAGGAGGTAACGGTCATGCTGCCTCCCCTTCGAAGATCGCGTCGGTCAGCTCGCCGCGCGCCGCGGCGAAGGCGGGATCGGCCTTGATGCTGCGAATGGCCTCGCCGGCTGCATAGCGCCGGCTGAAACCGGCCTCGAAACTCCGCACCACCCGGCCAGGGCCGGGAGCGAGCACAATGATGCGGGTGGCGAGCACCAGCGCTTCGTCGATACCGTGCGTGACCATCAGCACGCCGACCTGGCTTGCCGTCCACAGATCGAGCAGCGTTGTCTGCATGCGTTCGCGTGTCAGCGCATCGAGTGCGCCCAGCGGTTCGTCGAGCAGCAGGAATTGCGGCTCGGCTGCCAGCGCCCGGGCCAGGCCGACGCGCTGGCGCATGCCGCCGGAAAGCTCCCAGATGCGCTTGTCGCCGGCGCCGTCGAGCTTCACCAGCGCCAGAAGGTCGTCGGCAGTCCGCCCCCGTTCGGCAGCCCCGACACCGCGCAGCCTGAGAGCAAAGGCGACATTTTCGCGCGCGGTCAGCCACGGAAACAGTGCGTCGTTCTGGAACACGACGGCGCGGTCCGAGCCTGGCGCCGTGATCGGCCTGCCGCCTATCGTGGCGCTGCCGCGCACAGGCTGGACCAGGCCCGCAGCGACGTTGAGCAGCGAGGTCTTGCCGCAGCCGGAGCGGCCGACCAGGACAACGAAGTCATCCTTGGCGATGTCAAGCGACACGCGTTCGACGGCCGGCGCCGGCTGGCCGTCATAATGAACCGAGACTTGGTCGAGCACGAGATGCGTCATGTGGGGTCGCCGATATTGTAAACCTGCCAGCCCCGAAGCCGTTCCTCGTCAGCGGCTCCGGGGCAGGTAACGCGGGTGTCAGGGAAGAGAGGACGCGCGTATTGAGCCGCCGCTAATTCGAGGCCAGCGCCTCGCCGACATATTTCGACGACACGTATTTCGAATAATCCGGCAAGACGGCATCAATCTTGCCCTGCTCCTTGAGGAAGGCCGATGTCGCCTCGACCGCCTTGACCGTGCCGCCACCGAGGAACTTGTCCGAGGCCTGCTCCTCGAGCGTCGGGAAGACATAGCCTCTCAGCAGTTGCGGCACGTCTTCGAGCTTGGCCCCGGTGATCCTGGCGATCTTGGCCGCTTGCGGCGAGGACACCGACCATTGATCCGGCTTGGCCAGGAAGTCGGCATAGGCAGCGCCCGTCACTTTGACGAAGTCGCGCACCGCTTCCGGGTTCCTTTCGGCGAAGTCGGTGCGCACGATCCAGGCGTCGAAGGTCGGCGCGCCCCAGGCTGCGACCTGCGAGGAATCCAGCACGACCTTGCCCGTCGTCTTGATCTGGCCGAGTGCCGGATCCCAGACATAGGCGGCGTCGATGTCGCCGCGCGCCCATGCCGCCGTGATCTCCGGTGGCCGCAGGTTGAGAATATCGACCGACTTCGGGTCGACACCCTCATGCTTCAGCGCGGCAAGCAGGCTGTAATGCGTCGTCGAAACGAAGGGCACCGCCACCTTCTTGCCGGCAAGGTCGGCGGCCTTCTCGATGCCGGCGCCATTGCGGGCGACAAGAGCCTCGGATTCGCCGATCAGCCCGACAATGAAGATTGTCTGGATGGGAAGCTCGCGGCTCGCCGCCGCCGCCAGCGGGCTCGAGCCGACATAACCGATGTCGACCGAACCGGAAGCGATGGCGGCGATCACGTCGGCGCCGGAATCGAATTTCCGCCAGTCGATTGCCGCCTTGGTCGCGCTCTCATAGGCGCCGTCGGCCTGCGGCACCTTCGAGGGTTCGACGACTGTCTGGTAGCCGATAGTGATCTTGAGGTCCTGCGCATCGGCTGGGCCGAGAAAGACGGCACCTGCCAGAGCCGCCGAGGACAAGAGAACGATACGTCGCGAAATGGTGGACATGAAAGGCTCCTTGGAAACGAGAAAAACCCGGATTGCGTTTCATAGTCACCTAACTCTATCGTTCTTGTAGAGTTAAATCCTTCCAATCGGCTCGGCCTTGTTAGAAAAAGTCGTCTGGCTAGGGCAGTTGCCCATTCGCACGCTTCTGGGTGATGGCCCGGGTGAGAACCAGCGTCCTTGCCCGGGAACCCCTTCCACGCCGTCCATGCCCACAACAAGGATTTTCCCGTTTGCGCCCTGCATCGGCAAACCCGTGCTGTGAATAGCCAAGAAATTGGAAACAAATTCCCTGTGTTCGCGGTTAAGTCTAGTATCCTTATCGACATGAAGCCACTCTGAACCCTTGTTTCGGCGTTGGTAATCCAGGGCTTGTCGTCCCAAATCATCTGCCGGTAGTCGAAACCATATTCGAGGGTCGGCTTGACGATGCGGAAATAGGGCGACAGGTCGAAGTCGCGCGGCGTGTCGAGCGAGTGATGGCGGATGTGCAGGATTTCCTTGCGCGAATAGCGTCCGACGGCGTGTAAGGCTCGTAGCCGGACGATTCCTCCTGCAGCCGGCCGCCAAGCCAGCGGCCAAGTCGGTCCAGAAGCGTGTCGCCGGGCTCGGTCATGCCAGACGGCGATTATCGCAGGGCGGCAAATTACACCATGATCAGCCCACGCCAGGCGCGCCGGCGTCTTCGTGCGATACCGCTGTGAGATCGTCGCGCACCTTGCGGGCAAGCTTCCTTGTCGAGCGCTTCGGACGGTCGCCGAAAAGCTCGGCCGCCTCGGCGAGGCAGGTTTTTTTCAGGCTCTTTTCCGAGCGCTTCAGCAGCTTGGCAAGCAACCGCGTGTCCTCAGGGGGACCGAGCGGCTGGTCCTCGGCATCGAGAAGCGCGCGCATGACGAACACGTCGTGC
Organism: Mesorhizobium sp. M0045; assembly: GCF_040323385.1. Classification (NCBI taxonomy): domain Bacteria; kingdom Pseudomonadati; phylum Pseudomonadota; class Alphaproteobacteria; order Hyphomicrobiales; family Phyllobacteriaceae; genus Mesorhizobium; species Mesorhizobium sp. M0045. The sequence goes on from NZ_JAMYUY010000005.1 coordinate 27,054, forward strand.
AGTTCGCCGAGCCGCTCGCCCAATTCATCGACGGCCTTGCGCCGGGCCTTGATCGGCGTCGGCCACAGCCGGCCGAGCAGCGACAGGTGCATGCCATGCGTCTTGGCCGCCTTGCGCAGGTCGTGAAAGTCATCGGCTTCGCCGCGCGAAGCCGCCTTGTCCAGCGCTTTCCTGGCGCGGCGCAAAGTGGCGCGCGCGCCTTCGGCGAGGACGTCGGCAGCCTGCTCCGGCTGGTCGGGCAGAGCGAGCTTGTCGATCCGGCCGACACCTTCCTCGCAAGCGGCGATCGCCGCGCCTATCGCAGCATCGAGACCTGCTCCGCCATGCAGTTCATGCTGGCGCGCGACGAGCCGGTCGCGAACGGCATCGAGGCCACCGCCGGCACTTTGCTCGGGAAAGCTTGCCGCTAGCCGGTCGATTGTTTCCACCAGTGCGGTTGCCTCGCGCGGGCCGGCAAGCAGGGCCGCCACCTGGCGGTAGCATTCATTCTCAGTCACGCAGAATGTTTCGTCTCCGGAACGGACAAGGCGCAGCAAGGCGCGGACGTTCTTCAGCCGTTTGCGACAGTTGTGCAGCCCCTGCTCGGGCCTGTCACGCGCGGCGTCCAGATGCACAAGCGCCTTGCCGATCTCCTCGGCGAGGATGCGCCTGACCTCGCCGGTCAGCGACATGTGCGGATCGATACGAAAGCTCATGCGACGATCTCCGCAATCCCCCCAAGGGCGAGCGACGCGTTGTAAAATCTCGGCTCGCCGGTGACTTCGCGGCCGAGCCAATCTGGCAGCATTTCGTCCGGTACATCCTCCGGCGTCTCGAGCTCGGCGATCACCAACCCCGCAAGCGTCCCCCCGAAGACATCGACTTCGTAGAGATAGCCGCGGTGTCTAACATGATGGCGTGTCTTCTCGATGACATGTCCGATGGCAAAGGCCTGCATCTCCTGCGCCTGCGCCAAAGGCACCGGATATTCGAATTCATCGCGCTGGCGTGCCTGGCTGCCGAACTTGAGCGTCAGCTTGGCGGCGGCATCATTGCTGATGCGCACACGCACCGTACGGCTGGGTTCGGCGACAAGGTAGAATTGACGGATATGAATGTCCGCCTCGACCATTGCCCGCCATTCCTCACCTGAGACCAGGAATTTACGCTCGATTTCCTTGCCCATGGCCACGCACTAGAGCGCGCACGGCCAGAGTTGGCAAGCCGCTTGATCGCAGTTGACTTTAATCATTCGATTGATTAAATTGTCGATGATGATCAAATCGCCCAGCGCCAGCAGCCTTCCTCATGAGGCGCCCAAGACCGCCGCAGACATGACGCGGACGGCACTCGTGCGCGCGGCCCTGAAGCTGTTCGGACGCCAGGGTTTCGACGGCACGTCGACGCGCCAGATCGCGGCTGAGGCCAAGGCCAATATCGGCTCGATCGCCTATCATTTCGGCGGCAAGGAAGGGCTCCGCAACGCGGCGGCCGACTACATCGTCGACACCATCCAGACCGTTGCCGGCCAGGCGATCGGCAATCTGCAGGCGCCGGTCGCGGCATTGGCGGACACCGAAGCCGCGCGGGCACATTTAGCCGTCGCACTGGAGCGCATGGTCGCCTTCATCGCGGCAAGGCCGGAAGCAGGCGAGATTGTACAGTTCGTCCTGCGCGAGCTGTCGCATCCTACCGCGGCCCTCGACCGTATCTATGACGGCGTGTTCGAACCGGCGCATCGCCGGCTCTGCCTCATCTGGGAACAGGCGACGGGCGAGCCGGCCGAGAGCGAGCGCACAAAACTCACCGTATTCACGCTGATCGGCCAGGTCGTCTATTTCCGCATCGGCCGCGAGGCGGTTATGCGCCGGATGGGCTGGCGCAAGATCGGCGATGATGAGGCCGGCAAGATCGCGGCAACAATAACCGACAATCTCAGCGCGATTTTAGCTCGGCGCGATTTGGCTGTCCGGAAGGATCGTGGATCATGAGCCTGCTCTGTTCTTTGCCGCTTGCCGCCCAGCTTTTCAGCGCCTGCGCGCCGGCAGCACCGCTCGCCGTCGGCTACGTCGAGGGCGACTACGTCCTGCTCGCGCCGATCGAGGTGGCGCAGGTCGAGACGATTGCGGTCAAGCGCGGCGACCGCGTCGCGCCCGGCACGCCGGTGGTGACGTTGGAAAACGCCGACGCCAAGATCGCCATCGCACAAGCCGAGGCGGCCCTTGCGCAGGCCCAGGCGCAACTTGCCGACCTGAAGGTCGGCAAGCGGCCGGAAGAGATTGCGGTGCTCAAGGCGCAGGTCGACATGGCCAAGGCGCAAGCCGCCGACGCCAAACGCCGTTACATCCGCGCCAGCGATCTGTTCAAACGCGGCACCGGCACGCAGGCCGACTACGACACGGCTTCCGCGACGCTGGAGACGGCCAACGCGCAGGTCGGCCAGGCGGAGGCCAATCTCGCCGTCGGCGGGCTGCCGGCACGGCCCGAGACGATCAAGGCTGCCGACAATCAGGTCAGGCAGACGCAGTCGGCGCTGGAGCAAGCGCAATGGCGGCTGTCGAAGCGCGTGCTGACGGCACCCTCGCCCGGCCGGGTCAACGATGTCATCCGCTATCCAGGCGACACGGCCGGGCCGACCGCGCCGGTCATCTCCATACTGCCGGATGGCGCGGTGAAGCTCAGCGTCTATGTGCCGGAAAGCGCGTTCTCCTCGGTCGATGTCGGCACGCTGCTCAATGTCCATTGCGACGGTTGCGGAGCGGGCGTGAAGGCTCGCGTCAGCTACGTGTCACCGGATCCGGAATTCACGCCGCCGGTGATCTACTCGCTCGAGACCCGGCAAAAGCTGGTCTATCTGGTCGAAGCGCGGCCGGAGGGCGACGCCAGCGCATTGCAGCCCGGGCAGATCGTCGACGTCGATCTGGCGGACATCGGAAAATGAACGTCATCGACGTGCACGGCCTGGTCAAGCGCTTCGGCGACAAGACCGTCGTCGACCATGTGACGATGACGGTGGCCGAGGGCGAGATCGTCGGCTTCCTCGGGCCGAACGGCTCAGGCAAGACGACGACCATCCGCATCATGTGCGGCTTGCTGACGCCGGATGAGGGCGAAGGCACGGTTCTGGGCTTCGACATTCGCACCGACAGCCTGCGGATCAAGCGCGAAGTCGGCTACATGACACAGAGATTCTCGTTCTACGAAGACCTCACGATCGGCGAGAATCTCGAATTCGTGGCACGGCTTTACCGGCTGAAGCCGCTCGACGGGCATGTGGCTAAGACGCTTGAGGAGCTCGGCCTGACATCGCGCAGGAACCAGCTGGCCGGTACGCTGTCCGGCGGCTGGAAGCAGCGGCTGGCGCTGGCCGCCTGCATCATGCACAAGCCGAAACTGCTGCTGCTCGACGAGCCGACGGCGGGCGTCGATCCGAAGGCCAGACGCGAATTCTGGGACGAGATCCACCGGCTGGCGAGCGGCGGCCTGACCGTGCTGGTCTCCACCCATTACATGGACGAAGCCGAGCGCTGCCACCGCATCAGCTACATCTCCTACGGCAAGATGCTGGCCACTGGCACGGTCGAGGACGTGGTGAGGAATGCCGGGCTGACCACCTTCGTCCTGCAAGGGCCACGGCTCGATAAGGTCGCGGCCGCACTTCATGGCCGCCACGGCGTCGACCAGGTGGCGCCGTTCGGGGCGACGCTGCATGTCGTCGGTTCCGACAGAAGGGCGCTTCAGGCAGCGCTCGCCGATGTCGAGAAAGAGCACAAGGGCGTCACGGTATCGCCCGGCGAGACCAGCCTGGAGGATGTGTTCATCCAGTTCATGTCCGGTTCGAAGGACAACATGGGATGAAGAACGGGATAAACAGCATCTTTTCCTTCGCCAGGCTAGGCGCGCTGCTGATCAAGGAGTTCATCCAGATGCGGCGCGACCGCATCACCTTCGCCATGATGCTCGGCGTGCCGCTGATGCAGCTGGTGCTGTTCGGCTATGCCATCAACAACGATCCGAAGAGCCTGCCGGCGGCGCTGGTGGCGATGAGCAGCGATCCTTACACGCGGGCCATGGTTTCGGCGCTGCAGACCACCGGATATTACCGCTTCGACCATGTTGCGCAAAGTGCCGCCGAAGCCGAATTCCTGATGGCGCGCGGCGATGTCGCCTTCGTCGTCACCATTCCCGCCGATTTTGCCCGACGGGTCGAGCGCGGCGACAGCCCGCAGATCCTGATCGAGGCGGATGCAACCGACCCGGCCGTCGCCAGCGGCGCCATCTCGACGCTCGGCACCGTCGCCAACCAGGCGCTGCTCAGGGCACGCGGCATGCAGGAGACGGCGGCCGAAGCTGCCCGGGGCCAGCTCCAGGTGGTGGTGCACCGGCGCTACAATCCGGAAGCCGTCTCGCAGTACAACATCGTGCCCGGTCTGCTCGGCGTCATCCTGCAGATGACGATGGTGATGATGACTTCGATCGCGCTGACGCGCGAGACCGAGCGCGGCACGATGGAGAACCTTCTGGCGATGCCGTCCAGCCCGCTCGAGATCATGCTGGGCAAGGTGCTGCCCTATCTGGCGGTAGGCGCCGTGCAGGTGGTGGTGGTGCTGGCGGCCTCGAAGCTTCTGTTTGCCATACCCTTCACCGGATCTATGTCGCTGCTGTTGACGGCGGTCCTGATCTTCGTCTTGGCGCTGGTGCTGCTCGGCTACACGATTTCGACGATCGCCCGCACGCAGATGCAGGCCCTGCAGCTCACCTTCTTTTTCTTCCTGCCGTCGATCATGCTGTCCGGCTTCATGTTCCCCTATCGCGGCATGCCGGACTGGGCGCAAGTTTTCGGCGAAGTGCTGCCGCTGACGCATTTCCTGCGCATTATCCGCGCGGTGATGCTGAAGGGCGCCGAGCTGCCGGCAGTGGCAACGGAGATCGGCTGGCTGGTGGTGTTCGTGGCGCTGTTCGCCGGCATTGCGCTGGTGCGGTTCCGCCGGACGCTGGATTAGGGTCGACGCAATCAGCTTGCGCAAATGATCGAGAATCACACGGCCTTGGCCTGGCCCGGGACCGGTGTCAATTCAGGTGCATTGAGCCCTTCGAAGGGATCGCGCCAAGCATCGATTTCTTCAAGCTGCCGATACCAGCGGCCGACAGAGGGATAATCATCGAGAGGCAATCGGGCGACGTCGTTGAAGGGCAGAAACGTCGCCATTCGAAAGTCGGCGTAGGAAACCGAATTTCCGACCAGCCATTCTCGCTGGGAAAGCTCAGCATCAAGTATTGCAACGGCGGTACTGAAGTCCCTCAGGCCCTCCTCAACCCGTGCCTGATCGATCGGGCCGAGCCCATAGCGCTGTTTGGTCCCGCGTTCGAAATGAACTACATCGCAGGCTCTTGCGAAGTTCTCTTTGCCCCAACTCAGCCATCGGATCATCTCCGGCTCGTCGTCGCCGGCGCGCCAGAAATGCGAATGCGTGTCGCGTGAAAGCCGGCAGGCTATGGCATCGGCCTCCCAGAGGCTTTTTCCCAAGTCCACAAGGATGGGCAATGAAAGATTTGGATTGAGCGGCCGAAAGCGCTCGGCCTGCCCCGGAGCGAAGGGGGAGGCGAATTCAAACTCGACCTTGGCATTGAGATAACGTGCCACGGCGACCGCGAGGCGAGGATTGGGATTGCGGCTGAAGAACAGTTTCATTGATCTCAGTCCTTGAATGGGACCGGTTCGACCGGACGCAACGGAGGCTCGAGCGCCTCGAACCGGCACATGACCTGCAACTGGTTGCTATCTTAGCTGGCAGCAATGATCTCGGCATAGGTGCTGAAATCGACATTGCCGCCGGACAGCACCACGGCCACGCATTTCCCGGTAAGGTCGATCTCGCCTGACGACAGCGCGGCCAAACCGACGCAGCCGCCAGGTTCGACCACCAGCTTCAGGCAAGCCATCGCGTCGCGCATCGCCTGGGCCACCGCCCGGTCGGAAACGGCGATGGCGCCGGCAAGGTTCTTGCGGTTGATCTCGAAAGTGATGGCACCCGGCTCGGCGACGAGAAGGGCATCGCAGATCGAGGTGTGGCCGGGCGCGTTCGACACCCTGGCGCCTTGGATCAGCGAGCGGCGTGTGTCGTCGAAATGCTCGGGTTCCACGGCCCAGACGGCGGTGTCCGGCGAGGCGTCCTTGACCGCGATCGAAATGCCGCTGCTCAACCCGCCGCCGCCGCAGGGAACCACTACCGCATCGAGGCTGACGCCAAGCGCTTTTGCTTGGCGCATCAATTCGAGGCCGATCGTGCCCTGGCCGGCGATGATCGCCGGATCGTCGTAGGGCGGCACCAGGACCATGCCCTTTTCCACGTAAGAACGGACAACGGCAGTGCGATCGTCACGGACCCGGTCGAAGGTGATCACTTCGGCGCCCATCTTCCTGACATTGCCGACTTTCATCGCCGGCGCATCGGCAGGCATGGCGATGATGGCCTTGACGCCGAACATCGCCGCTGCGGCGGCAACGCCTTGCGCGTGATTACCCGACGAGAAGGCGACGATGCCGCGGGCGCGTTCTTCCGCCGAGAGCGAGGAGAGCTTGTTATATGCACCGCGGAACTTGAACGAGCCGGTGCGCTGCAACGTCTCCGGCTTGAACAGGATCCTGGCGCCGAAGCGCTTGTTCAACTCCGGCGATTCGATCAGCGGCGTTTCGACGATCAGTCCGGACAATCGCGCTGCTGCGCTGTGAATATCGGCGATGCCGGGAGGGATGGTCATGGCTGGGGTCCTGCAAGAAATGAGACCGCCTATGGTGCACGGAAAGGGAGGCCGCGCACCAATGAAAAAATGTGACCGTTACAATTCGACTTGGAGGCAGGAGTGGGGCGTGACTGTCACCCACCCGCGCCTCCACCCTCCGCTATGCATTCGTCACTTCAATCGACAAATCGTTGCCTGACCCGGCATTGCCGGCCGCTCCTCATCCCAACAGCGTCTTTTGCCGTTTGGGGCCGCCCATCTTGCGCCAGGTGTTGAAGCGATGGGTGGCAGCAGCGAAGGAGATCTTCATCTGCTGAGCAACCGAATAGCGCGACTTACCCTCGTCGAACAGGCGATAGCAGCACTCGACGCCCTCCTCGGTCAACTTGCCGTCGGGAGCTTTGTTGTGCGGATTGGCGGGATCGAATTTTTCGACCTGCTGCTCGACCAGCCCTTTCAGGCGCTGCAAGTCCGCCTCGATGTTAGCGATCAGGTCGAGAACCGGCTTGGGGTCAAACGGCTGCTGTTGCTCCGGCATCTGCGGGTTCCTTTCTCTTGGTTCAGATTCGATTATATAGGTGAACGTTCGCCGATAGCAAACGGTGCCTCGTTCGGTTTCGACGTCGATACTTTTGAGCAGATGAATGGAGCGGGCGCGATTGACCGAGGATGTGCGAAGCTCTAGTTTAGAACTATTCTAAACTGGGGTGAATTTCTCATGCTTTCCCGCGTTTTCGGCTTCGGCCGCCGTCCGTTTGAATCTCTCTCGGAGCAGGAGATCCTGGCGCTCGCAATCTCCTCCGAGGAGGATGACGGGCGCATCTATCGCGCCTATGCCGACGGGCTGGCGGAAAGCTTTCCGCAATCGGCCAAAGTGTTCGAGGAGATGGCGGAGGAAGAGGACGGCCATCGCGACGCGCTGATCGAGCTTTACCGCAAGCGTTTCGGCGAGCGCATACCGCTGATCCGGCGCGAGCATGTGAAGGGTTATTACGAGCGCAAGCCGGACTGGCTGGTGAGGCCGCTCGGTATCGATCATGTGCGCAGCCAAGCCGAGGCCATGGAGCGGCAGGCCTACCTGTTCTATATCGAGGCGGCCAAACGCACAGGCGATGCCTCGACGAGAAAGTTGCTCGACGATCTGGCGGTGGCCGAACAGGGCCACGAGACACTGGCGCAGCGGCTGGAGCAAAAGCATATATCGGGCGCGGTCAAGGACGAAGAGGCGGCAGCCGAGCAACGTCAGTTCATCCTGACTTACGTGCAGCCCGGGCTGGCCGGGCTGATGGATGGCTCGGTGTCGACGCTGGCGCCGATCTTTGCCGCGGCCTTTGCCACACACGACACGTTCCAGACCTTTCTGGTCGGGCTTGCCGCCTCGATCGGCGCCGGTATCTCGATGGGATTCACCGAAGTGGCCTCCGACGACGGCAAGCTATCCGGCCGCGGCTCGCCGGTAAAACGCGGGCTGACCGTCGGCGTCATGACGACGCTGGGCGGGCTCGGGCACGCGCTGCCCTATCTCATCCCGCTTTTCTGGACGGCGACGATCGTCGCCGCGATCGTGGTGTTCTTCGAACTTTGGACGATCGCCTTCGTACAGAACCGCTACATGCAGACGCCATTCTGGCGCGCCGCCTTCCAGGTGGTGCTGGGCGGCGCGCTGGTGTTTGCGGCAGGGGTGCTGATCGGGAATGCATAGCAGTCGCTACCCATTCACCGCCCGGCTGTCTGCTGGCGCCTCGGCGCGTTCGGTCAGGCCGTAGTCGCGCATGACATGGGCGATGCGCAAACGGTAGCCGGCAAAGATGCCGCCGCGCCCAGCCCTCTGCGCCTGCCGATGTTCCTGCGTGTTGCGCCAGGCCTTCACCGCATCCTCGTCGCGCCAGAAGGACAGCGACAGGATGCGGTTCGGATCGGCAAGGCTCTGGAAGCGCTCGATCGACAGGAAACCGTCGATGCCGTCGAGCAGTGGGCGCAGATCGGCGGCGATGCCGAGATAGGCATCGCGCATGCCCGCCGCCGGCTCGACCTCGAAGATGACGGCGATCATGGCTTCACCAAAGAAGCATGTGGCCCGGACGCCAGCTTGAGGAAGACGCGGTCCTCCTTCAGGATAAATTTTTCCCGCCGGGCGAACTCGTAATTCGCCTTGCCGGCGGGATCGGCGGCGAGCCGGGCGCGGTAGGCTTCGTAGGCCGCAAGACTGTCGATGTTATAGGCGGCATAAGCCGTAGTGGCCGAGCCTTCGTGCGGCGCGAAATAGCCGATCAGATCGGCGCCGCAGCGCGGGATCGCCTGCCCCCAATTGCGTGCATATTCCTCGAACGCCGCCTTGCCGAACGGATCGATCTCGTAGCGGATGAAGCAGGTGATGGTCATTTTCGCCTCCTTGGCGGTGGATGTTTTCTGGCGGTCACAGTTCGAGCCGGGTCGAAACGTTCCGAAGATCGATATGCCAGGCAAATTCGCTGAACGGTCAGGTTTGCCAGAAGGATTTCGCGCATTCGCGGCGGACGTCTTCGGGTGTCAGGCCAAGGTCACGCAGCAGATGATCGTCGATCTCGGCGAGGTCGAGACGCTGCAAATGACGGTCGTACCACCGCTTCAGGAGCCGCAGCCGCCGCAGGCGGCGCAAGACAATGAACGGGAACGGCCGGCGAGCAGGCGCGGCGCCGAGAATGGTCCTTGCAGGCATTGTCGTCTCCTTGATTTGCATCGAGATTAATGCTTGTCTGACGAGGATGCTTCGATGAGGAACGAACCATGCGCGAAGGACCTGACATAGCCCGCATTGCCAGCCTGGTGGGCGATCCGGCGCGGGCAAACATGCTGTCCGCACTGATGGGCGGCACGGCACTGACGGCGAGTGAACTGGCACTCGAGGCCGGCGTGTCGCTTCCGACAGCGAGTTCCCATCTGTCGAAGCTGATGGAAGGCGGGCTGCTGACGCTGGCAAGCCAGGGACGGCATCGCTACTACGGCCTCGCCGGCCCGCAGGTAGCAGGCATGATTGAGGCGATCACCGGTGTTGCCGCCGCGGTCGGGCCGCAACGAGTGCGGCCTGGCCCACGCGACGCCGCCATGCGCGTGGCGCGGGTCTGCTACGACCACCTAGCCGGCGACCAGGCGGTGGCGATGCTGGACCGTCTCGTCGCCCGACAAGTGCTCCTGCGCAATGATGAGGAGATCCGGCTTGGGCCGTCGGCCGCCTCGCATTTCGCCGCGATCGGCATCGATGTCGAGGGCAAGGCGCGGCGACCGGTGTGCCGGGCCTGCCTCGACTGGAGCGTGCGGCGTTCGCACCTCGCCGGCACGCTGGGCGCCGCCATTCTCGATAAGATCCTCGCCGAGAAATGGGCGCGGCGCGAGAAGGACAGCCGTGCGGTGATCTTCTCGCCGACAGGCAAGCAGGCATTCGAGAAGACGTTTCTCGCCTGATGGCTCGCTTCGACGCACCAGAACGGCCCGTCGTCTCCACGGAAACGCCGAACCGCTCTATCTTTTTTGTTTTGACGCAATTCCGGACGGAAAATCGTTCCACGCACTTTTTCCTGGAATTGCTCTAGCCGCGCTTGAGCGGCTTGGCCTGCTTGAAAAAATCCTCCCAGGGATCGGCTTGCCCAAGCCGCTTCAGCGTCGTCTTGTCGCCGATCGGAAAGGCGTTCGGCGGCAATCCGGCCTCGATTTCCGCCCAGGTCACCGGCATTGATACCGTGGCGCCTTTCTTGGCGCGCGACGAATAGGGCGCGACCGTGGTCGCGCCACGGCCATTGCGCAGATAATCGACGAATATCCTGCCGGTGCGCGCCTTCTTCGACAACGTCGCCGTGTAGCGGTCGGGTGCGGCTTGCTCGAGCGCTCGGGCGAACTCATGGGCGAAGCCTTTGACCTCGTCCCAGTCCGCCGACGGCTTCAGCGGGACGAGGACATGATAGCCCTTGCCGCCCGAGGTCTTGACGAAATTAGGCAGGGACAGTTCGTCGAGCCGGCTGCGGATATCGAGCGCCGCGGCACGCACCGCCTTCACGTCGACACCCTCGTCGGGATCGAGATCGAAGATGATCTGGTCTGGTTTTTCCAGCTCGTCCGTGGTCGAGCCCCAGATGTGGATCTCGACGACGCCAAGTTGAACAAGGGCCACGACACCGTCGAAATCGCGGATGAACAATATCTCCTCGCCGTCGGTGGGATCCTTCATCACGGCGATCTTGTCGTGCATGCCGGCCGAGGCATGCTTCTGGAAGAACCGTTGGCCGCCAACACCGTCCGGCGCCCGCACGAGGCTGAGCGGCCGGTTGATGACGAATTGCTTCATGCGCGGCCAGACCAGCGCGTAGTGATCGACCAGATCCTGCTTCGATACGTCCTCCTCGGGCCACAGAAGCTTGTCGGGGCGGGACAGCGTAACCGAGGTTTTCGCGGTGGCCGCGGGTTTGGCGGGCTTTGGCTTCGACTCTGCCGGGGCTGAGCGTGCTTTCGGTTTCTCCTGCACGACTTCCTCCGCCGGCTTGTCCTCGCGCAATCCCTGGAACGACGCGTGGCGTATTATACGGTCCGACGTCCAACTGCGAAACTCCACTTCGCCGACAAGTTCGGGCTTGACCCAGACCAGCCCCTTGCCCCTTGGCACCGCCCTGTCGAAGGGCGAGGTTGTCGTCTTCAGCGCATCAAGCCTCTTCTTCAGCTCGTTGGTGCTTTTGGCCGTGAAGCCGGTGCCGACGCGGCCGGCATAGCGCAGCTTGCCGCCCTCGTGATAGCCGACCAGCAGCGAGCGCAGGCCGCGCCCGGTCTTGTCCGACGGCATGTAGCCGCCGATGACGAATTCCTGGCGCGCCGTACATTTCGACTTCACCCAGGACGGGACACGGCCGCTGCGGTAGGGCGCGTCGGCGCGCTTGGAGACGACGCCTTCGAGCCCCAGCCGGCAAGCATGCTCCAGCATGATCTTGCCGGGTTCGGCAAAGTGGTCGCTGAAGCGCACGGCCCGATCCTCGGTCTGTCCGGCGAGCAAAGTGCGCAGCCTTTCCTTGCGCTCGACCAGCGGTTCGGAACGGATATCCTCACCGTTAAGACGCAGCAGGTCGAAAACGTAGTAGATGAAACGATCCGTGCGGCCTGCCGACAGATCTTGCTGCAGCAGCGAGAATGACGACACGCCATTATCCGCCAGCACGACGATTTCGCCGTCGATGATAGCATCGGTGCATTTCAGGCCGCCAAGTGCCGCGACAATTGCGCCACCGAACTTGTCGGTCCAGTCGAGGCCGGCGCGTGTCAAAAGCCGAACCTCGGTGCCGGCAAGCTGCGCCTGCATGCGATAGCCGTCGAACTTCACCTCATGCAGCCAGTCCTTGCCGGGCGGGGCGTCCCGCTCCAGCGTTGCGAGCGCCGGTTCGATGAATTCGAGCCGCCTTGCCGCGACGGCCTTCGCTTTGCTGGCGGCCGGCCTGTCGGACTGCCAGACGCTTGGCTTCTTGCCGTCGGTGGTCTTGCCTTCGCCGACCTCCTCGATGGTCAGGCCGGATTTCACCGATTGCGGCGCCTCCTGCAAAATGTCCTCGCCCGGACGCGCGGCGGCATCGTCGGATTTGATCAGCAACCAGTTGTCACGCTTTTCGCTCGGACGCGGCTTCAGCCGCACCAGATGCCAGGCGCCATGCAATTTGTGGCCATGCAGTTCGAAACTGATATGGCCTTTCTTCATCGCTTTTGCCGGGTCGCCATCGGGGACCCAAGTTCCCTCGTCCCAGACAATGACCGAGCCGCCGCCATATTGGTCCTTCGGGATAGTGCCTTCAAACGGCGCATAGTCGATCGGGTGGTCCTCGACATGCACGGCGAGCCGCTTTTCGTGCGGGTCGAGGCTCGGGCCCCGCGTCACTGCCCAGCTCCACAGCACGCCGCCATGCTCGAGACGAAGGTCGTAGTGGAGCCTGGTGGCGGCATGCTTGTGGATGACGAAGATGCCACCTGGCTCGGCTTTCTTGCCGCGCGAAACCTTGCCGGCCGGTTCGGTGGTCTTCTTGAAATTGCGCTTGGCGTGATACTGCTCGAGGCTGACCATGGTCTGATCCTAAGCAGATTCGCGCCGAGCGGCTTTGGACTTGGCGCCCTTTGCCGGGCGTCCGGTCTTTGCCGGCGCACCGGCTTCCGACGAAAGGCTCTTCTTCAGTGCATCGAAGAGATTGACGACGTTGGAGGGCCGTGGTTCCGCCTTTGTCTTCGGTGCCTTCCTGCCGGCCTTCTTGGCGCGGACCAGCTCGATCAGGGCGTTTTCGTATTTGTCCTCGAATTCGGAAGGATCGAACTTCGCCTGTTTCTCATCGACGATGTGTTCGGCCAGCCTGATCATTTCGGCGTCGGTCTTCACCGGCTTGATGTCGCCGAACACCATCTCGGGCCTGCGAACCGTATCGCCATAGCGCAGGGTCGTCAGCAGCAGACCCTTGCCCAACGGCTCGATGACCACCGGACGTTCGCGGCGATAGAGCACGATACGGGCCAGCCCCGCCGTCTTCTTGGCGGCCATGGCGTCGCGGATGACGGCGAAGGCCTCTTCCGAGACCTCGTCCGCAGGCGTCACATAATAGGGCGTATCGAGATAGATCTGCTGGATCGAGGATTTTTCGATGAAACCATCGAGGCTCATCGTGTGCGAGGATTCGATCTGCACGGCTTCGATCTCCTCCTCCTCGATTTGGACGAAGTCGCCGTCGCCGATCTCGTAGCCCTTGATCTCGTCCCCTTCATCGAGCGGCTTGCCGTTTGCCGAATCGACATAGACGCGCTTGACGGTATTGCCGGTCTTGCGGTTGAGCACGCGGAACGAGACTTTCTCCGCCTGGGTCACGACATTGGTCAGTTCGACGGCGCACGTGACCAGCGAAAGCTTGAGATATCCTCTCCAGGCGGGGCGCGGCGCCATGACAAACTCCCTGCGCGACAAGGTTCAACCGAGAACGGCCAAAGCCCGTTCCGGTTCCGGCGGCGCAAAAAGGCAAGTCCGGGCTTTCGGCCCGGCCTTGCCTTGAACTCAATTCTCTATCGCTGCCCTACTCGGCGGCCTGCAGGTTGATCTTGCTTTCCGCTATCTCGGTAAGCTTGCGGTCGGTCGCCTGCTCCTCCTTGAGATTGTTGGCCAGCACATTGGCGCAGTCGCTGCGGCCCAGTTGCTTGGCCCAGGCAATCAAGGTGCCGTAACGGGTCATCTCATAATGCTCGACCGCCTGGGCCGAGGCGATCAGCGCAGCGTCGAGGACCTCCTTGTCGGCGATGTCGCCGCTGATGTCGTCGGCCTCTTCGAGAATGCCGTCGATGGCCGGGCAGTCGACCTGCTTGGCCTTCACGCCGTGCAGTTCGAACACCTGCTCGACACGCTGGATATGACCCTTGGTCTGGGCGAGATGTTTCTCAAAGCCGGCTTTCAGCTGCGGATCACTCGCCTTGTCGATCATCTTCGGCAGCGATTTCTCGATCTGTTTTTCAGCGTAATAGATGTCGCGCAGCGTGTGCACGAACAGGTCATCGAGTGTTTTGATATCCTTCGAAAAGAAGCCCATGGCCTTTGCCTTTCCATTGCTCTTGCAGTTTCGGATTTTTGGCTGCGGCCCAACCCGAGCACCACAGCCTGCGGAACCGGTTCGTCCCGGCACTGGGAAATCAACGTGCGGCTGACGGGCGGGTTCCTGGTTTTCCGGCCGCGTGCACGGAAATTTCGCGGTCCAGCAAAAAGCTGAAACAAAATCGCGCCTCAGCGACATTCAGGCGAAACATATGTGATGCAAAAGTCACACTGGGCGAAATGCCGACGGACTGCATGGAAACACCGCGAATCAGCCGCATTCCAGCCATGAACGAAGGCATTTTCGACCAGAGATTAACATCGCGTTCACCGACTATTCACGCCTGGACGCTATGATCCCCGAAATTCGGAAGGGACATCCGAAACGGGACAGGGACCGAGTAAAATGAGCTTCTGGAATCACATCGCCGGCTATGCTGCCGCCATCCGCGAATTCGTCGCACCGACCTATCGGCCCGAGCGCTATTACATGCGCGGCCCAGGCCCCGCCTGCGCGCGCCGTGGCAACACGCTTGGGATCAGCGTGCACTGATGATGAGCATGGAGAGCCGTCACGACAGCCGGATATGCCGGCCCGACGCCGACAATCGGTCAACGACCTATCGCGCCGAGCGCCCTGCGCTGACCGACAGACGGCGTGCGACAACGCCAAGCCTTCAGCAGTCCGGGCTTTGATCCAGCCGCCGGCAGGTTTAGTGTCGCCTGACACCAGCTGCCGGGCGTCACGTGATCGTCAAGCCGAACCATTCTCCTGAGCCGCCAGAATTCGAATCACGTCGCCCGTTGATCGTGTTCGACGGTATTTGCGTGTTGTGCTCGGGCTTTGTGCGCATGGTGGTGAAGCTCGACCGCAAGGGCCGCTTCCATTTCGCAACGGCGCAGTCGCCCTTCGGCGAGATGCTGTTCAAGAAATACGGGCTGCGAACGGATCGCTACGAGACCAATCTCGTCATCGTCGATGGCGCCGCTTTCACCCGCCTGGATAGTTTCGTTGCCGTCATGGCCGAACTCGGCTGGCCGTGGCGGGCGGCGCGGATCCTGCTGCTGTTGCCGCGCCCACTTCGCGACTGGCTCTACGACCGCATCGCAAAGAACCGCTACGCCCTGTTCGGCAAGAAGGACAATTGTGAAATCCCTTCCGCCGAGGTGAGGGCAAGGTTGATCGGCTAGGCTCACTGCCGTGGCCGGGAGCGGCGCGGGGCATTTTGGGGGAACTGCGGATGAAGGTTCTTGTCGTCGGCGGCTATGGCACCTTTGGCGGTCGCACCGTCGAGCTTTTGGAGGGCGAACCGCGTCTGATCCTCTTCGTCGCCGGGCGCTCGCTTGCCAAGGCTGACGCTTATTGCAACAGGCGTGCGCCGACAGCAGCCCGGCTGCAGCCGGCCCTGTTCGACCGTGACGGCGATCTCGCCGCGCAACTCGCTGCATTTGAGCCTAATATTGTAGTCGACGCGAGCGGCCCGTTCCAGGCCTATGGCGAGGGACGCTATCGCCTGATCGAGGCCTGCATCGCCCGGCGCATCAACTATCTTGATCTAGCCGACGGCTCGGATTTCGTCGCCGACGTCTCTGCGTTCGACGAGGCGGCGCGAAATGCAGGGGTTTTCGTGCTGTCCGGCGTCTCGAGCTTTCCGGTGCTGACGGCCGCGGTTGTGCGCCGCCTGTCGTCGGACCTGACGCGGGTCGACGGCATTCGCGGCGGCATCGCGCCGTCGCCCTTTGCCGGTGTCGGCGGAAACGTCATTCACGCTATCGCCGGTTATGCCGGTCAGCCGGTGCGGCTTGTTCGCAATGGCCGTCCGGAACAAGGCCGTCCGTTCACCGAACAACTGCGCTACACCATCGCGCCGCCGGGCCGGCTGCCGCTTCGATACACGCTGTTTTCGCTTGTCGACGTTCCCGACCTGCGCGCCTTGGCCGAGCTTTGGCCGGAGGCGAGGACCATCTGGATGGGAGCCGGGCCGGTACCCGAGTTGCTGCACCGCGCCCTGATCTGCCTCGCCTGGCTGGTGCGCGCCGGATTGATCGGTTCGCTTTTGCCGCTGGCGCCGCTGATGCATCAGGCAACGAACCGGCTGCGCTGGGGCGAGCATCGCGGCGGCATGTTCGTCGAGGTGGAGGGATCTGACCGGGCGGGCGCCATCGTCAAGCGCTCGTGGCATCTCTTGGCCGAGGGCAATGATGGGCCGCTGATCCCGTCGATGGCGGTCGAAGCGCTGGTCCGCAAAGCGCTGGCCGGACATCAGCCCGCGCCGGGCGCACGGGCGGCGGTGCGCGATTTGGAGCTCCGGGATTATGAAGCGCTGTTCGCCGGCAAGACAATCTACACCGGGTTCAGGAATGAGCCCGCTGACAGGGACAAGTCGCTTTATGCCGTCTTGCTCGGCGACGCCTGGCATGGCCTGCCCCGGGAAATCCGCGCCATGCACGATTGCACAACAATGGCGGCAGGCCGCGCGCGCGTCGAACGCGGGCGCAATGTTCTTGGCCGGCTAATGGCCCGGATGGTCGGCTTCCCCGGGGCAAGCGAGGACATCCCGGTTCACGTCCGCTTCGACACCGACAAGGAGAGCGAGACCTGGACGCGGACATTCGGCAAGCACAGTTTTTCTAGCCTGCAGTTTGCAGGCCGGGGTCGATCGCAGCGCCTGCTGTGCGAACGCTTCGGCCCGCTGACCTTCGCGATGGCGCTGGTTGCGGAGGACGGCCGGCTGGCGCTGGTCTTGCGCCGCTGGAGCTTTTTTGGCCTGCCGCTCCCGATGTGGCTCGGTCCACGCTCGACTTCCTACGAAACGGTGGAGGATGGCCGCTTCCGCTTCCACGTCGAGATCTCGCATCCACTTGCCGGCATGATCGCCTGCTACCGCGGCTGGCTGGAGCCCTCCGGCCCGCACGGCTCCAGCGAGATCGTGTCGCCTGCCAGCTTAGCCAGTTCGCGGCAGTCCTGCGCCGTGCACAGCGTCCAACCCTGACCCGTAGCGCCCGACGCGGCGAGCACGAGGCGCCGCTGTGGCCCGACCTTGGGCGCATAGACCCACCAGCCGTTTCTCAGCACCGAGCCTTGCGGCGGCTCCATCCCGGCGCCCGATCCCTTGATGCGGGCCTCGACCAGCTGCAGGCCGGACGGCAGCACCTTCCAGTCTTCCTGCCACTGGGTCTTCTCCACCGAATGCACCCAGGAGAGCGTGAAGGCAGCGACCGCGAGCGTCACCGTCTTGCCGGCCGCGGCAATGCAGAGGCTCATGCCGAGTTGGCCAGCGAAGCCTGCCGCGCACGCCAGCAGTGCCAGCCGATCCAGGCAAGGGACAGCGCCCAGCCCGCCTCGTCGGTAAGCGGCAGCGCCGCAACCAGCAGCACGCCGGCGGCGAAGGTGACGAGGCGTTCCCACCAGGCCATGCGCCGGGCCAGAAATCCGACGGCAGCGGCGCCCCACAGGACGATGCCCATGCAGGCTTTGATGACGATATAGGCGACCTCGACGGGATAGCCGAACTGGGCGGCGATCGGGCCGGGGTCCTGCAGCATCAGCGCCGGGGTATAGACCGCCATGAACGGCACAACGAAGCCGGCAATGGCAAGCTTGGTGGCCTGGATGCCGATCTTGAGGCCGCTTTCCTTGGCCATGGGTGCGGCGGCGAAGGCGGCCAGCGCCACAGGCGGGGTGAGATCGGCCATGATGCCGAAATAGAAGACGAACATATGGCTGACCACCAACGGCACGCCGAGCGACAGCAGCGCCGGCCCGGCCAGCGACGAAGTGATGATGTAATTGGGAATGGTCGGTATGCCCATGCCGAGCACCAGGCAGGTGAGCATGGTCAAAAGCAGCGACAGGAACAGATTGTTCTCGCCGATCGAGATGATCCAGCCGATGAAGGTCGAGGCGATGCCGGTAAGCGTCAACGTGCCGATGACGATGCCGACGATGGCGCAGGCAATGCCGACCGGCAGCGCGTTCTTTGCTCCCTCCGCAAGGGAATCGATGCATATGCGCAGCGTCTCGCGCCCGCCCTTGAACGTGAGGCAGGCGATGACCAGCACGGCGATGACCAGGCTGAGGATGTCGACGCCGAATTTCATGAAGGAAGCCGCGGCAAGCCCGAGCGCCAGCCAGAAGACGATGCGGAAGGCGAGCGGCCCGATCGATGCTGCCAGCGGCGTGCCGAGGATGAGCACGATGGTCAACGCGAGGCCCATGGTGCCGGCGAACACCGGTGTGTAGCCGGCAAACAGCAGGTAGATCAGTGCTGCGAGCGGCAGTACCAGCGGCCAGTGCTGTCTCACCGCATCCCACGGATTGGGCAGGTCGGCCTTGGCCATGCCGTGCAGGCCGGCCTTGCCTGCCTCCAGGTGCACCTGCCAGAAACAGGCGCCGAAATAGAGCAGCGCCGGGATGATCGCCGCCTTGACCACCGCGGCATAGGGGATGTTCAGGGTCTCGGCCATGATAAAGGCAACCGCTCCCATCACCGGCGGCATGATCTGGCCGCCCATCGACGAGGTCGCCTCGACGGCGCCGGCGAAAGCCGAGCGGAAACCGAAGCGCTTCATCAGCGGGATGGTGAACTGGCCGCTGGCCACCACATTGGCGACGCCGGAGCCGGAAATGGTGCCCATCAGCGCCGAGGACAGCACACAGACCTGTGCCGGACCTCCGCGCCATGAGCCGACCAGGCCAAGCGCAAAATCGTTGAACAGCGCGATCATGCCGGCGCGCTCAAGAAGGGCGGCGAAGACGACGAAGATGAAGATGTAGGCGGCCGAAACATAGATCGGCGTGCCGTAGATGCCTTCGGTGCCATAGGCGAAGGTGTCGACGAGCTGGGCGAAATCATAGCCGCGATGGATGAAAGGCGGCGGCAGATGATTGCCGACAAATGCGTAGGCGAGAAAGATGAGGGCAATGACGGCGAGCGGCAGCCCCATCAATCGCCGCGCCGCCTCGAAGACCAGCACGACCAGCACCGCGCCGACGATCAGGTCAGGCGTGGTGAGAAAGCCGGAGCGGCGGATGAGGTCGGCATAGAACACCCAATTGTACAGACCGGTGGCGAAGCCAAGCACGCCGAGCGTCCAGAACACTGCTTTCGCCGGGACGCTTTTGGCGCGCAGATTGGCGATTAGGGCAAAGCCGAGCAGCAGCAAGAAGCCGACATGCATGGCGCGTACGACCTGGCTCGGCAGGCTGCCATAGGCGGCGATGTAGATCTGGAAGATGGAGAAGGCGATGGCGATGAGAAAAGCCGCCTTGCCGGCGATGCCTTCGCCGAAGCCCGGCGGCAATCCTTCGACAGGAGCTTCCGCTGTGGGGGAAAGAACGGTCGGGGTTGCGGTCATTGGCGGGGTTCCTGGCGGGGCGATCCCCTCCCCGAGGGAGGGTGCGGAGCGAGGCGAGGCTCCTTACTTCACCAATCCCTTTTCCTTGTAATACCTCTCGGCGCCTGGATGCAGCGGCACCGGCATGCCGTCGAGCGCCTTGGCGGGGTCGATCGCCTTGGCGGCGGCGTGGGCAGCGGTGAGCTGGTCGAGATGCTCGAACAGCAATTTGGTCATCTGGTAGGCGGTCCCGTCAGGGACATCGGCGCTGGTGATCAGGAAATTGCCGACGGCGGCGGTCGCAACATCCTCGGTCTGGCCCTCATAGGTGCCCTTGGGGATGACCACGGAAAGATAGGGCGAGCCGATCTTGGCGACGTCCTCCGCCGGCACGGCAACGATGTTTACCGGCACCGAGGTGGCGAGGTCACGGATCGATGCGACCCCAAGGCCCGCCGACTGCAGCGTGGCGTCGAGCTGGCGGTTCTTGATCAACTCTACGGATTCGGCAAAGGGCAGATATTCGATCCGCCCGAGGTCTTCGTATTTCAGCCCGGCAGCGGCGAAAATGGTGCGGGCGTTGAGCTCGGTGCCTGAGGCCGGCGCGCCGACCGAAAGGCTCTTGCCCTTGAGATCGGCGAGCGTCTTGATGCCGGATTCCTTGCTGGCGACGATCTGGATATAATTGGGATAGATGGCCGCAATGCCGCGCAGCTTGTCGAGCTTGCCTGGGAAGCCTGCTTCGGTGTTGCCTTCGGCGGCCAGCTTGACGGAATCGCCGAGCGCAAAGGCGATCTCGCCCTTGCCCTGCTGCAGCAGGTTGAGGTTTTCGACCGACGCTTTCGTCGCCTGCACCTGGGTGCGCGCGCCTTCGATGCCCTTGCCGTAGATTTCCGACAGCGCCACGCCGAGCGGATAGTAGACGCCCGACGTGCCGCCGGTCAGCACGTTGATGAATTCCTGTGCCTTGACCGATATCGCGCCAAGGCCAAGCGACAGCGCTATCGCGCCGGCGGCAACGAACTTCGTCCTGAAATTGAGCATTCGGTTTCCTCCCTGAAGTATCTGCCGCACTCTCCTCGTCAGCGCGATCCGGGACGAGTTTAGAGAGCGGACGGGAAATGCCAACCCGCAATTGTCGCCATTAGACGAACGGTTGAGCTTGCGTGAAATGCCATGGGAGCCGAAAGATTTTTGCAGCGCCTGTCGAAATCGGGCGAGGCCGCGCGACATACGTTCGGCCCGCAACGGAGCGGCCTTCGAGAAAAACGGGAGAAGACCATGCGATACATGCTTTTGATCTATGCGAACGAAGCCGCGATGGCGGCCTCGCCGACGGAGAAGACCTATGAAATCAGTGCAGCCTATGGAGCCTATACCGAGGCGTTGAAGAAATCCGGAGCGTGGCTGGCCGGCGACCGGTTGAAGCCGACCCAGACCGCCACCACGGTGCGGATGGCCAACGGCAAGACCAATGTGCTCGACGGTCCCTATGCCGACACCAAGGAGCAGCTCGCCGGCTTCTACATGATCGAGGCTGAGGACGCCGACGCAGCAATTGCCTGGGCGGCTCGCTGCCCGGGTGCCAGCACCGGCACGATCGAGGTGCGGCCGATCTGGGAAATGACCGAGTACCCATCCCAGAAGTGACCGTGTGATGGACAGTCGTCCGGAGATCGCGCGGGCGGCGGCGGAAGCGGCCGCCCGGCAAAGCTACGGCAAGCTGGTCGCGTATCTCGCCGCGCGCACACGCGACGTGGCCGCTGCCGAGGACGCCTTGGCAGATGCCTTTGCAGCGGCGCTCGAGCGTTGGCCACAGGCGGGCGTGCCCGACAAGCCGGACGCCTGGCTGCTGGTGGTGGCACGCAAGCGCTGCGTCGACGCGGTCAGACGGCGACTGACAAGCGAGGCGGCCCGCGACCACCTTAGGCTGATCGCCGAGGAGATGGAGGCACGCATGGTCGACGAAGACCTGCCGGACGAGCGGCTCCGGCTGATGTTTGCCTGCGCCCATCCGGCGATCGAGGCCGGCGTCCGCGCGCCGCTGATCCTGCAGACGGTCCTGGGCTTCGACGCAGCGACGATCGCCTCGGCTTTCCTTGTCTCGCCAGCCACGATGAGCCAGCGCCTGGTGCGCGCCAAGACGCGAATTCGCGAGACAGGTATTCCGTTCCGCGTGCCGGAGCGGGCCGAACTCGGCGAGCGGCTGGGCACCGTTCTGGAAGCAATCTACGCGGCGTTTGCCGAAGGCTGGTCCGACCCGGCCGGCACCGAAACGCGGCGCCGCAACCTCGCGACAGAAGCCATCTGGCTCGGCCGTCTGATGGCCACGCTGATGCCGGACGAGCCGGAGGCGCTCGGCCTTTTGGCGCTGATGCTGTTCGCCGAAGCGCGGCGCGCGGCGCGGCGCAATGCGGCGGGCGATTATGTGCCGCTGGCCGAGCAGGATCTTGCACTTTGGGACGATACACTGATCGATGAAGCGGAGACGCTGCTCGGGCGCGCCGCGGCCAAGGGCGTTGTCGGCCGCTACCAGCTCGAGGCCGCCGTGCAGTCCGCCCATGCGACAAGACGGCTGACCGGCGGCACCGACTGGGTCGCGATCAAGGAGCTCTATAACGCGCTGTCGGTGATTGCCGGCTCGCCGGTGGTTTCGATCAACCGTGCGGTAGCCATTGCCGAGGCCGAAGGTGCCTCGGCAGGATTGGGCGCCCTTGATCAACTCAGCGGCGATAAGCGGCTGTATGACTATCAACCTTACTGGGCCGCCCGCGCGGGCCTGCTGGCCAGGCTCGGCAAAGTTCCGCAGGCGAGCGAGGCCTATGACCGGGCTATCGGCCTCGAACGCGATCCAGCCGTGCGCCGGTTCCTGCAGGAACGACGGGCAGAGCTCGGCCGCGCGGAAAAAGACTGAGACAAGGCGGAGTGCTCAGGCCGGCCACATGTTGTGGGAAGCATTCAGCCTCTTCATCACCCGATGTTCCCGCAAATTGGCCCACAGGCGTTCGATGTTCGGCCAAGCGGTTGGAACCTTCGCGACCTCCGGATGCCAGGCCACCAACATGACGAGATAGATGTCGGCCAGCGAGAGTTGGTCGCCGGCCAGCCAGTCGCGGCCGTCGAGGGCGGCATCGAGAATGGCGAAGCTGCGATCCATTTCCGAGAAGGCCGCCTGTTTGAGGGCGTCCACGCCAGCGGCGTCGGCCGTGTAGCGATGCGCGTAGAAGAACCGCAGGTTGGCTGGATAAATGACGGAGGACATGAAAAACATCCAGCGCAGGAAATCCGCACGGTCAGGCGAACTTGCCGCGGGCGCCAGTCCTGCTTCCGGGTGGCGCTCGGCCAGCAGGATGCAGATCGCCGCGGATTCGGTCATCGAGCGTCCGTCCGGCAAGATCAGCACCGGCACCTGGTTCAAGGGGCTGATATCAAGAAAGGCCTGATCGAGGCGGCCCTTCGGAACGTCGACCTGGTGGAAAGGCACGCCTGCCAAAGCGAGCGCCGCCTCGACGACAAAGCCGCCGGTATTGGCACGCGTATAGAGCTTATACATGAAGTCCTCCACCTGCCGGGCAGCGACGATTTGGTGGTTTTTTCAGCGGTCCACGCCGAAGCGTCGATACAGAATGTTTGATGCCGGAGGGGCAGCGCGAAGGATCGCTACAACCGGTCAAACACTCTCGTGTCCAGACTCTAAGTCCCCAATCCCTCGAACAGGATAGTCGAGAGATAGCGCTCGGCGAAGGAGGGGATGACGACGACGAGAGTCTTGCCCTTGTTCTCGGGCCGCGAGCCGACGACGATCGCCGCTTGCAGGGCGGCACCCGACGAAATGCCGACCGGCACACCTTCGAGCCGAGCGACGAGCCGTGCATTGGCAACCGAATCCTCGTTCGAAACTTTGACGATCTCGTCGTAGATCGTCGTATCGAGGATTTTTGGCGCGAAGCCGGCGCCAATGCCCTGGATCTTGTGCGGGCCTGGCTGGCCGCCCGACAGCACCGGCGAGGCTTCCGGTTCGACGGCGACGACATGCACCGAGGGCTTGCGCTTCTTCAGCACCTGGCCGACGCCGGTGATGGTGCCGCCGGTCCCGATGCCGGCAACGAAGATATCGACTTCGCCATGGGTGTCGTTCCAGATTTCCTCGGCCGTGGTGCGGCGATGGATTTCCGGATTGGCGGGGTTTTCGAATTGCTGCGGAATGACGGCGTCGGGCAGTGTTGCCGCCAGCTCGTCCGCCTTGGCGATGGCGCCCTTCATTCCTTTCGGCCCTTCGGTCAGCACCAGCTCGGCACCGAGCAGCGCCAGCATCTTGCGGCGTTCGACGGACATGGTTTCCGGCATGGTCAGGATCAGCTTGTAACCCTTGGCGGCGGCGGCAAAGGCGAGCGCGATGCCGGTATTGCCCGAGGTCGGCTCGATCAGCGTGGTCTTGCCGGGTGTAATCCTGCCCGAAGCCTCCAATGCCTCGATCATCGAGACGCCGATGCGGTCCTTGACCGAGGCGATCGGGTTGAAGAATTCGAGCTTGGCCAGCAGATTGGCGACGACACCCTTCTCCCTGGCGAATTTATCCAACCGCACCAGCGGCGTGTCGCCGATCGTCTCGGTGATCGAATTGTAGATGCGGCCGCGGCCGGGCACGTGTGTGTGGGTGGCGGGCTTGTTCATTGATTTTCCTCCCAGAGGTCAAGCGGCAAGAGCCGGGCGGGCATAGGATAGTGCCATCCACCGCGCAAGATAGGCTCGTTCGAAAAATATCCGAGTGACGTTCGTGCTGAATACCGGCACCTTGCAAGGCGTGACAATCGTTGGGCGGATTGGCGAAGAGACCTACTGGCGGGCGGCAATTGCCGCCGCCGCACCGACCATGAAGCCGGCGGCGGTGCGGTTGAGTGCCCTCAGCGCCCGCGGCGACTTCAGGAACCAGCGCGCCTTGGCCGCCAGCGCCAGATAGGGCACCAGCACCACGAGTAGAACGACGATAGTGAGCGCGACCAGGATGCCGTAATCGGCCAGCGTGATCGTCTTCAGATCGACGATGGTCGGGGTGATGGCGAGATAGAAGATCATCGTCTTCGGATTGCCGAGTGTGACGGCGAGACCGGCTACAAAGCTGGATGCCAAGCCGCCTTTGCCGTTCTTCGCCTCTACCGTTTCGGGCGTGATGCCGCTCGTCCAGAAACGCCAGCCAAGAAAAGCGAGGTAGGCGACGCCCAGCCATTTGATGGCCAGGAAGACCATGCCGAACGTCTGTGCGACGAAAGCCAGGCCGAGCACCACGGCAGTTAAATAGGTCAGGTCGCCGAGCATCAGCCCGAACGACATGGCCAGCGACGAGCGGAAGCCGGAACCCAGCGCACGCGCAACAAGCGCGGTGACGCCTGGGCCGGGGATGGCTGCGGCGATGCCGAGGGCGGCGCTATAGGCGAGGAACCCGGTGAGCGTCATGGTTCGCGCTTGTCGCACAATGTTGAAGTTGGGTGAATTCCCTCGGGCCGAATTCGATTGCGCCAGCGCAGCAGGCGACGCCGCCGTTCAGGAGCGGCCGTCTTCGTAGGTAACGCGCCAGATGGTGCCGTTACCGTCCTCGGTGACGATCAGGGAGCCGTCCTTGGCCATGGCGACACCGACCGGGCGGCCCCAGACGGCGTCGTTCGAGATGACGAAGCCGGTCATGAAGTCCTCATACTCGCCGGTCGGCTTGCCATCCCTGAATTTGAGCCTCACCACCTTGTAGCCGGTCCTGGCGCCACGGTTCCACGAACCATGCATGGTGACGAAAGCATCACCCCGGTAATCCGCCGGAAAGTTCTCGCCGTCGTAGAAGGCTATGTTCATCGGCGCCGAATGCGCCTGCATCAACACGTCGGGGACAGTGGCCTTGCCGGCGAGGTCTGGCCGCTCGCCCTGATGGCGCGGATCCTCGTGATTGCCGATGTAGTACCAAGGCCAACCATAGAACGCACCGTCCTTGACTTCAGTTGCAAACTCGAACGGCACATTGTCGCCGAGCTCGTCACGCTCGTTGACGACGCACCACAACGCGCCGCTGGCGGGCTGCACCGTCATGCCCGTACAGTTGCGCAGGCCGGTGGCGACAGTTCGGGGATTTTTCCCGTCCGGGTCAAAGGCGAGCACATCGGCACGGCCTTCCTCGGGGCCCCAGGCCGCCCCGAGCGGCTTTGATTTCGCCCAGGCGTCGAGGCCGCCATCCGGCTGCTTGTCCATGTCCTCGGCGACATTCGAGTCCGAGCCAACCGATAAAAAAAGCGTCTTGCCGTCAAGCGAGAAGGCGATGTCACGGGTCGAGTGACCGCCCGACGGGATTTTGGCGACAATGGCTTCTGGTTTACCGGACGCCTTCAGGTCACCGTCGCGATAGGGGAAGCGGACGATGCTGTCGCTGTTTGCGACATAGACCCATTGCGGCTTGCCGCCTGGCGGATAGAAGGCGATGCCGTATGGATAGTTGAGGCCTTGGGCGAAAATCGCTTTCTCGATGGGTTTGGCGCGGCCCTCGGCCAGACGGTAGACGCGTATTTGGTCGGCATGGCCGTTTGCGATGAACAGGTCGCCGTTCGGAGCGACGCGAACGACGCGCGGATTATAGAGTCCGGAGGCGATCATTTCGGCCGAAAAGCCCGGCGGCAATTCTGGCTCGGCGCTTTCGGGCCGTTCCGCCACGCCGCCGCCGTTCGAAGCGGATTGAGCGGGGTCGGCTGCCGGCATGTCTTGCGGCCCGATCAGGCGGCGGACGCCAGGCCTGTCGGCGTGCCAATCGCCAAAAGCGGCTTCGCCTTTGAGCACCTTTTGATCCGCCTGCTGGGCGGCTGCCGGTGTCGCGACAAGGAGGGCAGCGGCAACGGCCGCAAAGCCGCCAGATCGGATCATTAACGTCCTCCGAGGTTTGCCTCGAAGAGGGCAAACGGGATCAGGCATTGGTCGTTCCAAGCGGTGGTCCAGCACACGAGGATTTGAAGCCGAACCCCGTTCAGTTGCCAGAGGCGTAGAAGTCGTCGTCGAGGCGCTTTTCCAGCGCGACCAGATCGGCCGGCAGCGGCAGGCCCATGGCCCGCATCTCTTGCAGCTTCTCACGCAACTGCTCTTGCACCTCGTGCTGATCCTCAGGCTGATTGACCATTTCCTCGAGCAGCAGGCTGATCTGGGCCTTGAACGATTCCAGCGCCATTCTTTTTCTCCTTGCGGCAGGCCGCGGCGGCTCCTAGCGCAGCATGCGCGAAATCAGCTGGGCGGTATAGTCCACCATCGGTACTATGCGCGCATAATTCAGCCGCGTCGGCCCGATGACGCCGAGCGCACCGACGACGCGCGCGTCCTTGTCGCGATAGGGTGCCACCACCAGCGAGGAGCCCGACAGCGAAAACAGCTTGTTTTCCGAACCGATGAATATGCGCACCCCCGGGCCTTCCTCGGCGAGGTCGAGGAGCTGGATCAGCCCATCCTGCGTCTCCAGATCCTCGAACAGATGCCGCAGCAATTCTATGTCGGCCTGGGCGGTGACGTTTTCCAGGAGATTGGCGCGGCCGCGCACGATAAGCCGCCCAGGCACCCCGCTTTCGGCGCCTGCCCAGACCGCCAGGCCCTTCTCGACCAGATCCTGCGACAGCGTGTCGAGGGCTGCCCTGGTCTCTTCCTTGATGCGGGCGATTTCGACCCGGGCCTCGGCCAGGGTGCGGCCGCGGATATGGGCGTTGAGGAAGTTGGAGGCTTCGTGCAATTGCGAGACGGTGATGCCGGCGGGCAGATCGATGACGCGATTTTCGACGTCGCCGTTCTGCGAGACCAGCACGGCCAGCGCCTTGGTCGGCTCGAGCTGGATGAATTCGATGTGCTTCAGCGCCGCCTCATTTTTGGCGGCGAGCACGAGGCCGGCGCCGCGCGACATGCCGGACAGCATCTGGCTGGCCTCGGTCAGCATATGCTCCAGCGTCGCGCCCGAGCCGGAGGCGCGCACCTGCGCCTCGATGGTGCGGCGCTCCTCGTCGGAGAGGTCGCCGAGTTCCATGAATGCATCGACGAAGAAGCGCAAGCCGGCCTGGGTCGGCAGCCGGCCAGCCGAGATGTGCGGCGCGTAGATCAGGCCGAGGTGCTCGAGGTCGCTCATCACGTTGCGGATGGTGGCCGGCGACAGCGATGACGGCAGGATGCGCGACAGGCTGCGCGAACCGACCGGCTCGCCATCCCTCAAATAGGAATCGACGATGCGCCGGAAGATGTCGCGCGAACGCATATCGAGCGATTGAAGCGCGGGCGGTTGAAGTGCCGGCGACGAGAGCACTGGCGACTGCGAACCGGGATCGACTACCTTGGTCATTCGAGCCAAAAACCTCCGGTCCGAAGATATAGACTTCCGCGGCGTCGGCGCAACCGGTCCATTTTCCTTTGCGCCTCACGCCCCGTGCGGCTACAAGCCGGCCAAGATTCCCCGGCCAAGATTCCGAAGAAAGAAAGAAGCCTGAATGCGCCCTTCCAAACGCCAATTCGACGAAATGCGCCCCATCTCCTTCGAGCGCGGCGTCTCCAAGCATGCGGAAGGCTCGTGCCTGGTGAAGTTCGGCGACACGCATGTGCTGTGTACGGCCAGCCTGGAGGAAAAGGTGCCGGGCTGGATGCGCAACTCCGGCAAGGGCTGGGTGACGGCGGAATACGGCATGCTGCCGCGTTCGACCGGCGAGCGCATGCGCCGCGAGGCTTCGGCCGGCAAACAAGGCGGCCGCACGCTGGAGATCCAGCGGCTGATCGGCCGCTCCCTGCGCGCCGTGGTCGATCTGCAGGCGCTCGGTGAGCAGCAGATCACCGTCGACTGCGACGTGATCCAGGCCGACGGCGGCACGCGCACCGCTTCGATCACCGGCGGCTGGGTGGCGCTCTACGACTGCCTGCGCTGGATGGAAGCTCGCCAGATGGCGAGCCTGGGCAAGGTGCTTAAGGATCACGTCGCGGCGATCTCCTGCGGCATCCATGATGGCCAGCCGGTCATCGATCTCGACTATATCGAGGATTCCTCGGCCGGCACCGACGCCAATTTCGTCATGACCGGCAAGGGCGGCATCGTCGAGATCCAGGGCACAGCCGAGGGCGAGCCGTTCTCGGAAGAGCAGTTCGCGGCGCTGATGGGGCTCGCCAAGAAAGGCATTCAGCGCCTGGTCAGCTTGCAGCAGATGGCCGTGGCTTAGCTGCGGTCAATATTGGACAGATTGGCGATCCTGTGACTCCTTCCGCAATCCTGGAATCAGCACTCTACGTGACGGACCTTGCTGCCGCGGAACGGTTCTATTCGGGCGTCCTCGGGCTCGATCTGCTCGGTAAGGTCGACGGCAGGCATCTCTTCTTCCGCTGCGGCGACGGCGTGCTGCTTATCTTCAATGCCGAGGCGACCAAAGTGCCGCCGCGGGCCGGCGCCAAGCTGCCCGTGCCGCCGCATGGCACGGTCGGCGAGGGCCATCTTTGCTTCGCCGCAAGCGCGGATGAAATCCCACGCTGGAAAGCGCATCTTGAGGCGAAGAAAATCGCCATCGAAAGTGAGTTCGAATGGCCTCAGGGCGGTCGCTCGATCTATATTCGCGACCCCTCGGGCAATTCGATCGAATTCGCCGAGCCAAGAATTTGGGGCATCTGATGCATTCGCCAACTGTTCACTCGCTTGACGGGCATAAGATCGTCGTCGCAAGCCACAATGCCGGCAAATTGCGCGAATTCACCGATCTGATGGCGCCATTCGGCATAGAAGCGAAGTCCGCAAAGGAATACGGCTTGCCGGAGCCGGACGAGACTGGCACCACTTTCGAGCAGAACGCCTTCATAAAGGCCTTGGCCGCCGCCAAGGCAACTGGATTGCCGGCACTGTCGGACGATTCCGGCCTGTGTGTCGATGCGCTCGACGGCGCACCCGGCGTCTACACCGCCAACTGGGCCGAGACGCCGGACGGCTCCCGCGACTTCGGCATGGCCATGCAGCGCACGGAAGTGGCCTTGCAAGAAGTTGGCGCGATCACGCCTGCCCAGCGCAAGGGCCGCTTTGTCGCGGTCATCTGCCTTGCCTTCCCCGATGGCCAGGCGGAATATTTTCGCGGTGAGGTCGAGGGCACGCTGGTATGGCCGCCGCGCGGCGAGCTCGGCTTCGGCTACGATCCGGTGTTCTTGCCCGATGGGTTCGAAAAGACCTTCGGCGAGATGAGCGCGGAGGAAAAGCATGGCTGGAAGCCCGGCCAGCCAACCGCATTGTCGCACCGTGCCCGTGCTTTCCAGAAATTCGCGCAAGCCCGATTGGCCGGCGCATGACCATGCTGCTCGACCGCAGCCCCGGTTTCGGCGTCTACGTCCACTGGCCATTCTGCGCGGCCAAATGCCCCTATTGCGACTTCAACAGCCATGTCCGCCACCAGCCGGTCGACCAGGAGCGTTTTGCCCGCGCCTTCGAGACCGAGCTAGCGACGATGCGCGGCCGCACCGGACCGCGCGAGGTGACCAGTATCTTTCTTGGCGGCGGCACGCCCTCGCTGATGAAGCCGCAGACCGTGGCGGCGGTGCTGGATGCAGTGGCGAAGAACTGGACGGTGGCTGATGGCATCGAGGTGACGCTGGAGGCCAATCCCTCCTCGGTCGAGGCCGAGCGCTTTCGCGGCTATCGCGCGGCCGGCGTCAACCGGGTGTCGCTTGGCGTGCAGGCGCTGAACGACAAGGATCTGCGCTTCCTCGGCCGTTTGCACAATGTCGATGAGGCCCTGCATGCGATCAGCCTGGCGCGCGAGATATTCCCACGGCTGTCGTTTGACCTGATCTACGCGCGACCCGGTCAGACGCCGGAAGCGTGGCAGGCGGAGCTCGAGCAGGCGATCGGCCACGCCGCAGATCATCTGTCGCTCTATCAGCTGACCATCGAGGAAGGCACGCCGTTCCATGCACTGCATGCGGCAAGGAAATTCATCATTCCAGACAATGAGCTTGCCGCCGATCTCTACGCGTTAACGCAGGAGATCACCGCCGCGCGCGGACTGCCGGCCTACGAAATTTCCAACCACGCCAGGCCCGGCGCCGAAAGCCGGCACAATCTCACCTACTGGCGTTATGGCGAATATGTCGGCGTCGGTCCCGGCGCGCATGGCCGGTTCGTCGAAAATGGCCGCCGCGTGGTGACGATCGCCGAGAGAATGCCGGAGACCTGGGCCAATCTGGTCGAGGCCAAGGGCCATGGCGTTACCGGCGGCGAAATCCTGACGCGGTCGGAAGAGGCCGACGAGTTCCTGCTGATGGGGCTGAGGCTGGCGGAAGGCATCGACCTTTCCCGCTACGAGGCATTTTCAGGGCGCGGCCTGTCGACGGCACGGCTGTCGGTGCTGCAGGACGAAGGCCTGGTGGCACCGATCGGCAATGCCCGCCTGCGCGCCACGCCGGCCGGCATGATCGTGCTCGATGCGGTCGTGGCGGATTTGGCCAGATAGCACGTTGAAGAACGTTCTCTTCACCTGCAGCCAGAATCGCTTGCGCAGCCCGACGGCGGAGCAGGTGTTTTCCAAGCGGCGGGACATCGAGGTCGCTTCGGCCGGCACTAATCACGACGCCGACATTCCGTTGACGCATGAACTCGTCGCCTGGGCCGACATCATCTTCGTGATGGAAAAAACGCACCGCGCCAAACTGCAGCAGAAATTCAAGACAAGCCTGAAAAAGGCTCGAGTAATCTGCCTCGCTATTCCCGACGACTATGCATTCATAGACCCGGCTCTGGTGGGCCTGCTGGAGGCCTGTGTCTCGAAGTATCTAGGTGAATGATACATCGCAGAGCATTCGCAACCGCGCTTCGAGAACTGTCTCGACCGATCGCTAAGGTTTGCGGGGTCAAGCCTCGTGCTTATGGTGGTGTTTGGCGCGATCTTTTTCGCTGGTCTCTCCGGAACGGGCCGGCTTGATCTCGCTTTTGTCGCGCGAGGCACGGTGCTGGTCGTCTGTGGAATGTGGCGCTGCGCCATCGCGGGCGCTTTTTGTTTCGAGGCGGGTGATGAAAATGTCGAAGCGATTGGGCATCGTCCGGTCAGTGCTCCATCGTGCGGTCGGTTTCGTTTGCTTGCTTGCTCTCGGCCGATCGCTGGCGTGCAAGCAGCTTCTTGGCTCTGCCATCTGCGGCTTCGGCAGGCAGGCTCTTGTCGTATGGCGCGGCGAAGCGTTTGCGGCCGGCATAGTAGGGTTCGAAAACGTCCTGTATGGTCAGGCTGTTCATCCTGCTCCTCCCGAGATCAGGTGTAAAATTCGCCGGCAACGGTTTCGTTCCCTACTATGGCGAAGGCATGGCGGCTGGTTCACGTCGGCATCCCTTTTGGAACCCGGGCCTTTGCAACCCAGGCTTTTGCAACCAAGCGTGAGCCGTGCCAAACAGGGTCGAACGGAGTTGTGCAGGTGACCGGCGAATCGGCCAAACGCAGTTATGTGGTCGGGCAGACCGAAATCGCCGCCCGGCCGCTCGAGCCGGCGCTCTACCTGGTGGCGACGCCTATCGGCAATCTCGCCGACATCACGCTACGCGCGCTGGAAACGCTCGCCGCCGCCGATATTGTCGCTTGCGAGGACACACGTGTCAGCCGCGTGCTGCTCGACCGCTACGGCATCCGCCGCCGCACCACCGCCTACCACGAGCACAATGCCGGCGAGGCCGGACCGAAGTTGATCGCGGCGCTGCTGGCCGGCCAAAGCGTAGCGCTGATCTCGGATGCCGGCACGCCGCTCATCTCCGACCCCGGCTACCGGCTGGTCGGTGAGGCGCTGGAACGCGGCATTCGTGTCGTGCCGATCCCCGGCCCATCAGCAGCACTTGCCGCTGTGACGGCATCCGGCCTGCCCTCGGACGCGTTTCTGTTTGCCGGCTTCCTGCCGGTGAAGACCGGGCAGCGGCTGACGCGGCTGGAAGCGCTGAAGGCGGTGCCGGCAACGTTGATCTTCTTCGAATCGCCGCGCCGGCTGGCCGAGACGCTCAGTGCCATGGTCGAGGTGCTGGGCGGTGCCCGCAAGGCGGCGATCGGCCGCGAGCTGACCAAGACTTTCGAGGAGATGCGGACCGGCGCCCTGCAATCGCTCGCCGGCCATTATGCGGGAGCCGATACGCCCAAGGGTGAAATCGTCATCTGCGTCGGCCCAGCCGATGCGGTCGCTGATGAGCCAGAAGATATCGACCGGCTGCTACTTTCGCTCGCCGCCGAGATGCCGGCCTCCAAGGCAGCGGCGGAAGCCGCCAAGATGACGGGTGGCCAGAAGCAGGCGCTCTATCGTCGGCTGCTCGACCTCAAGAATGCTGGAAGAGCCGGGGCCGGCGGCGACGGCGATGGCTGAACGGCCAAGCGCCAGCCGGCAAAAGGCCTACCGGCG
The DNA here is from genome assembly GCF_040323385.1 of Mesorhizobium sp. M0045. Lineage (NCBI taxonomy): Bacteria > Pseudomonadati > Pseudomonadota > Alphaproteobacteria > Hyphomicrobiales > Phyllobacteriaceae > Mesorhizobium > Mesorhizobium sp. M0045. The sequence goes on from NZ_JAMYUY010000005.1 coordinate 60,061, forward strand.
CGGCCATCACGGCGAATGGCTGGCGGCGGCGGCGCTGATGCTGAAAGGCTACCGAATTCTTGCCCGCCGCCACCGCACCAGGTTCGGTGAGATCGACCTGATCGCGCGGCGTGGCGATCTGGTGCTGATCGTCGAGGTCAAGGTGCGCCGCACGCTGATGGAGGCAATGGAAGCCGTCGGTCGCGAATCGGAGCACCGCATCGAAGGCGCCGCCGATTTCTGGCTGTCGCGCCAATCCGACTACGGAAAATTATCGGTGCGCTTCGACATGGTGGCGGTGCTGCCGTGGCGTTGGCCGGTGCATGTCGAGAATGTGTTTTACGGGCGAAACTAGGCCATTCTCGAAGTGGGGCCGTTTTGCTGCGCCTGCGGTTCAGATCATGGTTTGCCGATCTGTCAAGCATCCGCCCAGCGCTGACTGGAACAAAAGCGTTCCTGCGTTGTTCCTCAATCGTCCTGATGTTCGACGGGCTGGTTCAAATGCCGGCCAGGGCAGTCCTCGTGGCAGCTATGCGAGGACAAAGGGATGGCGAGGCAAATGGATCCCGACGATCTCAACCCGGAACGGATCGTCACCGTGTTCGGCGGAACTGGCTTTCTCGGGCGCAGGATCGTGAAGCGGCTCCTCGAAAGAGGTTTCACGGTGCGGGCCGCGTCTCGCCATCCGGCTCGGGTCGCCCTGGTCTTCTCCTCGATTACAAGGATGCCCGAAGCAGTCGAGGCGGATATAACGGATGCGTCCTCGATCGGGTCGGCCATTACCGGATCGCAGGCGGTCGTGAATGCTGTCAGTCTTTACGTCGAGCAGGGCGTCCAGACCTTTGAACGCGTGCATGTGAAAGCCGCGGCCGATCTCGCTGCCGCGTCGCGCAACGGCGAAATCGATCAGTTCGTCCAGATTTCCGGGATCGGCTCCGATCCTCAATCGGATTCGAACTACATAAGGGCGCGTGGGCGCGGAGAAGGTGCCGTGGAAAGCGCATTTCCCGGCGCTTTCATTGTGCGTCCCGCTGTCATGACAGGACCTGACGACGCTTTCCTGACGACCATTGTGAGGCTGATACGCCTCCTGCCGGTCTATCCGCTGTTCGGCGATGGAGGCACACGGCTTCAGCCGGTCCATGTGGCAGACGTCGCAGAAGCAGTGAGCCGGCTGATCGACGGGCGAACCCACAAGGGTTCATCCATATTCGAATTCGGTGGCCCGCGCATCTATACCTATAAGGAACTGCTTCGGGAGATCGCCCGACAGCTCGGTAAGCACGTCAAGCTGATGCCGGTGCCGTTTGCGGTTTGGAACGTCTTGGCTGGCGTCGCGGAACTCCTCCCGGCTGCCCCCATAACGCGCAACCAGGTCGATCTTATGCGTCAGGACAATGTGGCAGCAATCGACGCGCCTGGCCTGAAGGAACTCGACATCGAGCCGCGGGGTATCGACGCGGTGATCCGTGCGATCGAACAGCGCCGTGGCACAGGCTCGCGCTCGTCTCCGCCGTAGGAGGGCCCCTGATCCTGGCGGGAACCTATCGCCGCGCGACAGGTTGGTCGAGCTTGGAGCCAGTGAAAGGAAAGAACTATGGCCAGATGCGATCAATGCGGGAATGACTACGATAAGGCTTTCAACGTGACGATGGCCGACGAGACCTACACATTCGACAGCTTCGAATGCGCGGTCCAGAAACTTGCTCCGACGTGTCCGCATTGCGGATGCCGGATCATCGGGCATGGCGTCGAACAGGATGACATCATCTACTGCTGCGCACATTGCGCCGCGGAGGAAGGCGCGAGCGCGCTGACCGATCGTGCGCCTTGACGCGCCTCCTTTGGCGCCTCCAGGTCGACCATTCCGAACGACTGCGCCGGCTCGGTCCGCTTCGACAAAAGGCAGCGTACGTCGTCTTGATCGCGCCAGAGCTGTCATGTTCTTGCACGTTCAAGAACCGCGTTCGACGGCTGGTTTAGACGCCGTTCCGTGGCAAGTCGGGTCGCGCTTGGACAAGTCGCTCCACGACGGCCGCCGCCTCCTCTGGAATGGCCGGTATGGTGCCCGACTTCCGCGTCGATCCGAAATCGAGGCCGGCGAAAAAGAGACCTGGAACAGCGCCGACGCCATCCTCGTGGACGGGCTGGCCGGCTGCATCGAGCGCGCCGGGAAGCCGAACCCACGAGAAATCGCCGGTGAAGCCCGTGCACCAGATCACCGATCTGATGCCGCTCGCCGTCCAGTCGAGGGAGCGGATCGGAGGATCGGGCAAGCGCGGTTCAATCGTCTCGGCCGGATCGTCCTCGGCCGGTGGCGCATCGAGGCCGGCGCGCTCGATGTACTCGTCAACCAGGCGCTTGGCATTCGCCGAGACTTCGTCGGCAAATCGCATATGGTCGTCGAGCTCGTCGCCGAAGACGAGGTTGCCGTTCTCCACACCCCTGAAGCGGCCGAGCAGCACCACGCCCTGCGCGCTCAGCGATTGCAGGCTGATCGTGTGGGTCGCGCCGACCAGCGCGCGGGCCTGCAGCTTGCCGGAGGGGAGGACGAGTTCCTTGCGCGGAACGTCGAGAAAACCGGACAGCGTCAGCCATTTGAGTATGTTGCCCCCGCGGTAGCGCCGCACCCAACGGCCGTTGCGGCTGGTCGCCAAAAAGACCACACGTCCTGCCGACGCCAGATCCTCGGCGATCTGGCCGCCCGACTGGCCGCTTCCGACCACCAGCACCGCGCCACTCTCGAACTCGGCCGGGTTGCGATAGGCCGAGGAATCGACTTGGCGAATTGCGGTTGGCAAATCCGCCGACCCTGCTGGCCGGACCTGCCGATTCTGGTCGCCGGTGGCGATCACCACAGTGCGCGCCAGAAATGCCCTGTCCGTCGTGGTGATGCGAAAGATCCCGTCGTCTCTGGTCAGCTCTTGCACCGGAGTTTGGGTGCTTACCGGCAAGCGGTGCCGCTCGGCATAGCCTTCGAGGTATGCGACGAACTCATGGTGGGTTATCGCGCCCCAGGGCTCGGGGCCGTCGTAGGAATCACCGGGTAAGATGGAGCGGATGGTCGGCGAGTTCAGTCGAAACGAGTTCCATCGCTGCGTTCGCCACGTTTCGCCAATCCGGCCTCGATCAAGCACGCGGTGGTCGCGGCCCTGCCGTGTCAAGAAGTAGCTGACGCCGAGTCCCGCCGGACCGGCGCCAATAACAAGGGCGTCAAGAACTTCGCTCACGCATTCCCCCTGCCAACCATACGTCCACAAGATCGTATGGCTCGGCTTCGGGCAAGAATAGAGTTCCGGCTGGGATTGCGCTATCCGCGCCGGCTCACCCCCAGATTGCCAGCCCCGTCAACCCGACGATGCCGACGACCAGCCGCCACCAGCCGAACAGCGCGTAGCCATGGCGCGAGACGTAGTCGAGCAGGAAGCGCACGACGATTAGCGCGGTGACGAAGGCGGCAACGAAGCCGACTGCGATGATGGGCAAGTCGGCGCTGCTCAGCACATTGCGGTTCTTGAACAGGTCGAAGGCGAAGGCGCCGACCATCGTCGGGATGGCAAGGAAGAAAGAGAATTCCGCCGCCGCCCGCTTGTCGACGCCGAGCAGCAGCGCGCCGACGATGGTCGAGCCCGAACGCGACGTGCCGGGGATTAGCGACAAGCACTGGAACAGCCCGATCTGCAGATAAAGCCTGGTCGGAAACCGCTCGACATCGTGGTAATACGGCTTCGGCGTCATGCGATCGACGAGCAGTAGGATGACACCGCCGATGATCAGCATGATGCAGATCAGCCGCGGCGATTCGAACAGCACCGTCTTGATGAAGTCATGCGCCAGTGCGCCGACAATGGCCGCCGGCAGGAATGCGATGAGAATGCCAAGGACGAAATGCCGCGTCAGCCGATCGTAGGGCAGCTCGAGCAGCATCTTCCAGAGACGGCGGAAATAGACGCTGAGGATCGCCAATATGGCGCCGAGCTGGATCAGGATCTCGAAGGCCTTGCCGGTCGAATGAAAGCCGAGGAAATGGCCGGCGAGCAGGATATGACCGGTCGAAGACACCGGAATAAACTCGGTCAGGCCCTCGAGCATGCCGAGCAGCAGCGCTTCGACTACGGTTTGGCTTTCCATGGCAACCTCGGCGTTGGAGGGCGGGCTTGAGAAAACGGTTTGCTTGTCACGGCGCGGAACTCCCCCTATAGGTCGCAGCACCCTGACAGCCCCTGAATCGGGCGGCCAAGACTTACCGGCGCAGCCGGCGATTTGCCAGTGCGCTCTATTATCGCGGGACCATGCTGACGCTTTTCCACCATCCGATGTTCGCCAGTTGCCGCTTCGTCCGCCTCGCCTTTGGCGAGTATGGCGAGGAACTGGCGCTGATCGAAGAGAAGCCGTGGACGCGGCGCAAGGAGTTCCTGGCACTGAACCCGGCCGGCACGCTGCCGATCCTGCTTGCCGAGGGCGACGTGCCGATCGTCGGCGCGATGGTCATCGCCGAATATCTCGACGAGACGCGCGGCGTACTCAAGCGCGACAAGCGGCTGTTCGCCGAGGATCCGATGGAGCGCGCCGAAATCCGCCGGCTGACCGACTGGTACCTCAACAAGGCGGAAAGCGAGGTTACCCGGCATCTGGTGCGCGAGCGCGTCCTGAAGCCGGTCATGCCGGAAACGGCAGGCGGCGGGTCGCCCGATTCGGCGGCGATCCGCGCCGCCCGCGCCAATATCCGCCAGCATATGAAATACACCAACTGGCTGGCCGGCACCCGTCATTGGCTGGCCGGCAACAAGGTCACCTATGCCGATCTCGCGGCGGCGGCGGCACTGTCGGTGCTCGACTATCTCGGCGAGATTGACTGGCGCGAACACAGCGCCGCGCGCGAATGGTATACAAGGGTGAAATCACGGCCTTCGTTCCGGCCGCTTCTGTCCGACCGGGTGCGCGGCCTGTCGCCGGTGTCACATTATGCGGATCTCGATTTCTGATACGGCAAGCCTGCGCGCGCTCATCGACCGCGAGGCGCGGAACGCCGGCTTCGACGCCGTTGCCGTCACCACGCCCGATGCGATCCCGCAGGCGCCGGAGCGGCTGGCCGAATTCGTTACTGACGGCTTTCACGGCTCGATGGGCTGGATTGCCGAAACGCTCGAGCGGCGAGGCAAACCGAGGGCGCTTTGGCCAGAGGTCCGCTCGATCATCGTACTGGCGATGAATTACGGCCCCGACCACGACCCACGCGAGGTGCTGGCGAAGCGCGACCGCGGCGCGATCTCGGCCTATGCGCAGAACCGCGACTATCATGACGTGATGAAAGGTCGGCTGAAGGAGATCGCCGGCAAGATCGTGGCGCGCGCCGGCGGTGACGTGAAAGTGTTTGTCGACACCGCACCGGTGATGGAAAAGCCGCTGGCCGAGGCGGCCGGCCTCGGCTGGCAAGGCAAGCACACCAACCTGGTTAGCCGCGCGCATGGCTCCTGGCTGTTCCTCGGTACCATCTTCACGACGGCCGAGCTGGTGCCGGACGCGCCTGAGAACGATCATTGCGGCTCCTGCCGGGCCTGCCTCGACGCCTGCCCGACCGATGCCTTTCCGGCGCCTTACCGGCTCGATGCGCGGCGCTGCATTTCATACCTCACCATCGAGAACAAAGGACCGATCCCGCATGAGTTCCGGGAAAAGATCGGCAATCGCATCTATGGCTGCGACGACTGCCTGGCCGCCTGCCCGTGGAACAAGTTCGCCCAAGCCGCTTCGGAGGCAAAGCTTGCCGCCCGCGCGGACTTGCGCGAACCGCCGATCACCGAGCTGCTGCGTCTCGACGACACTGCCTTCCGAACGCTTTTTTCGGGCTCGCCGATCAAGCGCATCGGCCGCGACCGTTTTATCCGCAACGTGCTGATAGCGGCCGGCAATTCCCAGGACTTGTCGCTGGCCGGCGCCGTTCGCGCGCTGCTCGACGACGCCTCGCCCCTGGTTCGCGGAGCCGCGGTATGGGCGCTGTCGCGGCTGGTGCCGGGTCGGGAGTTTGCCGAACGTGCCGCAGCCGCTTTGCAGGCAGAAGATGACGAGGCGGTGAGAGGCGAATGGCTTCTGCCCCTGCCAAAGCCGATCGAGGCGCATACATGACAAAAAAGCAGATTTTCATCTTCGGCGCCGGTTATTCGGGCAAGGCCTTCGCCCGCGCCAACAGGGACGCCGACACAACGATCTTCGGTACAACACGGTCGCTGGAAAAATTCGCGGCGCTGCGGCAAGCCGGTATCGTGCCGCTGCGTTTCGATGGCACACTGACCTCCGAAATCGGCGATGCCCTTGGGAAGACAACCCATCTCGTCGTCTCGGTCGCGCCGGACGAGGCCGGCGACCCGGTGCTGGGCGCCGCCCGCGAGGAGATCGCGGCCAACATGTCGGAACTCGGATGGATCGCCTATCTCTCCACCGTCGGCGTCTATGGCGACCATGGCGGCAATTGGGTGGACGAGGCCGCCGAATGCCGGCCAGTATCGAAGCGATCAGCGATGAGGGTTGCCGCCGAGCAGGATTGGCTGAAACTGGGCCACGACGTCGGCCGGCCGGTGGCGATCCTGCGACTTTCCGGCATTTATGGGCCAGGCCGCAACGCAATGGTCAATCTGGAAAACGGCACCGCCCGGCGGTTGGTCAAGCCGGGCCAGGTGTTCAACCGCATCCATTGCGACGACATTGCCGGCGCGCTCTGGCATCTGGCCGAAGGCAATCGCGGCGGCATCTTCAACATCACCGACGACCTGCCGGCGCCGCCGCAGGACGTCGTCGCCTATGCCGCCCAATTGATGGGCATCGAGCCGCCGCCCGAAATTCCGTTCGAGACCGCCCAACTTTCGCCCATGGCGCGGTCTTTCTATGGCGAGAACAAGCGTGTCGCCAACGCGGCAATCAAGGCGGCCGGTTATGGCTTTCGCTTTCCCGACTACCGCTCGGCGCTCGATGCCATGTGGGCGAGCGGCGACTGGCGCGACGGCGAGGCGCGCAGCCCGATGAAACGGTCCTGATCGATACGTTGCGCGGGCTATGGTATGATGCGGTTCAAATCGCGGAGGGGTCCAGCTTGGGGAAAATGTTGAAGCGAGCCTTGCCCGGCAAAACGCTGCCGCTGACGGCAGCACTGGCCGTCGCCAGCTTGGCGGCGCTTGCAACGCAGCCAGGGAGCGCCGAGCAACGGGCAAAGGACCTGTTCGGCGCCAAAAAGCTGCCGGCACTCGCAGCAGCGCAATCGATCGGCTTCTATTCCAAAGGCTGTTTTTCCGGCGGCGTCGCCCTGCCCCTGGACGGCCGGCACTGGGAGGTGATGCGACCGTCGCGCAATCGCCGCTGGGGCCATCCGGCAATGATCGCGCTGATCGAGAAGCTGTCGCGCGATGCCGCCGCCGACGGCTGGCCGGGCCTGTTGATCGGCGACATCTCGCAACCGCGCGGCGGTCCGATGCTGACCGGCCATGCCTCGCACCAGATCGGCCTCGACGCCGACATCTGGCTGACGCCGATGCCCGACCGCAAGCTCTCGGCCGAAGAGCGCGAAAACATCAGCGCTACCTTGATGGTCGACGAAAAGACCCATCTCGTGAAGGACGGGCTGTGGACGCCGATGCATACGCGGCTGTTGAGGCGCGCCGCGAGCTATCCCGAAGTCGAGCGCATCCTGGTCAATCCCGGGATCAAGAAGAAGCTCTGCGACACGGTCAAAGGCGACCGTAGCTGGTTGCGCAAGGTCAGGCCGTTCTGGGGCCACGACTACCACTTCCACATTCGCATCGGCTGCCAGCCTGGGTCACCCGACTGCAAGGCGCAGGAAGCGACGGCGCCGGGCGATGGCTGCGACCAGGCGCTGGCCTGGTGGTTCACCGAGGAGCCGTGGCGTCCCAACAAGAACCCGGACAAGCCGAAGGCACGCGACGTGATGACGATGGCGAACCTGCCCAGGCAATGCCAGTTCGTGCTCGACGCGCCGGCTCCGCCCTCGGCGGAAGCAGTCACCTACTATGGCGACGGCGTGCCGGTTGCGGCCGCACCCGCTCCCGCGGCAGAGCCTTCGCCGCCGCCGACGCTCGCAGCCGGCGCGGCAGCGCTTCCAGCCTCGGCGAACGCCTTTATGGCGACGCCCGAGTTCGGCATTCCGCTGCCGCGGCCACGACCGGGGCACTGATGCGGGCAGCGTGTTCGCTGTCTGTATCCGTGCATCTCCACTTCGAAAACCGATTTCCCTTTTTGCGGTCATGCGCTAGTCAACGAGAGAACGGCGATACGCGTCGGGAACGGACGAGAGCATGCCAGGCGTAAGCGACGACGACACTCTGTTGCGATTTCCGATCCTGATCGGCGACATAGGCGGCACCAATGCGCGCTTCTCGATCGTACTTGATGCGAATTCCGAGCCCGGCGAGCCAACCATCGTCCAAACCGCCAACTTCAATACGATCGACGAGGCGATCCAGTCGGCCGTGCTCGACCGCTCGTCGGTCCGGCCGAATTCAGCTGTGCTGGCGGTGGCCGGCCCTGTCGAGAGCGACGAGATCCCCCTCACCAATTGCCCATGGATCGTCAAGCCGAGACAGATGTTCGCCAGTCTCGGTCTCGGCGACGTCGTGGTGCTCAACGACTTCGAGGCGCAGGCGCTGGCTGTCGTCGCGCTCGGCGAAGAGCACATGGAAAAGATCGGCGGCGACGAGCCGGAACCGAATTCCGGGCGGGTGGTGCTCGGCCCGGGAACCGGGCTCGGTGTCGCCGGGCTGGTTTATGCGCTGCATCACTGGATACCGGTGCCCGGCGAGGGCGGCCATATGGATATCGGGCCGCGCTCGCCGCGTGATTTCGAGGTGTTTCCGCATATCGAGAAGCTCGAGGGTCGCATCTCCGGCGAACAGATCCTGTCAGGACGCGGCCTGGTAAACGCATACCGGGCGGTGGCCAAAGCGGACGGCAAGCCGTCGCCCTTCACCACGCCCGCCGAGATCACCGCCGCGGCGCTGGCAAAGAACGATCCGGTGGCCGAAGAGGCGCTGTCGATCTTCGTCACCTGTCTGGGGCGCACCGCCGGCGACCTCGCTCTGGTGTTCATGAGCCGCAGCGGTGTTTTCCTCACCGGCGGCATCGCGCAAAAAATCCTGCCGGCGCTGCGGACCGGCAGTTTCCGCGCTGCCTTCGAGGACAAGGCGCCGCACAGCGCCTTGATGCGCAGCATGCCGGTCTACGTCATCACCCATCCGCTGGCAGCGCTTTTAGGGCTGGCCGCCTATGCCAGAAATCCGTCGCTGTTCGGCGTGCAGACGGCGGGGCGACGCTGGCGGGTTTAGGACACAAGCTGCGCCGCGACGAAGTTTCGCCGTCCCCGGCCATAGGCAAGCCGCCATTGGGGCGTTAAGAGGTTGCCGAATTGCAGCCCGGCCGAACCGAAACCACAAAGCGCTCAAACGTGACACTTCCAGCACCAACCAAAGGGAAAGTCCGTCCCAGCGAGATCGTGGCTGTTATCCGCCGCATCATCGCCGAGAACAGCCGCGATTATCGCTGGTACTATGCTCTTGCCGTGCTGTGCCTGGTGACGATCGCGGCGACGACCGCCTTCACAGCCTGGATCATGAAGGATGTCATCGATCAGATCTTCTACCAACGGCGCGGCGATCTTATCGCGCTGATCAGCGTCTCGATCCTGGCCGCCTTCATGCTGCGCGGGCTGGCCAGCTACGGCCAGGCGGTGACGCTGGCCAAAATCGGCAACAATCTGGTGGCGCGCTATCAACGCCGCATCTTCGACCACCTGATGAAGCTCGGCGTCGGCTTCTTCAACGACACCCGCTCGGGCCGGCTCGCCGCGCAGATCAACGAGAACGTCAACGGCATCCGCGATCTCCTGTCGATGACGCTGACATCGCTGGCGCGCGATGCGGTATCGCTTGTCGCGCTGGTCGGCGTCATGATCTGGCAGGACCCGATGCTCTCCGCGATGTCGCTGCTGATCGGCCCGCCTTTGATCTACAGTGTCACCTATCTGATGCGCCGGGTGCGTCGCATCACCCGTGAATCGGTGCAGATCAACTCGCGGCTGATCGGCGCCATGCAGGAAGCAACGCAAGGCATCGCCATCGTCAAGGCCTTCACCCTGGAAGACGAGCTGTCGCGCCGCATCGGCGGCCTCGTCGCGGGCGCCGAGCAGCGGGCAAACAAGATCGCCCGCGTCTCGGAACGGCTGACGCCGATCTCCGAAATGCTGGCCGGCTTCGCCGTCGCCGGCGTCATCGCCTATTCCGGCTACCGGGCGACCGTCGGCGGCCAGCCGCCGGGCGCGGTGTTTGCCTTCATCACCGCCCTGCTGCTTGCCTATGACCCCGCCAGGCGGCTGGCGCGCATGCAGGTCGGCATGGAAAAGTCGCTGGTCAATGCGCGCATGATCTATGAGCTTCTCGACCTCGAGCCGCAGCAGGGTGACGTGCCGGGAGCCGCCGAGGCGAAATTCACCTCTGGCGAAGTGCGCTTCAACAACGTGTCCTTTCGCTATGTCGAAGAAGCGCCGGTCCTGCAGGATTTGAGCTTTGTCGCCGCCGCCGGCAAGGTGACCGCCATCGTCGGCGCCTCGGGCGCCGGCAAGACGACGCTGGTTGCGCTGCTGCAGCGCTTCTACGACGTCGAGTCGGGCAGCATCGAAATCGACGGTCAGGACATTTCAAAGGTCACCAAGCATTCGCTGCGCGGCTCGATCGCTTATGTTTCGCAGCAGCCCTATCTGTTCGAAGGCACCATCCGCGACAACATCCGCTACGGACGTCTGAGCGCCACCGACGCCGAGATTGAACGCGCCGCGCAACAGGCCGCGGCCGACGATTTCATCCGCCAGCAGCCGCAAGGCTACGACACACCGGTCGGCGAGAACGGCGTGACGCTGTCGGGCGGCCAGCGCCAGCGTGTATCGATTGCACGCGCCATCGTTCGGCAGGCGCCGATTCTGCTGCTCGATGAAGCCACCTCGGCGCTCGACAACGAGGCCGAGGCCCGCGTCCAGGAGGCGCTGACCCATGTCATGGAAGGGCGCACCACCATCGTCATCGCGCACCGGCTGTCGACGGTGGTCAATGCCGACCATATCATCGTGCTGGAGCAGGGCCGGCTGGTCGAACAGGGCACGCATGCCTCGTTGATGGCCGACCCGCACAGCGTCTATGCGCGGTTCCACCGGGTGCAGGGCAGGAAAGGGCTGGGGCTTGTCGATGACGCCAAGCCAATCCAGACTGCGGCGCAAAATGGTCACGCGAAACAGGCGGCCGGGAGACATGCATGAGCGACACACCGACCGTCAACATCAATGAAACGGGGGAAATGGGCCTGGTGGTGGTGGGCGCGGCCGGCCGCATGGGCCAGGCGCTGATCCGCGCCATCCACACGATACCGGGTGCCCGCGTCGCCGGCGCCATCGAGCGGGCCGGCTCGCCCCATATCGGCAAGGATGCCGGCGAGCTGGCCGGCGTCGGCAGGCTCGAGGTGGCAATCGGCGACGATCCGCTGCCGGCCTTCGCCAAGGCCGACGGCGTGCTCGATTTCACCACGCCGGCGGCGACCGTCGAATTCGCCGGCTACGCCGCGCAGGCGCGCATCGCCCATATCATCGGCACAACCGGCTGCTCCGCCGAAGACAATGCCAGGATCGCGGCGGCGGCACGGCACGCGACGATCGTCAAGTCAGGCAATATGAGCCTCGGCGTCAATCTGCTGGCAGTGCTGGTTGAGCAGGCGGCGCGCGCGCTCGACGCCGACGATTTCGACATCGAGATCCTGGAAATGCACCACCGGCACAAGGTCGATGCGCCGTCGGGCACGGCGCTGCTGCTCGGCGAAGCCGCCGCTGCCGGGCGCGGGGTAGCACTTGCCGGCAACGATGTTCGCGTGCGCGACGGCCATACCGGCGTGCGCAAGAGCGGCTCGATTGGTTTCGCCAGCTTGCGTGGCGGCTCGGTGGTCGGCGATCACAGTGTGGTGCTGGCCGGTACCGGCGAGCGCATCACGCTCGCCCACCACGCCGAAGACCGGGCAATCTTTGCCCGCGGCGCGGTCAAGGCAGCCCTGTGGGCGCGCGGCCGCAAGCCGGGCCTCTATTCGATGCGGGACGTGCTCGGCCTGACAAGCTGATCCACAGACTTGGCTGATCCACAAGATTAGCCGATTCACAAAATTTGAAGGAGCAAATATGTCGAGAACTCTCGTGCTCGTGCGCCACGGCCAGAGCGAATGGAACCTCAAGAACCTGTTTACCGGCTGGCGCGACGTCGACCTGACCGAACTGGGTCATGCCGAGGCCAAGGCGGCCGGCGCCAAGCTCAGGGCGCGCGGCATGAAATTCGACATCGCCTTCACGTCGTCGCTGATCCGGGCGCAGAAGACCTGCCAGCATATTCTCGACGCCGTTGGCCAGAGCGAGCTCGAGACCATCCGCGACCAGGCGCTGAACGAGCGCGACTATGGCGATCTCTCTGGCCTCAACAAGGATGATGCGCGCAAGAAATGGGGCGAGGAGCAGGTGCATATATGGCGCCGCTCCTACGACGTGGCGCCGCCCGGCGGTGAAAGCCTGAAAGACACCGGCGCGCGCGTCTGGCCCTATTACCTGCACGATCTGCAGCCGCATGTGCTGCGCGGCGGCACGGTGCTGGTGGCGGCACACGGCAATTCGCTGCGCGCCCTGATCATGGCGCTGGACGGCAAATCGGGCGAGGAGATCGTCAAGCTCGAGCTCGGCACCGGCGTGCCGGTCATATATACGCTCAACGCCGATTCGACGGTGGCATCGAAGGAAGTGCTGGAGGGCTGAGGCGGAGAAGGAACGCGGCATTCAAAAAAGCGCGTTGACACTCATCCCTCGCCCGCTTAATGAGCGCGCACCAGCCCAGATGGCGGAATTGGTAGACGCGCACGGTTCAGGTCCGTGTTCCGCAAGGAGTGGAGGTTCGAGTCCTCTTCTGGGCACCAAATTCCTGTTTCGGACCGTTTGATATGGTTCAGAGACTCCAAGAAAAAGCCCGGTTTTGCCGGGCTTTTTTGTTGAGCTGATGCCTAGGCCGTCCGCCGTCGCCCATGGTATCCATTAATATCCAATAATTATCCGTCCGGGTTAGGCAGCGATCTGTCGTTGCGGCAGCGCACCAGCGGAAGGATTTCGCTCGAGATCACCCTGGTGATCTTTTGCTGTTTGGCGTTGGTCACGACGGTCATGCACGCACATCCGTAGCCATCGCCCGAACCGGGCACATTGGTCTCGACGAATTGCCGCTTGTCAAAGGCCGGCACATTGTCGATGCCTTTGGGATCCGATCGTCCCTGCATCTGGATCCACCAGTCCCCGTCACTGTCGGTCAGGACAAGGTTGCCGGGTGTCGGGCTGGAGTACCAACCACAACGGCGCTCGGCATGGGCGGCCGCAGGCAAGGACATGATGACCAGGCCGAAACAGGTAGCGAACAGCGGGCGCATGAGAATCTTTGCCTCCCTGAAGTAAGCAGGTCATGCCGCGAGTAATCTACGCTGGCGCCGGTGGCGAGCGCATGATTTTGTATGCCTTATGGCTTCAACTTCGTGTCCACGTTTTCTTCGATCAATCCGCAATGAAGCGTCACAGGCTCCCTCTGGACATCGCCTAGTGGACCGTCGATGAAATCGCCGTTGAGCAATTGTCCGCACTGCCCTGGCGCGCCTCGCATCCTTTCATGTCCGGCGGCGACGCCAAGCTCGTCGCCGGCGTCATCGTGATCAGATCAGCTGTGGCATGTGTCAGTTCGCGGCCGGAACAGGGCAGCTCATGTCGCCCTCCTGGCATTTCAGATAGCCTTCGAAATCTTTGACACGGGATTGCGTAAGGCCGTCCATGCACTGCGCGATGAGCATTGGCATCATGCTTCCTCCGGCCGCTCCCGCCGTCTGGAAACTGCACTCCGCATCGCGAAACTTGCCCCAATCGCGCTGTGCCTGGACAAGCAGCTTCTTGGTATCCGCATCGTCGTTCAGGCGGGCTTCGATCTGCTTGTAAAGCTCGTTGAGCTTCTTGTCGGATTTCTGAAACTCGGCACCGAAGCACTGGTTCATGGTGGCCTGATCCTTGGCATCGGCGCACTTGTCCTTGGCGAAGGCGACAGTCGGCATGGCCGGAACCATGGCAGCAATCAGTATTGCGGTTTTCATCGATTTCCCTTTCCGGTTGAAGTCAAGCTCTTAAGTTGCTCAGCCCCGCCCCATGTTGCTGTCCGTCATTGCCACGGTTAGCCGTGCCCATGGTCTGATTATCTGGGTTTCGTTGGATCAGCTTTGTCACCCTCGGGGACCGTGACGCGACTTCCGTCACGCCGGAATAGTTGTTCTCCTCACACGCCAACGGCGTCGGCGGCAAATCTCCACCGATCACCATCATTCCGTAACTTGCTCGGCAAAACACTTTGCCAGATCTTGCGGCGCTCCGAGCTTCTTCGCCCAGGATACCAGTTCAGGTTTTTCCGACGGCTCGGCATAGCCGCCCCAGACGTCGCGGAACTGCTTCTTTCCATCGACTGTCTGGAAGAACATCACACCGTCGTCGCTCACGGGCGTGGAGACGTAAGCGGCGCTCCAGTTGCCGTTCTCCATGATCGTGATGAACTTAACCCGAGCCGGCTTGACCTTGTTGTTCAACGCCGAGGCGACGAGCGTGGCATATTCCTGCTTGCGCGCCTTCGTCGCTTCGACCTTTATGCCGTCGCAGGCGCTACCCGCAGCGAAAGCGGATGTCAGCGTCATTCCCAGCCCCGTGAGGCCGGCCATAACGATTTTGGCATGTCGCCGGACCAGGCCGCTGAATTCAGGCATAATTGGCTTCCTCCTTTTTCGCCCCGGAGTCCCTTATTCGGAATCGTCATCGTCCGATGAACTGTCATCGTCCGGTGTATCGACCTCGCAGCCGATGCCGCGGCAGCCTTGGTAGTTGCCTTGCGTATCGAAGTTGGGATTGCCTTCTTTGTCGTACTGCGGTCTGTCGTCGATGGTTTGATCCCCGTCATCAGGATCGTCGACTTTACATCCGAGCCCATGGCAGCCGATGTAACGGCCGCTGGTATCGAAGTTGGGATTGCCGTTCCTGTCGAACTGCGGCCGGTCATCAATCTTTCGGCCGGCTTTGTGGGGCGGATCAACCAGGCAGCCCTTTCCGCGACAATCATCGTAATCGTCGGTGGTACAACCGGCGATCGCCATCACAGCAGTGGCCAAGGCCGCACAGATTACGAATTTCATGGTTCATTCCTCCGACTGGCTGGCGGACATCGTCCATATCGGAAGGCCGTTGCAGGCGGCGATCCCCGCCTTTGCCGCGGAGTCTGGCGCCAATCGGAGGAGGGCAAAGCTTCGCCGGCCATCGAACGAGAGCCAGGCTGTGGGCGACGCATTCGACGACTTAGCCGATGGTTGTCGTAATCTCTAACGTCGGAGGGAACGCTCCCGGCGGGGGCCGCCGCATTAGCGAATGTCAATATTCCTCTCCATGCTTAGTGCCCCGTCCGCCCAAGCATGTTTCAACAATCCGCTGACGCGGCTGTGCTTCCAAGAAATTGCATTCGAATCCGCCTGTGACAAGGACAAATCCCAATATCGCAGGATTGAATTTGGCAGATGCTTAATATTTCGGAATCAGAACCGGTTATCTTAGCAGACACTGAAACATGCACCTCCAGCAAGATTAGGGAACGTTCCATTAGCTTTGTTTCTCGTTGATACAAATAATACTCCATATCGTTGTGACTTTTCACCTGCTCTACGAAAAAACGCGACGAGACCGTTTCTTATAAGATCGCCCTAATCGTGATCTATTGTAGTATTTTTTTCGAACCCAGCCCAACCCGTTGCGAGGGCCGAAAGAAACGCCGCCCCTTGGCCGACTTTTCGTACTGGCCGTCGGGCCAAGCGACGGCAAACATCCTCAAGGTCAGTCTGACGATGCGCCTTGGCTGCGGACATGACGATGTTTCGTGGCGCCAGCCGCGATGAGCGGTTTAGAAAGCCGGACGAACCACGCCTTGTCTCACCCCAGCCCGATCCGCTTGGCGCCTTGCCGGAACAGCGCCTCGGCGTCCGGCTCGAAGCGAAAGGTGCCGATGAAATCGTCGGCGCAGTAGTTCGGCAGCATCTTGCGCAGCGCAGCGGCGAAACTTCGTGCCTCACTCAGCCGGCCCGCCAGCGCAAGGCAATGCGCGGCAATCGCCAGGATGATGACATGGGCGTTGGGACGGGCGGCTGCTTTCAGCGCCCATTCGGCGGCTTCATCGAACTGGCCAAGCCGGACATGCGACATCGCCCTGGCGCCCAACATGCCGAACAGCAGTGGATCGAAGGGACTCAGATGCCTGGAATGGTCGGACGAGCCGATCGCGGCCTGCGGGTCGCCGGACTGCGAATGGACGAACGACAGCGCATAGTGGCCGAGCGCGAAATTCGGGCTGAGGTCTACGGCGCGTTCGAGCTCGATGAGGGAGCCGTCCTGTTCGCCGCGCAGCCACAGCGCCCGCCCCATGGCCCAGTGAGCGGCCGGATTGTGATCGTCGACGAGCAGGCTCTGGCCGGCTGCCTCGAAGGCCAGGGCGCTTTCCTGGTCGCGGTCGCCCCAACGCTGGAAGGCATTTTGCCAATGGGTGAAGGAGAGGCCGGCATAGGCGCGGGCGAAGGTCGGATCGAGCTTCAAGGCCGTGTCGAAGAAATGCCGGGCCTGCTCGTTTTCCGTGCGGGTGAAGCGATACATGTGCCAGAGGCCGCGATGGTAGGCTTCCCAGGCGTTCAGCGAATTGGGCGCCTTCAGCATGGCGCGGTTGCGCTCGACGGTTTCGATCTCGGCCGAGATCGACGAGACGATGCTGTTGCCGATGTCGTCGAGCACGGTAAAGATGTCGTCCGGTCTGCGCTCGAACGTCTCGGCCCAGACGATCCTGGCCGTGCGCACCTCGACAAGTTCCACGCTGACCACGACGCGGGCTGCCTGGCTGCGTACCGTGCCGGTGGCGACATAGTCGACGTTGAGCCGGCGGCCGGCGTCCTCCGGCGCAATGTTTTTTTCGGCGAGCGCAAACACCGAGCCGCGCGCGATGACGAAAAAATCCCTGAGCTTGGCCAGGCGGGTGATGATGTCGTGGGTGAGGCCGTCGGCCAATCCACCGCGCGGGCCGCCGACAGCCGCCTCTTCGGCAAACGGCATCACGGCGAGCGAAGCCTTCTGCGATGCAGCAGTATCGGAACGGGGAGGCACAATTGACGCGTGGGGGGCCGCGGGTACGAGTGAAGGTCGCGCCCAGAGCGCTGCTGCAGGTCGTTCGCCGCGGATCGTCCGCCATGCCTCCCGAACGGCTCCGAAATCCAGATCCTCTGAAGCAAACAGCCGCGCCGCGGAAGCGAGATGTTCCTCGCCCGCGCCAAACTGGCCGCGCTGCGCCAGCCTTTTCAGAAGAGCCACATGCGCGCGCCCGTCGAACGGAGCGAGTTCCAGCCATTTGTCCAGATGCGAGGACATTTCGTCGGCGTCCGCCGGAAGCTTGTTGACGAGGTGTTCCAGGATTGCGGCGTGCCAGGAGCTGAAGCGGCGGCGCTGAGCGATCAGCCAACCGTTGAAATGCGGGCTGCGGTCGATCTCCAGCCCATCGAGAAAATCGCCGCCGAACATTCCGGAAAGAGCCTGCAGCCGCTCCAGACCGAGCGTCTCAACGCCCTTGGCGGCGGCCGAAGCTATGTCGACAGCGTCGACGGAAGCACCTCTCAGATCAAGCGCGATCGTGTCGCCTGGTGTCTCGACCCTGCGATGGTGCGGTTCATCGAGGATGCCTCTAAGCTTGCTCAGGCACCAGCGAAGCTCGCCGCGCGGGTCGTTCGGCACATCCCACAAAAGCTCGCAGAGGCGGCTGCGGCCGACCGGATGCGGCGCCAGCGCCAGATAGGCGAGCAGCGCACGCAGCTTGCGAGATTTTGGGAGCTGGATGATGATGCCGTTGCGTGCGATCGTTACCGGTCCGAGCAGACGCACGGAAAAACCGGCCATCTCGCCGCCGAGGCTCGATCGGGCGGATTCCACGTAAGTTTCCACGCCTGCTCCCACGCTGGCCAGTCGGCCTTTGTTTTATCACCAAACGTGACACGGTGCATCCGGCAGCGAATTCCCGCGCCGGATGCTGGCATTGCCGGGTGCAAATGTAGCGCGGCAAGGTCTCGAAGCCTCGCCGCCCAAGCCACCGGTCTGTAACCGGCCCGTGACGACAAGAGACAACGACAACGCGAGGAGATCGACATGTTGCATCAACAGAAAATCAGAACCACCGCCGGGCGCGGACGTCTGTTCGACAGCATTCTCGACACGGTCGGCGATACGCCGGTGATCCGCATCAATAATCTCGGACCGGACCATGCCACGATCTATGTGAAGGCCGAGTTCTTCAATCCCGCCGCCTCGGTAAAGGACAGGCTGGCGCTCAACATCATCGAGGAGGGCGAGCGCAGCGGCGCCTTGAAGCCGGGCCAGACCGTCGTCGAGGCGACCAGCGGCAACACTGGCATCGGCCTGGCCATGGTTTGCGCCCAGAAGGGCTATCCGCTGGTGGTGACGATGGCCGACAGTTTTTCCATCGAACGCCGCAAGCTGATGCGCATGCTGGGCGCCAAGGTGGTGCTGACGCCGCGCGCGCAGAAGGGTTTCGGCATGTACAAGAAGGCGGTGGAACTGGCCGAGGCCAATGGCTGGTTCCTTGCCCGCCAGTTCGAGACCAAGGCCAATGCCGCCATTCACGAAGCGACCACGGCGCGCGAGATCATCAACGATTTCGCCGGCTCGCGGCTTGACTGTTTCGTCACCGGCTATGGCACGGGCGGCACCGTCGCCGGCGTCGGACGCGTGCTGCGCCGCGAACGGCCGGAGACCCGGATCGTGCTCGCCGAACCGGCCAATGCGCAGCTTATCGGCAGCGGCAAGCCGCAGCAGCGCGGCGCCGGCGGCGCGCCTGCCGCCAGCCATCCAGCGTTCGAGCCGCATCCGATCCAGGGCTGGACGCCTGACTTCATTCCGGACGTGCTGCAGGAGGCGATCGACACAAGCCTCTACGACGAGGTGGTGCCGATTGCCGGGCCCGAGGGCATGAAATGGGCCAAGGCGCTGGCGCAGAAGGAAGGGATTTTCACCGGCATCTCTGGCGGCGCGACCTTCGCGGTGGCGCGGCAGATCGCGGAAAAGGCGCTGCCCGGCTCGGTGATCCTGTGCATGCTTCCCGACACCGGCGAGCGTTACATGACCACGCCGCTGTTTGACGGCATCGAAGCGGAGATGGACGCCGAGGAGACCGCGCTTTCGCAGTCGACGCCCGGCTGCCAGTTTCCGGCGTGACGGCGGCACATCGGGAGCGGCCTGCATGGACACGAAGCCTGGATTGGCCGTCACGGCCACCGAGGAAACGCTTGACCCCTCGAACTGGGCCGATGTGCAGGTCCTGTCGCATCGGATCGTCGACGATGCCGTCGCTTACCTGCGCGATGTCAGAGAGCGTCCGGTGTGGCAGGAGATGCCGGTCGATGTGAGGACCTTCTTCGCATCGCCGCTGCCGCGTTCGCCGGCGCCGCTGGCAGAAATCTATGGCGACGTCACCAGGAGCCTGATGCCCTATCCGATGGGCAATATCCATCCGCGCTTCTGGTCCTGGTATATGGGTTCGAGCAATTTCACCGGCGCGCTCGGCGATTTCCTGGCGGCGATCCAGGGCTCCAACCTCGGCGGCGGCAATCATGCCGCCGCGCTGATGGACAACCAGGTCGTCGACTGGTGCAAGGAAATGATGGGCTTTCCGCAATCGGCCAGCGGCACACTGGTCAGCGGCGGCTCGATGGCCAACATCATCGGTCTGACCGTGGCGCGCAACGCCAAGGCCGGCATCGACATACGCGAGCACGGCGTTGCCGGCATCGACAAGCCACTGCGTTTCTACGGCTCCGACCAGCTTCACTCCTGCCATCGCAAGGCGATGGAAGCGCTCGGCCTCGGCAACCGGGCGCTGCGCCGCATCCCGAGCGATGCCGGGCTGCGGATCGACATCGCTGCGTTGCGGGCGGCGATCGCCGAGGACCGTGACGTCGGTTTCAAGCCGGCCTGCGTAATCGGTACGGCCGGCACGGTGAACACCGGCGCAATCGACGATCTGCAAGCGCTGGCCGACCTGGCGGCAAAAGAGGATCTGTGGTTTCACGTCGATGGCTGCATCGGCGCCTTGCTTGCGATTGCGCCGGACAATTCGCATCGCGTTGCCGGCATCGAGCACGCCCACTCAATCGCGCTCGATCCGCATAAATGGCTGCACGCGCCCTTCGAGGTCGGCTGCGCGCTGATCCGGGATGCCTCCGCGCATCGCCGCACGTTCGCGGTGACGCCGGAATATCTCGAATCGACGCCGCGCGGCCTGGCCTCCGGCCAATGGCTGCACGACTACGGCTTGCAGACGTCACGCGGCTTCCGGGCGCTGAAGGTGTGGATGGCGCTGCGAGAACACGGCATCGAAAAGTTCGGCCGGCTGATCGACCAGAACATCGCGCAAGGGCATTATCTCGGTCAGCTGATCGAGGCCGAACCGGCGCTCGAGCTGGTGGCGCCGGCGAACATCAACATCGTCTGCTTTCGCTATCGCGCCGATGGGTTGGACGCTGAGCGCCTGAAAGCGCTCAATACCGAGATCATGCTGAGGCTGCAGGAAGAAGGCATCGCCGCCATTTCCGACACGACGGTGCATGGCCAACATTGCCTCAGGGTTGCCATCAACAACCACCGTACCCGGCGTGACGATCTGGACCTGCTGGTGCGGGAAACGGTGCGCCTCGGGCGGGAGATTTCAAGTGCGGGCACCGCCGGGTGACGCCGGCTTCCGCTGCCTTGCGCGCCGGCTTTCCGTCGGGCGGCACGACTCACGCCTCGAGCCAGACCTTCTCGAAATGCTGCTCGAGCGACTGGTGCTGCTCGCAGCCATGCACGCCCTTGCGGTAGGTGCGGTAGACCGAGCGCCAGTAGGGCTGGATGATGATGCCGGAATCGCGGAGATTCTGCTCGATCTTTGCCATGATCTCCTTGCGGGCGCCTGCATCGGGCATCGCCAGCGCCTTGTCGAGCAGGCTGTCGAATTCCGGATTGGCGTAGGCGCTCTCGTTCCAGGCGGCGCCCGATTTGTAGGCCAGCGCCAGCACCTGCACGCCCAGCGGCCGGCCGAGCCATTCGGTGCAGGAGAACGGATATTTGCTCCAGTCGTTCCAGAAGGTGGCGGCCGGCAGCACCGTGCGCTTGATCTTCAGCCCAGCCTCGCGCATCTGCGCTGCGATGGCGTCGCCGGTGGTCTTTTGCCAGTCGACGTCGACCGAAATGAGCTCGTATTCGTGATCGGCCTTGCCGGCCTCGGCGAGCAGGGCCTTGGCTTGATCGATGTTGCGCACGGCTGGGCCGATATCGGCATATTCGGGATGCATCGGCCCGACATGATGGTTCTCGGCCGGCTTGCCGCGGTTGTCCATGCCGATCTTCAGCACAGCGGCGTTGTCGACGGCGAGCTGGGCGGCGCGGCGCACCTTGATGTCGTCATAGGGCGGATTGGCGACATTGAAACGCGCGACGATCGTCGAGCCGGTGGCGATCTCGGAATTGCTCAGGCCCATCGAGTCGGTCTGCGCAACCGTGTCGGAGGCGGTTTCGTGGTCGGTGTCGATCTCGCCCGATTCGAAGGCCGACAGCATGGCGTTGGGGTCGGAGCCGTAGTCGACCCATTTGATGCCGTCGAGGTAGAATTCGCCCTTCCACCATGGCTTGTCCTTGCGGCGGACTTCGGCGCCGACCTCGGCGTCCCATGCCACGAGTTCGCACGGCCCGGTGGTGATCGCCAATGCCTTCAGCGGGTCGCCGTCGCCTTCATAGCCGCGGTGCATGATCAACGCCGGATAGTCGGCCATGCCGGCAATCAGCGAGATGTCGGGCTTGGGCAAATTGAGCCGCACGGTGAAGTCGTCGACGCGTTCGATGCCGCCGTCGACGGCTTTCTTGGTGTCCGCGTTGACCAGCGCGCCCATCCGCGCGGCGACAGAATTGCCGGCGACGGACGCATCGCACCAGCGCGTCAGATTGTGAATGACATCGTCGGCGTTGAAGGTGTCGCCATTCGACCAGTTGACGCCTTTGCGGACATGCAGCGTCAGCACGCGGGCATCGTCGCTGGTCTCCCAGCTCTCGAGCAGCCATGGCTCGAAGGTGAAGTCGCGGTTCCAGCGCACCAGATATTCGTTACACTGGCGGGCGACGTTGGACATCTCGACGCCGTCGAAGGTGCGCGGATCCTTCCAGCCCTTGACGTTCATGGCAACGCGCAAGACGCCGCCGCGCTTCGCCTCCTCGGCCCTGGCCGGTGACGGAGCAAGCCCGCCAAGCGCCAGCGCGCCGGCAGCGCTGACACCAAACGCGGCCATGGTGGCGAGATATTCGCGCCGGTTCATCTGGCCCTTCTTGAAGCCGTCGGCGACGGGCGCGGCCTGCGGATGCAATTTCCGATCGGTCAGCATGAACTTCATCGTCGTTCCCTCTTTGTTGGGCGCCTCCGACCGACCGCGCCGCGGGGGTGGATGCGTTTCGCAGGGGCGCCTTACGTGAGGTGATGATAATGCTGGCCTGAGCGGGCAAGTGTTCGGGTTTCCGCAGTTGTTGTGCGCTGTTCCGCAGTGGGGAGCTTGAGGAGAGAGGATTTCTGCGCTTGCCTGGCCGGCATGAGAGTCGCACTCCGCCGTCACTCCGGCCACTTACCCCCGCCCAGCGCGGCTATAGCCGCGACGATGCGATCAAAGGCCTCGCTGGCGCGCGGCACGGTCTTGCGGGCGCGCAGGAAACTGTGCACGAGGCGCGGCTCCTCGCGCCACCATGCCTTACCGCCGGCGGCAAGGATGCGGTCGCGATAGGCCTGGCCGTCCGATGACAGCGGATCGCATTGCGCGGTGACGATGACCGTCGGCGGCAGGCCGGAGAAGTCGCTATCGTTAAGTGGCGAAAATGTCGGGTCGTCCGGCGACTGCCCCTTCGCTGCCCGGATATGGCGGTAGAATTCGACGTCCCGCAACGTCAGCAGCGGTGCCTCGGCGTGCTCGATATAGGAGCCGGTGCGCGCTTTGCCGTCCAGCTCTGGGCCGTCTAGCTCGTCACCGCCCAATTCGGGATAGATCAGCACCTGGCCGATCGCGCGGCGAGGATGGCGGCGCGTCGCCTGCGCCACTGCTGCGGCCAGGTTGCCGCCGGCGCTCTCGCCGCAGAGCACGATCGGCAAGCCGGTCGTCGCCGCAGCCCATTCGAACACCGCCAGCGCATCCTCGAAGGCCGCCGGATGCAGATGTTCAGGCGCCAGCCGGTAGTCGGCGGACAGAACCGCAAAGCCGGTGCCGGCGCAGATCTCGGCGCAGATGTCGTCATGGCTGTCGAGCCCGCCAAGCACGAAACCGCCGCCGTGATAATAGACGACCATCGCCTGCGGCGCCGTTCCCGCCATATGGTAACGCCGGACCGGGATCGCACGGTCGCCGACGCTGCTGTCGCTGGCCTTGACGCCGGGTGGATAGGGCTCGCGAAACGCCCGGCACATGGCATCATAGACCGCCCGCTGCCTGTCGATCGGCATGTAGACGATTTCGGGCGGATACCACTCGTTGACCCGATCGATATAGGCCCACAGCTCCGGATCGAGCAGCGTCAGGTATTTTCCGCGGTCTGTCGTTTCGGGTCGCTCGGCTTCGGTGACCATCGCGGCGCGATCCCGCTCAGAGCTCGGCGTAGAGCCGGGCGGCGTTTTCGTAGCTGAAACGCAGCGGCACCGAGCCCTCGACCTGCCAGGCATCGACCGTCTCGCCGGCCAGCAGCCGGCAGGCGGCCTCGGTGGTGGTGACGGCACCGCCATAGAGCCGGTTGGCGAGGTTGAGGATGGCCGTCTGGTGCATCGCCGTGCTGCCGCTGCCGCAGGCATCCTTGACCAGCAGCACGCGAAACCCGAGCGCCACCGCATCTTTGACGGTGGCATCGATGCAGGCCTCGGTCCAGACGCCGGCAACGACCAGCCATTCGATGCCGTCGGCCTTGAGCCGCCCGGCGGCAGGCCCTCCACCAAAGGCGCTGGCCTGCGTCTTGACCATCATCGTCTCGCCGGCTGCAGGCGCCACTTCCGGACAGATCGCCGTCAGCGGATCGTCCTTGTCGGAAAAGGCCGACTTGCCGTTGGTCTCGACCGGGTGGAACGACCGTGCTGTGGCGACATCGACGACATAGGCCCAGTGATACAACGGCACATGATTGGCCCGTGCCGCTGCCTGCAGGCGCTGTACGTTGGCGAGGATATCGCCATAGCCTTCGACCAGATAGCGCTTGTCCCGCCGATGCTCCTCCTGGAGATCGATGAACACCGCCGCCGCCTTGCCGGACTTGATCGAGATCGGGCTTTTCATGCAAAACTGCCTGTCAGCACTCAAACTTGCCTGTCAAGGAACTCGTCCTCATAAGGGAACCGCGACAGAAGCTCGGTGCCGGTCTCGGTGATCAGGATCTCGTCCTCCAGCTTGACGCCCTCGCGACCGCCCTTCTCGCCGATATAGCTCTCGACGCTGACCACCATGCCGGGCACGATGACCCCGTCGCGGCCATAGGTCTCGTAGTCCATGGCATGCGCGATGAACGGCGTCTCGCCATGCATGCCGACGCCGTGCATGACCGAGGTGTAGCGCTGGTCGACGAAGCGGTCAGGAATTTTCCAGGCCTTTTCGGCAATCTCGCGAAACGCCATGCCCGGCTTGACGACCCCGATATTGTGCTGAACCTGGTCGTGCGCCATCTTGTAGAGCGACTTCTGGTAATCCGTCGGCCTGCCCGGGCCGCAGCGGAAGGTGCGCGAGAAGTCCGAATAATAGCCGTAGCAGCCGATCGTGTCGGTATCGAGCGCCAAGAGCTCGCCCGGCCTGATCTTGCGGCCGCTCGCTTCGTTGAACCAAGGATTGGTGCGCTGGCCCGAGGTCAGCAAACGGGTTTCGATGAACTCGCCGCCTTGGCGGATCACCTCGCCATACATGATGGCGAACAGCTCGTTTTCGGAAACGCCGGGCTTGATCGCCTCGCGCACGGCATAGACGGCGGCCTCGGCGCCGGCCATCGACACCTGCAGGCATTTTACTTCCTCGGGTGTCTTGACCGCACGCACCGCCAAAATCTCGCCCTGGCAATCGCGGACGTCGCAGCCGCGCTTTTCGAGCGCCAGCGCCTGCAGATGGCTGCAGCGGTCGAGGCCGAGCTTCATCGAGCCGCCGCCATGCGCCTTGAGCAAATCGGCGATCTCGTCGGCGAAGGGACCCGCGGTTTCGTCGTCGCGGCCCGACACTGAAGACCATACCAGCTTGGACGGACGCGCCTCGTCGATCGTGTCGAGCACCATCGAGACATGGTAGCTCTGCGGATATTCGAACAGCACGATCGGCCCTTCGGTGGGGATGAAGAAGTAGCGCGTCGAGTTGCGCAGGAAATAGCCGAACATGTTGCGCGAACCGGTGGCGTAACGCTGGTTGTAGGGGTCGAACAGGACGACGCCGCCATAGCCGGCCTCGCGCATCCAGGCACGCAGCCTGGCAAGGCGCCCCTTGCGCAGCGCGTCGGCGTCGATGAAGGACGGCTCGGTATCGGACAGCCACATGCCGCCGGCCGGATCGGCCGCCGCCGGATGGCGCATGCGATCCTTGAAATCGACGTCCTCGGTGCTGTCGGGGTCAAAAACGACAATGCTCATAGGTGCCTCCTGGAAGCGGCGACGATGAGCCATGCGTTGCGCAGAGGCTGTGCGGAATCCCGCGAATGTCGTGCGAGATACCGCTAGAAGCCGTGCTTAGCGCTCTAGGGCGCCCCCCTCTGCCCTGCCGGGCATCTCCCCCTCAAGTGGGGAGATCGGACGTCACTTCGGCTTTCGCCAATCACCAACGGAGCAAAACGAGCTGAACAGTGAAGCTGCCAATCTCCCCCCTTGAGGGGGAGATGTCCGGCAGGACAGAGGGGGGCGCTGTCCCGCCGACGTCTCGCAGCCCCTAATGCCTCCGCATCACCTTCGGCGCATGCCCATGCTCTTCCCGAAACGCGCGGGCAAAGCTCGACATCGAGGCAAAGCCGCAGGCGAGCGCCACGTCGCGCACCATCAGCGTCGAATGGGCCAAAAGATCGGCGGCACGCTTCAGCCGCAGCCGGCGGTAGTAGCCGTTGGGCGAAATGCTGAGCTCGGAGCGAAAATTGCGTTCGAGCTTGTCGGAGGAGACGCCAAGCCTATTCGCCAACTCCGCCATGCCGAGCCGTTCCTCCACTGCATCCTCCATGATGGCGATGGCCGACAGCACCAGTTCGTTCTGCACGCCGGTGCGTAAGCGCAGCGGCATCAGCTTGCGGTCGACACTGGAGCGCAGGGGGCTGTGCACGAACCATTCGGCGACGCCGGCCGCGAGTTCGGCGCCATAGTCTGACGTGATGATCTCCAGCATCATGTCGAGGCTGCCGATGCCTCCGGCCGAGGTGAAGCGCTTGCGGTCGATGACATAGAGATCGCGCCTCAGCTCGATGTCGGGAAAGGCCTCGGTGAAGGGCGCCTGGCTGGTCCAGTGCAAGGTGCAGGCATGGCCGTCGAGCAGGCCTGCGCGGGCAAGGAAGAACGCCGCATCCGCCACAGCACCGATATGGGCGCCACCGCGCAGGCTCTTGCGGATCCAGTTCACGGCATCGTATGCGACGAGATGATCGGCATCGCCGCCCGAGCAGACGACGATGCGATCGACCTTCGGCGCGTCATGGGCGGAAAAACCGGGCTGGATGACGATGCCGTTCGAGGCCTCCACCGGGCCTTCGGCGGCGCCGACGATGATCCAGCGATAACAGTCCCGCTTGGCCAGCACGTTGGCGGCGCGGAGCGGCTCGATGACCGAACTGAACGCCATCATCGGAAAGCCGGGGAAGACCAGGATAGCGAAGGTAAGCGGGGTATCGCTTGCCGTCGGTTGGTTGCGTTGTCGGTTGTTCATAGCTTCCGGAGCCAGGCCGCAAGTGGATCAGGAAGCTACAATTCTGCCAGATGGCGCCAAGGTCAACGGAATAGAATGTAAGACACATGGATATGGATGCAGAACAAGCGCCGCTCGTTGGCGATCCTTCACGCCCCCCTCTGTCCTGCCGGACATCTCCCCCTCGAGGGGGGAGATTGGCAGCTTCGCCGTCCCGTCCGTGTTCCAGCGTTGGAGGTTGGCGAAAGCGCAAGATGACGGCCAATCTCACCCCTCGTGGCCGAGATGCCCGGTAGGGCAGCGGGGCACTGTCCGCCGACGTCTCGCAAGGTTCTTGCTGCCGGGCTCAACTCGCCAGCGCCTGATCCAGATCCGCAATCAAATCATCACCGTCCTCGATCCCGGCCGACAACCGCACCAGCGAATCCGAAATCCCGATCTCGGCGCGTTTTTTCGCCGGGATCGAGCCATGCGTCATCAGCGCCGGGTGCTCGATCAGGCTTTCGACGCCGCCAAGGCTTTCGGCCAGCGTGAACAGTTGCGTGTGTTCGAGGAAACGCTTGGTGCCGGCGAGGTCGCGGTCGAGCTCGACGGTGATCATACCGCCGAAGGCATGCATCTGCCGCCTGGCGATGGCGTGTTGCGGATGGCTGGGCAGGCCGGGATAGATGACACGACGGATGTCGGGGCGGCTTTCCAGCCAGTGCGCGATCTTCTGGCCGTTGGACGAATGGCGCTCCATCCTGAGCGCCAGCGTCTTCAAGCCGCGCAGCGCCAGGAAACTGTCGAACGGCCCGGAAATGGCGCCGATGGCGTTCTGCAGGAATTTCAGCCGCTCAGTGAGATCCTTGTTGTCGCCGACCACGGCGACGCCGCCGACCATATCGGAATGGCCGTTGAGGTATTTCGTCGTCGAATGCACTGATATGTCGATGCCGAGCTCCAGCGGCCGCTGCAGATAGGGGCTGCAGAAGGTGTTGTCGGCGACCGAAAGCACGCCTTTGCGCCTGGCCAGAGCCGCGACGGCTTCCAGATCGACGACGCGCAGCAGCGGATTGGTCGGCGTCTCGACCCAGAGCAGCTTGGTCTCAGGGCGGATCGCCGCTTCGACCGCGGCAAGATCGGTGAAGTCCACGAAGTCGACCTGCAAATTGGCCGAGCGCTTGCGCACCCGCTCGAGCAATCGGAACGTGCCGCCATAGATGTCGTCGGTGGCGACGATATGCGCGCCTGAATCGAGCAGTTCAAACACCGTGGCGATCGCCGCCAGCCCCGAAGCGAAGGCGAAAGCGGCTGTGCCGCTTTCGAGGTCGGCCACAGCGCGTTCGAAGGCAAAGCGGGTCGGGTTCTGGCTGCGGGCATATTCAAAGCCCTTGTGCACGCCCGGGCTCTGCTGGCCATAGGTCGAGGTGGCGTAGATCGGTACCATCACCGCGCCCGTCGTCGGGTCGTGGCTCTGGCCGCCATGGATGGTGCGGGTCGAGAAGGCGAGGCGGTTTTTGCCCGATACAGTGGCTTTTATGGTCATCGGGCGCGCCTCAGATGGTTGATCAAGTCGATGCGGGTTATCAGGCCAATAAATTCGTCGCCGTCGAAGACGATGGCGACCTCGTTGCGGTCGAACACCGGCAGCAGCGCATCCAGCGTCTGGCTGGCCTGCAGCGTGTGCAGATTGGTGGTCATCGCCGTCCTAACCGGGGCCTTGAAGCGGTCCCAGCGGCTGTCATAGGGGCCTTCGACTTTGGCCAGGATATCGCTTTCGTCGATGATGCCGACGAGCTTGCCCTCGTCCAGCACCGGCAGTTGCGAGACATCCGAGCGGCGCATGCGGCCATAGGCGTTGAGCAGGCTTTCGTCGGGGCCGACGGACACGACATCGCCGGTGCGGAGCGTGCGCATCACCAGGTCGCGCAGGTCGCCATGCTGCTCCTGCTCGGCAAGGCCCTGCTCGGCCAGCCAGAAGTCATCGAAGACTTTCGACAGGTATTTGTTGCCGCTGTCGCAGACGAAGGTGACGACGCGCTTCGGCACGGTCTGCTCGCGGCAATAGCGGAGTGCTGCCGAAAGCAGCGTGCCCGACGACGAGCCGGCGAGAATGCCTTCCTTCGAAAGCAGGTCGCGCACCGCAAGCATGCTCTGCTTGTCGGGGATGGAATAGGCCTTCCTGACCAGCGACAGATCGGCATTGGGCGGCACGAAATCCTCGCCGATGCCTTCGACGGTCCAGCTTCCGGCCTCTACCATCTTGCCGGTCTTGATCAGCGGCGCCAGCACCGAGCCGACCGGATCGGCGAGCACCATTTCGGTCTTCGGCGAGACTTTCGCAAAATAGCGGCCGAGCCCGGTCAGCGTGCCGCCGGAGCCGACGCCGACGACCACCGCATCGACATCGCCTTCGAGCTGCTGAAATATCTCCGGCCCGGTCGTGGTCTCGTGGGCATGCGGATTGGCCGGGTTGGCAAACTGGTTGGCATAGAAGGCGCCGGGCAACTCGGCGGCGATCTTTTCGGCCATGTCCTGATAATATTCGGCATGGCCCTTGCCGACATCGGAACGCGTCATGCGCACTTCAGCGCCGAGCGCCCGCAGATGCTGGATCTTTTCGCGCGACATCTTGTCAGGCACGACAAGGATGATGTGGTAGCCCTTGGGGATGCCGACCTGGGCGAGACCAAGACCGGTGTTGCCGGCGGTCGCCTCGACGATCGTCCCGCCGCGTTTCAGTTTGCCCTGTTTTTCGGCGGCGGCAATCATCGACAGCGCGATGCGGTCCTTGATCGAGCCGCCGGGATTCTGGCTTTCGAGCTTGATGAACAGCCGGCACTTGCCGATGTCGAATTTGGTCAGCTCGACGACCGGCGTCTGCCCGATCAGGTCGAGAACCGAGGCATAGGGCGGGCGCAGGCGGGACGACGCATCGTCCTGTGCCACGATCTTGTGCTTGCTCATGTCAGATGCTCCGTTGCCAGAATGAGCAACCGCCCTGGAAGACGGCAACCTACCGTCTTTTCCAGCCGTTTGCAGTTGGAAAGAAGATAGATCGTGCCAATCCGGCCGCCAGCAGGGGAATGGAATTTCGCGAAAGCTTCGCCGGCTCCAGGCAAGGCAAAGATTTGCAGAACCTGCTTAGGGTTCAGGCGATCGCGGCCTGGGCTTCGATCTCGATCAGAAAATCCGGATTGCCGAGGCCGGCGACGCGCAGCACCTTGATGATCGGCGGCGCGCCACGGTTTGCCTAGAAGGCCATCCAGGCGCCGAAGGCCGGCCCTATATCCAGGTCGCCGGCGATATAGACCGAGAGGCTGACGAGGTCTTCAGCATCTTGTCGGAAAGCGAAGGGATCAGCCGGCGCAGTTCGGAATAGCGCATCGGCTGTTCCTTGATGCGCGCCAGGATCACCGTCTTCCATTTGCCGCCGAGCGCGTCGAGCGCGAACTCGACCGGACAGCCGTAGAGTCGTCCGCGTTGGGTCATGCGCCATGGTGGGCAAGGCACGGTGACGACGAAAGCAGAATTTGCCCGGCCATCTGGCCAGGGTCGCGGCTTACGGCCTCGCCGACTACAAAATCCATGGAGGAGACCGAAGACGGGCGTACGCGACACCAATCCGGTCAATGCGAGACGGCCGAACTTGGCGTCATCGCTTAGCTCTCGACCACCACGGGCTGGCTGGTCGGCTCTGGTGGAGCGAGCTCCCGCACCCCTGGTTCGCCTTCAGCGAACGCGGCTATGCCGTCGAGATCTTTTCACCCAACGGCGGCGGTCTTGCATCCGAAGTGCGTCTAGACAAAGAGGTCCTCATGCGAGCAAGCGCTTGCTCAGCCGCGCGCACTGCACGCGAATATCGGGAATGGCGTCGATTTCGAAGAAGGTGCCGCGCGTCAGTGGCCCGACGGCGAGGATCTTGGCGGATACCGTGCCGTCGCCGGCGATGACCTCGCAGTTCGCGGTCACGTCGAGGCCGAGGCGCAGCGGATCCGGCCGTGCCAGTCCACGCTCGACCAGCGACCGTACCACGCTGTTCGAGGTGGTCGAGATGTCCCTGGCGATGCCGGTGCAATCATAGATGCGGGTGACGTCGAACCTTTCGAGCTGCTGCGTGTGGCGCGACTGGACCTGTACCCTGAAGCCGTCGCCCGCGGCGATCTCGACGACGCGCCCGGCGACAAGGCGGATGCGGCCCGCTTGCACCGCCTCGGCAACGCGGGTGTAGACTTCCGGCGCCATGCGATGGCGGTGGATGTCCCACCAGGCCTTGGTGTGCTCGACGAAGCGGCGCTTGGCCGAAGACGGCCAGTTCTGCCAGATCTTCTGGTTGAAGGGTCTCAGACCGTCGACGACGTCGCGCCAGTCGATACCGGCCTTCTGGTTTTCCCGGATCAGGTCGCGGAACCAGCCGACGAAATAGGAAAGCTGGGTGCCGAGCGGAATGTCGGCGACGTCGAGCTTGATCGGATTGCCCTTGCGATGCGGCGAAGGCAGCAGGCCGCGCCGCGACACCGCGACGATCGCGCCGCGGTGGCCGCGCTGCTCGAGCGACAGGAAGGCATCGACCATGCTCAACCCGGTGCCCAGGACCAGGACTTGGGCTTCGGGGTCGAGCGCAGTGTCCGCCTCGGATCCCATCCTGATCGCATGCCCCTGCCCCGCCCCCGGCTCTTCGTCATGCCCGGTGGCGAGCACGGCAAGATGCGCAACCACGCTGGTGCCGTTGGCCAGCGCCACCTCGACGCCGGAGGCGGTCGGCGAGATCGACAGGCTCTCCTCGCGGATCAGGCGCAGCCGGCCCGTCTGCTGCTCACGCGCCTCGAGCTCGTCGAGCAGCTCCTTGAGATAGCGGGCGTAGACGCTGCGCGGCGCATAGACTGGCGCCTGTTCCGGCGTCGCTATGCCGCGTTCAAGCAGCCAGCGCGAGAAATTGCCGGGATCGTCGGCATAGGCGCTCATGCCCGACGCGCTGACATTCAGCACATGCGCCGACAGCAGCGTTGAATAGGCCATGCCTTGCCCAAAATGCGGGCGTTTTTCGATCAGGCTGACGCGGAGATCGGGATTGGGCGACTTCAGCAGATGCGCCGCAAGCACGACGCCGCTGGCGCCGCCGCCGACAATGATGATCGAATTTGGCGTGGCGTGCCCGGTCATACGCACACCAGCTGTCCTGGCGATCGTCGCCGGCTCAGGAGAGATTGGTTCAGGCCTGGATTTTCAACGCCGCCGAAAAGTCTTCGTCGCCGACGATATCGCGCATTTCGGCGAGGCTGCGCTGATCCAGCACCTCGGCGATGGCCTGCCGGACCTCCAGCATCAGGTGTCGGACTTGGCATGTCGCCTCGTTGCAGTCTTCGCAGCGCTGATACTGGGTGCGGCTGGCGCAAGGAATGGGGGCAAGCGGCCCGTCGAGCACGCGCACGACGTGGCCGACCTTGATCTCGTCCGCCGGGCGCGCCAGCCGATAGCCGCCGTCCTTGCCCTTGCGGCTCTGGACGAACCCCGCATTGCGCAATTCGCCAAGAATGGCATCAAGGAACTTCTTTGGAATATTGTTTCCTGTAGCAATGTCGTTGACGAAGGCGAGCTGTCCAACCGGCAGGCGCGCCAGATGGACGAGCGCCTTGAGGCCGTACTTACCTTTTTTCGTGAGCATAACCCGAACGTTTCTCTGTCATGCGATGGCGCAAGGCCACCGGTTGCGAAACGCCTGGCGTGCCTCCCCGCCGCGTCCAAGCTGTCACTACAGATAAATTCTAGTGACATGATATACAAGCCGAGAAACGTTGATTTTGCTTCGTTTTCAAGCCGCAATGGCCATTCTGGTCGGGGCTTGCGCCCTTGCGAGCACAGGAGCCGCCGCGAATGGCACACCGGCAACCTGGCCGGCGGCAGGAATGTCCCGATCGGCGAGAATGCCGACGGCCGCTTCTGCCCCTGAATTTGAAGGCCAAAGCATGCCGCGCACGGCAACAAGGAGGGTGGCGTCAATCATCGTCCTCTCCAATCCTTGTTAGGCCGGCAGCGGCGGTCGTGCCTTTGCGGCGGCCCGGCCGGGTGTCCGCGCGCCTGCGTCGCGCGGATGCGGCCCGATCGGCATGATCACGGGGAACGGCGTTGCGCCGAAAGCGAAGGTCCATTTGTAGCCGATCAACCCGTCTTCCGGCGTCGTGTGCTGATCGTGATGCGCAAGCAATTTGGCGCGCTCGGCCAGTTCCTCCGCCTCCCGCCTGACCATTTCCGCCGTCTCGGGCCGCATCCGCCTGGAGAAGCTGACGAATGTCGCCTCGCGCTCCAGATGCGTGATGGCCCAGCCGATGAAGTTCTTGTTGGTCACCTCGAACAGTGGCCGCAATGGCCCGTCGAAATTCCACTGGATTGGCGTCTCGACCAGCAGCCTGGCCGACAGGCCGCGACCGAGCGCGACCAGCCCCAACTCCTCGAGGTCGCGCAGATAGAGGAACATCGAAGCCTCGCTCAACCCCTGTGAGCGCATGATGCCTTCGGGCGTAAATTTTTCCGAAAGCATGACGAAGATGAACAGCAGTGCCGGCCGGCCGGCGAGCTTGCGCTCGATCTCCGGCGCGATGTGGTTGGCAGGTCCTGGTCCTCTGTTCATAGAGCCGAGCACGTTCTCCAACTCCACGCCGGCGGCAGCGCAGATCTCCATCAGCCGGTCGAGCTTGCAGTTGCGCTCGTGGAAGATGCGCTTCACCGTCGGCTCGGAAACGCCCATTCGCTCGGCAAGGACGCGGTAGGTCACGCCCTTGGCCTTCAGCGTCCGCTTCAGCGCGTCGAAGATCAGGCCGTTCACGGGATGCACCTCTTTTGCACGATTTGGTATCAACCTTCGGTACTAGTCCCGATAGATCTTCCCGGAAAGTATCGAAAGGCCTAGCTCTCCGCCAGTCCATTACAGGAGACTAGCCATGAAAAGCCTCTTCACACCGATACTTCTCGCCATCTTCGGCATCGCGACTGCGCCGGCAATTCAGGCCGCTGAACTCTGGCGCGCCAGCGGCCTCGAGCAACCTGAATCGGCGCTCTTCGACGCCGCCGGCCAGCGCGTTATCGTCTCGAACATCGTCGGCAATCCCGGCGAAGCCGACGGCAACGGCTATCTGTCGGTTCTGTCGATGGACGGCAAGCTGGTCACACAACACTGGACCGACGGCATGGACGCGCCCAAGGGCATGGCGATTGCCGGCGGCAAACTCTACGTCGCCGACATCACCCATGTGCGCGTCGTCGATCTCCAAAGCGGCAAGCTAGCGTCGACGATCGACGTGCCGAACGCTGTCTTTCTCAACGACATGACCGCTGATGCATCCGGCAAGGTCTACGTCACGGATATGCTTGCCGATACGATCTATCGCATCGACGGCGACCGGCCCGAACTGTTCATCAAGGATGCGGCGCTCGCTTCGCCGAATGGCATCTTCGCCGATGGCGGCCGGCTGATCGTCGCTTCGTGGGGCAAGGGCATCAAGCCCGACTTCAGCACCGCGGAGCCGGGCGGCCTGCTCTCGGTCGATCTCGCCACCAAGGCCGTTTCGCCTCTGGCTGGCGCGGAAAACTTTGCCAACCTCGATGGCGTCGTTGGCATCGGCGGCAGCATCTACGCCACTGCCTATATGACCGGCACGCTCTACCGCTACAAAGCCGGCGGTACGCCGCAAGTGGTTGCGACGTTCAAGCCGGGCAGCGCCGATATCGGCACAGATGGCAAGTCGACAATCTTCGTGCCGCTGATGAACGAGGGCGAGGTCTCAGCGTTGGGCCTCGACTAAGCCGGCAGTTGCCAGCTCAGGCGGCGGGCGCGGCTTTCTTCAGCTGCGCCCGCGCATCCGTGATCGATGCGGCATAAGTCACCAGCGGCCGCTTGACACCGTGGTTGATCAGCATGCGGCGTGTCTGCGGTGAAGCGCCTGAGATAATAAAGCGAACGCCGGCGCGCTTGGCCTTGTGGGCCGCGCCCTCGATGACATTGGCCGCCGTCGAATCGAAGAACGGCACCGCCGAACAGTCGAGGATGAAGTTCTTGCGCTGGTCGGCGATGCGGTCCAGCACCGTGCCGACGGTCGAGGCGGCGCCGAAGAAAAAGGCGCCCGATATCCGGTAGACGACGGTGTCGGCATCGCTCGCCTCGCTGGAATCATAAGCGCTGGCTCGGTCGGCGACGTCTTCCTGCACCAGGGATTGATGGTCCGCCTCCACCGCGATGCTCTTGGCCATGCGGTCGATGAACAGGATCGAGCCTAGCGCGAAGCCGACGACGATGCCTTCGGTCAGGTCGCGGAAGATGACGATCAGGAACGTCGCCATCAGTACCAGCGCATCGCCGCGCGAGGCGCGCAGCAAGGTGGCGAAGGCCTGTTTCTCGAACATGTTCCAGCACACCACCGCCAGCACGCCGGCAAGTGCTGCAAGCGGGATATAGCTGGCCAGCGGTGCCGCCACCAGCATCAGAGCAAGCAGGATGGCCGAGTGCATCATGCCTGAGACCGGTCCATGCGCGCCGGCCCGTACATTGGTCGCGGTGCGGGCAATGGTGCCAGTGGTACATATGCCGCCGAACAAGGCGGAGGCGATATTGGCGAAGCCTTGCGCCACCAACTCGCAATTGGAGCGATGCCGCCTTCCGGTCATGCCGTCGGCGACGACGGCCGACAGCAGCGATTCGATCGCCCCGAGCAGCGCAAAGGCGATAGCGTCCGGCAGCACGTCGATTATCCTGTCGAGGCTGAGCGGCGGGAAAGCCGGCCATTGCAGGCTGCGCGGGATGCCGCCGAAGCGCGTGCCGATCGTCTCGGCCGGCATGGCGAGCAATGCGACGACGAGGGATGCCAGTCCGATGGCAATCAGCATAGCCGGCCACTTCGGCCGAAACCGCCTCAACGTCGCAATGGTGATGATGGTCAGTGCCGCCACCGCGGTTGCGGCGAGGTTGATTGTTCCGGCCGCCTCGCCGATGGCCATCAGCTT
Organism: Mesorhizobium sp. M0045; assembly: GCF_040323385.1. Classification (NCBI taxonomy): domain Bacteria; kingdom Pseudomonadati; phylum Pseudomonadota; class Alphaproteobacteria; order Hyphomicrobiales; family Phyllobacteriaceae; genus Mesorhizobium; species Mesorhizobium sp. M0045. Next base: position 96,091 of record NZ_JAMYUY010000005.1, read on the forward strand.
CGGCACCAGCGGCCCTGGCTCCTTGCCGGCGAGCTTCAGCCCGAACAGTTCGACGATCTGGCCGGAGAAGATGATGACAGCGATGCCGGCGGTGAAGCCGACGGTCACCGGGTAGGGGATGAATTTGATGTAGGTGCCAAGTCTGAGATAGCCGATGGCAAGCAGGAACACGCCGGCCATCATCGTCGCCAGCAGTAAGCCGTCGACGCCAACCCGCGCCACCGTCGCCGCCACAAGCACAATGAAGGCGCCGGCCGGGCCGCCGATCTGGAAACGGCTGCCGCCAAGCGCCGAGACCAGGAAGCCGCCAATGATCGAGGTGTAGAGCCCGCGCTCCGGCGTCACGCCTGAAGCAATGGCAATTGCCATCGACAACGGCAGCGCAACGATGGCGACAGTCAGCCCGGCGATGGCATCCGCCTTGAAATGCGTGAGCGTGTAGCCCTCGCGCAGCACCGTCACCAGCTTCGGGGTGAACAGTTCGGAAAATGTCGGCCGCGCCGGTTGATGCACTGCCCGCTGCGTCTGATCCATCGAGTGCCTTCCGCATGAAACCAAGGAGCGGCGGGATCGTCGGCAGGACTGTCGGCGGTCGCCGTCGCGACTTGGAGCGGCGTGCGTCCAAATAGGCGCACAGATACGCCCCAACACTTTTGACCCGCGCATCGGACTATCCGAAAATCGAATTTGATTTTCGGCGATGCGGCAGTAGCGTCAGCCTTGCGGGTTCTGCGGCGTGACAGGCTTGAGGCGAACGCCCCTGCCGCCACGCTCGCTCGCCTGGTTCTCGCCGATCAGCTCGACCCCGGCCTCTTCAAGGGCCTGGATGACCTTCATCAGCGTATCGACCACGCCCCGGACCACGCCGTCGCTCGCTTCCATGCGCTGAATGGTTGGAAGCGAAACCCCGGCGCGCTCGGCGAGGGTCTTCTGATCGATGCCGGCCAGCGCCCTCGCGGCACGCATCTGCGCGGCAGTGATCATCGGTCAAAACCCCGTCTGAGTTCTGCAGTATCACGTATAATACCTTCATAATGATGGGTCAAACATCATCTTGCATATGTGAAACATGCAATAGTCTTTGCCAGCCGGTGCGCTGGCATGCTACAAACCTCGACATCGTTAGGCGGGACATCCATTGCGGTACCGATTTCACAAGTACGACCTTAAAAAGGATGAGCAGGTGAAGACATTCAAAGCGTTGGCGACCTCGACAGTCTTGCTGTCGATGGTTTTCCTGCTGGCAGGCTGCGGACATGGCCTGATCAACAGGCTGATTTGAAGTAGTCCGGCCGACGTCAGGTGCCGTCGGCCCGCCCTAGCCATCGCTGCAGCAATCGTGCCGCCAGCCAGCACAGCATCGCCCAGGCAAAGCCGGCGCACCAGCCGGCCAGCACGTCGGACGGCCAGTGGACGCCGAGATAAATGCGGCTGATGCCGACCACCACCGTCGTCAGCACCGCCAGCACGAGTACATAGATCTTCGTTGTACGCCCGGGCAAAAACCGTGCCGCCATGCTGCCCAGCGTCAAATACGTCACCGCCGACAGCATGGCGTGGCCGCTCGGAAACGAAAGCGATGCCACATCGGCGAGATGCGAGACCAGATCGGGGCGCGGCCGGTCGATATCGAATTTCAGCACGCTTGACAGGAGCTGGCCGCCCGCCACCGCGACGAACATGAGAAGCGCCGCGCCTGGCCTGCGGATAAGGAGCAGATAGACGATCATTGCTGCCGTGATCAGCACCAGCACGCTGGCGCTGCCAAGGCTGGTGACGTCGCGCATCGCTCCTTCCAGCCACGCCGGTCCGATCGGATTGTCGGGCTGGCCGGCCTTGCGGAAGGCAAGCAGGATTTCGGTGTCGAAGGCATGCGGCGTGGTCGCCCGCGCCAGCTCCATCAGTTCTTCGAACCCCCACAGCCCGCCGGCAATGACCAGCCCGGCCAGCAGAACCGGGAACTCCAGCCAGTTGCGCAGTCTGCTTGCAATCTTCTTCATCGGCCCGATCGCAGCTACAGCCTTTGCAGATAGGGCCCGAGCGTGATCAGCGCCACAGCTGCGATGGCAAGCACAATGCCGGTTGCCTGCAAGGCATTGACGCGCTCGCCGAAGAAGACCAGCGCCACCACATTCACCGACACCAGCTGGATCACCGCCGACAGGCTGAACGACACCGACATGCCGAATTCACGGATCAGCCTCAGCATGATCAGATTGCCCAGCGAATAGAGCGCCAACGTCAGCACGATCTTGCCGAGGCTCGGCGCCAGCCCCCACTGTTTTGCGGCCATCGCCGCCAGCAGGAAGATCACCGTCGAAACGCAGAGCTGCCCAAGTCCCCAGAAACTCACTTTTGTTCCTCCCGATGCGGTCCCTACGCGCCTGCCGCAGCTCTTGTTTCCGAAGCGCCGGTCGCGGTCAAGCGGGGCTGATGTTGGATACGAAATCGCAGGTGGCAATTAGCCGGCATGTCATCAAACTGTGACCTGCCGGTAATACCGGATTGGCCAAGCAACACGCTCCAGCAATCCATCCAGCCAGAGGCAGGCCCCCATGACTGAACAGCGCTCGACCGAACATCGCACCCCTGACGCCCATTTCCGCACCAGTCTGCTCGAGGAAAACGATGGGCCAGGAGCCAATCCCACCGACAACCGCACCATGGGTGAGATCATCGCCGCGCGGTTCTCGCGCCGCGGCTTCCTCAAGGGCTCGCTTGCCGTCTCGGCCATAGCCGCTACCGTCAGCCCGCTGGCGCTGATCGCCGCCGACAACGCCCGCGCCGCCGAAGGCTCCGCCTTCGCTTTCGACGAACTCGAGGCCGGCATCGACGACAAGCATCACGTCGCACCTGGCTATGACGCCGACGTGCTGCTGCGCTGGGGCGATCCGCTGTTCGCCGATTCGCCGGAATTCGATCCGACAAAACAGTCGGCGGAAGCCCAGGCCAGACAATTCGGCTACAACAACGACTATGTCGGTTATATCCCGATCGGCGGCTCGGCCGAGCACGGCCTGCTGGTCGTCAACCACGAATACACCAATCCGCATCTGATGTTCCCGGGCCTCGTCACCATCGTCGATGGCAAAGCCAAGCAGGCGCCCCTCAGCAAGGAGCAAGTCGATGTCGAGATGGCCGCGCATGGCGGCACCATTGTCGAGATCCGCAAAGAAGCCGGCAAATGGCAGGTCGTGCGCGACGGCAAGCTCAACCGCCGCATCACCTCCAATACCAAGATGGCACTGTCTGGCCCCGTCGCCGGCCACGACCGCGTCAAGACCAGCACCGACCCGAGCGGCACGAAGGTCATCGGCACCCTCAACAACTGCGCCGGCGGCGTCACGCCGTGGGGCACCTATGTCATGGCCGAGGAGAACATCCACGGCTATTTCTCGGGCGACCTGCCGCAGGGCCATAACGAGGCGGCCAATTACAAGCGCCTCGGCATTCCCGAAGGCGCCTATGAATGGGCGGCGCATCACGACCGTTTCGATATCGGCAAGGAGCCGAACGAGCCGAACCGCTTCGGCTGGATCGTCGAGGTCGACGTCCAGGATCCGACGTCGGTGCCGAGGAAGCGCACCGCCATGGGCCGCTTCAAGCATGAGGGCGCAGAATCGATCGTCGCCAAGGATGGCCGTGTCGTCTTCTACCTCGGCGACGACGAGCGTTTCGACTATGTCTATAAGTTCGTCACCACAGGCAAGTTCAATCCGGACGATCGCGCCGCCAACATGAATTTGCTCGACGACGGCACCTTGCATGTCGCCAAGTTCGCCGAGGACGGTTCGATCGAATGGCTGCCGATCGTCTTCGGCCAGGGGCCGCTGGGGGCGGAAAACGGCTTTGCCAGCCAGGCCGACGTGCTGATCGAGACGCGCCGTGCCGCCGACCTGCTTGGCGCCACCAAGATGGACCGCCCGGAAGACATCCAGCCCAATGCCGCCAATGGCAAGGTCTATGTCATGCTGACCAACAATTCGAAGCGCAAGGCCGACCAGGTCGACGCCGCCAATCCGCGCGCCGAAAACGCCTTTGGCCATATCATTGAGATCGTCGAGGATGGCGGTGATTTCGCTGCGACCAAGGGCAAGTGGGAAATCCTGCTGAAATGCGGCGATCCCGCCGTGGCCGAAATCGGCGCCACCTTCTCCACCGCAACCACTGCCAATGGCTGGTTCGGCATGCCGGACAATTGCGCGGTCGATTCGGCCGGCCGCCTCTGGGTTGCTACCGACGGCCAGGGCCCGAAGGCCACAGGCCGCACCGACGGCCTGTGGGCGGTCGACACGGAAGGCCCGGCGCGGGCGACCTCAAAGCTGTTTTTCCGTGTGCCGATCGGCGCCGAAATGTGTGGTCCCCTGTTTGCGCCGGACGACCAGACTGCTTTCGTTGCCGTCCAGCATCCAGGCGACGGTGGCGAGGACTGGGAGGCTTTTGGGCGTCCCTCCTATTATGAGGATTTGTCGACCCGCTGGCCTGACTTCAAGCCGGACATGCCGGTGCGCCCGGCGGTCGTTGCCATCACCAGGCAAGGCGGCGGCAAGATCGCGGTCTGAGACGCAGGAAGGCCTTGCAGTCTCGAGGAAGGATTTCGACCATACGAAATCCTTCCTTTCCTGATACGGGATGCATCCATGCTGCGCATCATGCGCCGACCAATCATTCGGTGCGCTGAACCACGGCCACATTCATTGTGCTTCGCAACCTGAAGCCAATGGACTCGTATAGTCTGATGGCCGTGGCGTTGCTGGCATAGGCGTGGAGATAGGGAACTTCGCCGCGCGCCATTATCCGGTTTGCCACGAACAGGGACAGCAGCTTGCCTAGGCCACCGCCGCGAAATTCCGGATGTGAGCACACCCCGCTGAGTTCGGTATAGCCAGGTTGCTTCATGCGCTCGCCGGCCATTGCCACAAGTCTGCCCTCGATTTTCACGCCCCAAAAATCGCCCAGGCTCAGGGCTTCGAGCGTGAATGGGCCAGGCTTGGTGAGCAATGCCAGGGCGAGCATCTCAGCCGCATCGTCTCGGGTCAGACGTTGCACACGTTGGTCAGACACGGTTTGCAACGGCCGCTCGGCAATCATTTGAACCCCGGCTGCGGTGGAAGTCGCAAAAAGCCCCGCGGGCAGAGCAATGGCGTCCGACTGAAGCAGGATGACACTCTCGCCCGCGGAGACAAGCTGTTCGAGCGCCCGCAGGCTTTCGGCGTCGTCGGCGCCAGTGGCGGCGAACGGAACGATCGACGGCCGATACCGCCTGGCGAGGTCATTACCTTGTGCGAACGCCCGATGTCGCGTCTGAAGCGCGCTCCAGATAGGGCGGTCGAGCAGGTGTCTCATTACGCCGCGGCCTCCGGATTTTTCACTCGACGGTCGAGAGGAGCCGCGGCTAGACCGTCCTCGATGGCGGTCAGCTGCTCAAGAAGCGGCCCCGAAAGATCCGCGCACAAATCCGCAACGGCGTTTTCGATGCGCGGCCAGACCTCGCGCTTTGCGACATCGACCAGCCGCCGGCCGTCCCGAGTGAGAGAGACAATCCTGCGCCGCTGGTCATCGGTCGACGGACTAACCTCGAGCAATCCCAATCCGGCCAGAAGCGAGACGCTTCGCGTTATACCTGGCTGCGCGATGCCAAGCGATTGCGCCAGTTCCCCGACAGGCAGCGGGCCCAGCCTGTCGAGCGCGGCCAGCAGTGGGTATTGGCTCGCCTGAACCGGAACATCCAGCCGGTCCAGCAGGCGCTGCGCCTCCGCTTGCAGTTGCTCGCCTATACGCTTCATCCTGCTGCCCAGGCACAAGAAGCCAAGCGATCGTATGACGTCTTCCATAAACCAATCCGCCTCGCGAAGAACCATAACATGATATATAACAAAACATGAAGATCAAGGGGTACTGTCGCAAGGGCTGCACTCAGCGCTGTTTCCGTTGACTGATAAGGCTGCTTTGCCTGGCAGGCCAGTCGATCAGTTGCGCAGCCGGTAGCCGGTCCTGAAGATCCAGGCGACGATTGCTATGCAGACGAGCAGGAAAACAACCGTCATGCCGAGGCTGACGCCGACCGAAACGTCGGATTTGCCGTAGAAGCTCCAGCGGAAGCCACTGACCAGGTAGACGACCGGGTTGAACAGCGTCACCGTGCGCCAGATGCCGGGCAGCATGTTGATCGAATAGAAGCTGCCGCCGAGAAAGGTCAGCGGCGTGATGATCAGCAGCGGCACCAGCTGCAGCTGCTCGAAGCTCTTCGCCCAGATGCCGATGATGAAGCCGAACAGGCTGAAGGTCACCGCCGTCAGCACCAGGAAGGCGAGCATCCAGAACGGATGCTCGATGTGAAGCGGCACGAACAGCGAGGCCGTCGCCAGGATGATCAGGCCAAGCACGATCGACTTTGTCGCCGCACCCCCGACATAGGCGATGACGATCTCCAGATAGGACACAGGCGCCGACAGCAATTCGTAGATCGAGCCGACGAATTTCGGAAAATAGATGGCGAAAGAAGCGTTGGAGATCGACTGCGTCAGCAGCGACAGCATGATCAGCCCCGGCACGATGAAGGCGCCGTAGCTGATGCCGTCGATCTCGGTGATGCGCGAGCCGATGGCCGAGCCGAAAACGACGAAATAGAGCGACGTGGAAATGACCGGCGAAACAATGCTCTGCAGCACCGTGCGAAGGGCGCGCGCGATCTCCACCCGATAGATCGCCCATACCGCATGAAGATTCATGACCGCGCGCGGGTTCATGCCGGTTTCCTCACCAGATTGACGAAGATCTCCTCAAGCGAGCTGTTTTCCGTATCGATGTCGCGGAACTGGATGCCGGCCGCCTCGAGCTCGCGGATCAACGAGGCGACGCCCGGCCGTTCGCTCTGGTTGTCATAAGTATAGGTCAGCTGCCCGCCATCCGGCGAAAGCTCCAGCGCGTAGCGCGAAAAGGCGTCGGGAACGGTGGCCAGGGGACTGCGCAGTTCCAGCACAAGCCGCTTGCGGCCGAGCTTGCGCATCAGCTCGGCCTTGTCCTCGACCAGCACGATCTCGCCGCGGTTAATGACGCCGACGCGGTCGGCCATCGCCTCCGCTTCTTCGATGTAGTGCGTGGTCAGGATGATGGTGACGCCGTCTTCGCGCAGCCTGCGCACCATCGCCCACATGTCCTGGCGCAGCTCGACATCGACGCCTGCCGTCGGTTCGTCGAGGAACAGGATGCGCGGCTCGTGCGACAACGCCTTGGCAATCATCAGCCGGCGCTTCATGCCGCCGGATAGCGTGATCGCCTTGGCGTCCTTCTTGTCCCAGAGCGACAGGTCGCGCAGCACCTTTTCGATGAACGCCTTGTCCGCCGGCTTGCCGAACAGGCCGCGGCTGTAATTGACCGTCGCCCACACGCTCTCGAAGGCGTCGATGGTCAGCTCCTGCGGCACCAGCCCGATCAGACTGCGCGCCGCGCGGTAGTCGCGGTTGATGTCATGGCCGTCGACGGTGACGGAACCCGACGAGCGGTTGACGATGCCGCAGACGATCGAGATCAGCGTCGTCTTGCCGGCGCCGTTCGGCCCGAGCAGCGCAAAGATCTCGCCGCGCACTATATCGAGATTGATCTCCTTCAGCGCCTTGAAGCCGGTGGCGTAGGTCTTGGTGACCCCGGAAATCGAGATGATCGGCTGCATGGCTGAAAACGGCTGCTTGAAACAGAGTTGTTGATTTAATCCGCTGAATGTCGGTTCGCAAACCCGGATGTCAATGCCGCTCCTGACAGTTCTGGACATCGAGGTTCGCCGGAATAGGCGACACCTGCCCGATCGTCCAGCCAAATTCCGCGCAGAAGCAGATTCACCGGCACTGCGGCGTTCCGCCTCGCGGCGGGACGCCGCTTTGACCGTCCCGCGCATGAAGCCTATCCTTGTACAAACAAGCAGCAGCCGGAGCCGCCATGGACCCGCTCATTCTGTCGCGCATTCAGTTCGGCGCGAACATCTCGTTCCACATCCTGTTCCCGGCGATCACCATCGCGCTCGGCTGGGTGCTGCTGTTCTTCAAGCTCCGCTACAACGCGACAGGCGATTCGGCCTGGATGCGCGCTTATTTCACCTGGGTTAAGGTATTCGCGCTGTCCTTCGCCATGGGCGTGGTTTCCGGCGTCACCATGAGTTTTCAGTTCGGCACCAACTGGCCGGGCTATATGGAGACGGTCGGCAACATTGCCGGCCCGCTGCTGGCCTACGAGATCCTGACCGCCTTTTTCCTCGAGGCGGCGTTCCTCGGCATCATGCTGTTCGGCTTCCGCCGCATCTCGAACCGCGTCCATACGCTGGCGACGGTGCTGGTGGCCGGCGGCACCACCTTGTCCGCCTTCTGGATCATCGCACTCAATTCGTGGATGCAGACGCCGGCCGGCTTCGAGATGCGCGATGGTGTAGCGCACGCCACCGACTGGTGGGCCGTTGTCTTCAATCCGTCCATGCCCTACCGGCTCGTCCATATGCTGCTTGCTTCGGGGCTGACCGTCTCGTTCCTGATCGCCGGCCTGTCGGCGCTGCGCTATCTCTACGGCGATCGTTCGGAATCGATGTGGAAGGCGCTGCGCACCGGCGTCCTCACCGCCGCGATCCTGATCCCGATCCAGATCTTCGCAGGCGACCAGCACGGCCTCAACACGCTCGAACACCAGCCGCAGAAGATCGCCGCCATGGAGGCCAACTGGAACACCGGTCCCAACGTGCCGCTGGTGCTGTTTGCGCTTCCCGATGAAGCGGCGAGCGAGAACAGGTTCGAACTCACCATTCCCGACGGCGCCAGCCTCATCCTCAGGCACAGCGCCGGCGGCGTCGTGCCGGGGCTGAACGATTATGCCGGCAACCATCCGCCGGTATTTCCGGTGTTCTGGGGCTTTCGCATCATGGTCGGCACAGGCCTCCTTATGCTCGCCGTCTCCTGGTCGGCGGCCTTCTTCCTCAAGCGCCGCCACAGCCTGCCCAAGCCGCTGGCGCTCGTCATGGTGCCGATGGCGCTGTCCGGCTGGCTGGCGACGCTGGCCGGCTGGTACACCACCGAGATCGGCCGCCAGCCCTGGCTGGTCACCGGCGTGCTGCGTACCGCCGATGCTGTCGGGCCGGTCGCCGGCAGCCATGTCGCGCTGTCGCTCGCGGTCTATCTCAGCCTCTACGTGCTGCTGCTGATCGCCTATCTCGGCGTGTTGGTGCATCTGGCATTGAAGGCGGCGAAGGATGGAGACACCTCGCCGCTGCCGGGCGTCATGAACAGGCCGCTGTCGCAGCCGGTTGCGCAACCAGGAGAAACATCATGAGCTTCGACTGGCCGACCCTGCTGCCTCTGATCTTCGCCGGGCTGATGGGCCTCGCCATCCTGATCTACGTCATCCTCGACGGCTTCGATCTCGGCATCGGCATCCTGTTCGCCGCAGCCGAAGGCACCGAACAGGATACGATGGTCGCCGCCATCGGCCCGTTCTGGGACGCCAACGAGACCTGGCTGGTGCTGGCGGTCGGCCTGCTGCTGGTCGCCTTCCCGCTGGCGCACGGCACCATTCTGACCGCGCTCTACATTCCGGTTTTCGTGCTGCTGGTCGGCTTGATCCTGCGCGGCGTCGCCTTCGATTTCCGCGCCAAGGTGCCGGCCGGCAGGAAACACCGCTGGAACCGCATCTTCTTCCTCGGCTCGGTCGTCGCTTCGCTGGCGCAAGGTTATATGCTCGGCGTCTATGTGCTCGGCCTCGACGTCGGCCCTGGCGGCATGGCGTTCGGCGCGCTGGTGGCGCTCTGCCTTGCCGCGGCTTACGCGGCAATGGGCGCGGCCTGGGTCATCTATAAGACCGAAGGCGATCTGCAGAAGAAGGCGGTGCTGTGGCTGCGCACGGCGCTGGTGCTGACCGCGCTCGGCATGGTCGCGGTATCGCTGGCCACGCCCTTTGCCAGCGCGCGCATCTTCGACAAATGGTTCGTCTGGCCGGCCATGCTCTATTTGTCACCGCTGCCGATCCTGTCGGCAGTGCTGTTCCTGTGGCTGTGGCGCCAGACCTTCCATCTGCCGAAACCCGGCGACCGCCACGCGCTGCTCCCGTTCCTGACATTGGCCGCGATCTTCACGCTCGGCTTTGCCGGCCTCGCCTGGTCGTTCTACCCCTTCGTGGTGCCCGACCGGCTGACCATCTGGCAGGCTGCTTCGGCACCCGAAAGCCTGGCCGTCATCCTGGTCGGCACGGCCGTCGTGCTGCCGATCATCATCTTCTATTCGTTCTTTGCCTACCGGGTGTTCGCCGGCAAGGCGACGGATCTGACCTATGACTGACCGGCATCGCCGTCGCAGCCTGAAACAGAATATTCATCTTCAAGCGGAATAACCTTCTCTGGCCGGCCGAGCAGAATCGCCGGCATCAAGAAGGGCGATGCAATGACCCCCTTTTTTGCGGCAGGACAGGATCGGCTGCTGCTTTTGCTGATACGGAGGGTCGCGCTGATCGGCGCACTCGCGCTTGCCGGCCTGCTGCCGGCCATGCCGCAGGCGCATGCCCAGGACGCGGCCAACTGGACCGGCGTGTGGGACACGAAATGGCGCGGCGGCGGCGCCCAGATCAAGTTCGAGCAGACCGGCGCCGACGTTAAGGGCGTGTACCCGCTTTATAACGGCCGTATCGAGGCCAAGGCCGAAGGCGACAAGCTTGTCGGCCACTGGTTCGAAGGCGACCGCCAGGGCGCCTTCACCTTCGTCCAATCGCCTGACGGCGGCAGCTTCATGGGCCGCTTCGATGCCGCCACCGCCGAATGGTGGACAGGTGTGCGCGTCAGCGCCGTCGAGGACGTGCGTGTCGACCAGTCGAGCCCGATCAGCACCATGCGCTCGTTCCTGCAGACGATGAACGAGAGCGGCGCCGACAACGTGCCGCGCGCCACCGGCGGCGGCATGGGTCTTGCCGGTCTGGCGGCGGGTCTCGTCGACGTCACCGAGGCCGACCGCGGCGGCCTCAACATGCCCGATTACACCAAGCTGCTGTTCACCGTCATCGACAACGCGACGTTCCGTCTGTGGAGCCTGCCGCATGACGCGATTGCCGGCGACGAGGTGACGGCGACGCTGCCGCAATACGGCACCAGGGTCTCCTTCGCCGTCACTTTTCGCCGCAGGAATGGCGACTGGTTCATCGTCGGGCCGCCACTTGGCCAGCTTCAGGCCAAGCTCGCCGAATTCCAGGAAGCGCGTGGCGAAGCCATCGACATGGTCGACGATCCGAGCAGGCTCGCCTCGCCGCGCGACACGTTCAAGGTGCTGTTGAGCGGCCTCACCGAAGCCGGCGATCCGGCACAGGCGGCGCTCGACCTGCGCAACTACAGTCAGGCGGTGCGCGGCGACGAGGCGTTCCTGCTCGAGCGCTATCTCAAAAAGGTCATCGACCGCATCGGCTATGTCTATTGGCAGGAGATCCCCGACGATCCGAAGAGCAACACCCCCTTCGTCTATTTCGAGCATCCCGCCGGCAACATCGTCATCGGCCCGGTCGAGACCGACCCCGACGGCACCGGCAAGCGCAAGATCTGGCAGTTCACGCCCGAGACGCTCGCCCACATCCGCGCGCTCTACGCCGACGTCGAAGACGTGCCGGTGGCGCCGGAATTCGCCGCCTTCGCCAGCACCGACCCGTTCTTCATCGCCCGTGGCCTCGCCCGCGAGATCAGCCCCGGCCTGCTCACCCGCGCCGGCCCGATGGAGCACTGGCAATGGTGGATGCTCGGCCTTGCCGTACTGGCCGGCATCGTCTTCGGCTTCATCGCCAATGCGCTGATTTCCTTATTTGTGCGAAGGACGGACAGCCCGGCCTTCTTCCGCATTGTCGAATGGGCGGTGCGCTCGATCGTGCTTGGCTTCTTCCTGCTGTTGACGCTGCGCCCGCTCGGTCTGCCGCAAGTGGTCGCCGCTCCAGTCAAGGCAATCGCCTGGAGCCTGATCGTGATCGGCGCCGTGCCGGTGGTCTGGCACCTGATCGGCAAGGTCGCCGACCATTACCGCGGACTGTGGCAAGTGCCCGGCTATCACGACACGCTGATTTCGCTGTCCACCGGCGTCGCGCGCGTCGCCGTGCTCGTCGTCGCCTTCCTGCTGTTGGCCGAAGTGCTCGCCATCCCTTACGAAGGCGTCATCGCCGGTCTCGGCATCGGCGGTCTGGCGGTGGCGCTGGCCGCGCAGCCGACGCTGCAGAACTTCCTCTCCGGCCTGACGCTCTATGCCGACCGGCCGGTAAGCGTCGGCGACTTCTGCAAGTTCGGCGACCAGTCCGGCACGATCGAGCATATCGGCATGCGCTCGACGCGCATCAGGTCGCTCGACCGCACCATCATCTCGGTGCCGAACTCGGATTTCGCCGGCATGCAGATCGAGAACTACGCCCATCGCGACCGCACCCGGTTCGCGACGACGCTGCAGCTGCGCTACGAAACGACGCCCGATCAGCTGCGTTACGTCCTGGCCGAGCTGCGCAAGCTGCTGATTGCCCACCCGCGCGTTATCGATGAGCCGTGCCGCGTGCGCTTTGCCGGCTTCGGCGCCTATTCGCTCGATATCGACGTGTTCACTTATATCAAAACCGCCGACGTGGCCGATTTTCAAGCCATCCGCGAGGACATCCTGTTGTCCATGATCAACATCATGGATGATGCCGGCGCGCAGTTCGCCTTCCCTTCGTCACTGGAATACAGAGCCACCGACCTTCCGGTCGACGACGAAAAACGCATTGCCGCGGAGAAAAGGGTCGGCGATTGGCGCGAGGCGCAAAATCTGCCTTTCCCCGACTTCAGCCAGATCGACAAATTTGCCCTCAACAACACGCTTGCCTACCCGCCTGAGGGCTCGGCGCATTATCGCGAGACAGAGCCCGACCCGGACTCGGCCGAGGCAAAGGCGACGCTGGAGAAAGTGCGCTGGAGCCTGCCCTGGAAAAAGGGGAGTTAGTTTCGAGACGTTGGCGGGACAGCACCCCCCTCTGGCCTGCCGGCCATCTCCCCCGCAAGGGGGGAGATTAGCAGTTTCAGCGCTCCGCTCGTCCTGAACGTTGGAGATTTGGCGAAGGTCGAGGTGATAGCCGATCTCCCCCCTTGCGGGGGAGATGTCCGGCAGGACAGAGGGGGGTGCGAAGGATCGCCGACGCTTATTCTCCGTCGCGCCCGCCGGCGCAAAAGCTCAGCTCTTGTTGGCGGCCAGCACCAGCACCGGCTTTTCGCTGTAGAGGTTGGGGAACAGCCGCTTGAGGTTCTCGACCTTGGGCAAATCGTTGTAGACGATATAGGGATAGGTCGGGTTGAGCGTCAGAAAGTCCTGGTGGTAGTCCTCGGCCGGATAGAAGCTCTTGCCGGTCTCCAGCGTCGTCACGATCGGCTTAGGAAACACCTTGGCCTTGTCGAGCTGGGCGATATAGCTTTCGGCGATCTTTTTCTGCGTGTCGTTTTCGGCAAAGATCGTCGAACGGTACTGGGTGCCGCTGTCCGGCCCCTGGTAGTTCAGTTGCGTCGGATTGTGCGCCACCGAGAAATACACCTGCAGCAGCTGGCCGTAAGTAACCTTGGACGGCTCGTAGGTGATCTCGACGGATTCGGCATGGCCCGTCCGGCTGGTGCCGACCATTTCATAGACGGCCGTGTCCTTGTCGCCGCCGGCATAGCCGGAAACGGCGCTGGTGACGCCCTTGACGTGCTGGAACACGCCTTGCACACCCCAGAAGCAGCCGCCGGCGAAGACCGCCTTTTCGGTGCCGGCGGTGGCCTTCTCGTCCATTGCCGGCGGCGGGATCACCACCGCGTCTTCGGCCGAGACTGCCGGGGTCTGCCAGAATACGGCGGCGGCCGCCGTGAGGATAAGCGCGGCAGCTGCTGCTTTTGCGAAAATCGACGATCGTTTCACGGCTGCGGTCATGTCTGATCTCCCATGATGTAGTGTGGATTATACGACGGATAGGTCCGCCGGGCTCTCACATTGCTGTGCGCATCGCCTATTTGGCCGGAGCCATGGCATCGCAGGCCTTGGTCGCCTCTGCCTTTTTCATGGCGTCCGTCTCGGCGGCGGCCTTGTTCATGCAGTCGGCCTTCATCGGATCTGTCGCCTTCATCGCGGTCGTAGCCATCGCGTCAGCCGCCATGGCGCCGGCCGGCTTCATTGCGTCCGTTGCCGGCTTCATGGCGCCCGTTGCCGGCTTCATGGCGCCCGTTGCCGGCTTCATGGCGTTTGTCGCCATCGCCGGCTTCATCGCATCTTCGGCCCGCGCCGCGCCTCCTGCGAACAGCGCCGTCGAGCAAAGGGCGAAGGCGAGTGCCGCCAGGGTCGGGCGATTGGTCAAACGATTGGTCATGATGATCTCCTAGGGTTTGGCAGGGTTGACGGCATGCGGCGGCGCCGCTGCGCGTTGGGGAATTTCGGGAGGGTTTCTAATTCGTAGCGGCAGCAAGGATCGGCCCGCCGCCCGGCACCTGCACCAGCACCGCCGTGCTAAGGCCGCCCGTCGTCGCCGGCAGCGGCAGCGCGGTGGCGTCGCCGGTCCAACTGCCCAGCCTGGTCAGCGAATGCACGACATTGGCGTGCGGCAGCGTGCGGCCGGTGTTTTCTCCGCGCGCCACCGGCACCTCGACGACGCCCTTGCCGTAACGCACCAGCCAGACGTCGGCCTTGCCGCCGGGCACCGGACCGGCGCCGATGCTGACCGTCCCGCCGGCGAGCGACAGCGAAGGTCCGTCGGCGCGGCCGCCGCTCGAAATCAGCTGCTCGATCTCGCCCGGCCTGGCGCCGACCGCATCGGCCCTGCCGTTGACCACCACTTGCGGCGTGAACGGGCCGGAACGGCCGAGCGACGGTTCATAGCGGACCTGGCGCTGCGTGAATTCTTCTTTGCCGAATGTGTCCTTCCAGCCGAGATAGTCCCAGTAGGTGACGTTGAAGGAGAGCGCCAGCACGCCGGGCCGGTCCTTGACCTTGATCAGATTGGCGTTGGCCGGCGGGCAGGACGAGCAGCCCTGGCTGGTGAACAGCTCGACGACGGTCTGCGTCTGGCCGGCGGCCGCGCCGGTTGCCGACAGCACAGTTGCCGAAAACAGCATTGCGGCGAGCCCCTTCAGGGCTGTGCTGCGTCTCGATCCGGTCATCGCTGTTCTCCTGTGCGGTTCCATGTCCACACTTCGCCGCCGACACACGGTTCGTTACAGCATCACCGCTTCGTGATCGTTCGCAGCTCTCCCTTCCCCTTGTGGGAGAAGGTGGATCGGCGCGAAACGCCGAGACGGTTGAGGGGTGCTGGAAGAAATGAGGCGTCGGCGTCTTCTGGAACACCCCTCATCCGACCGAGCTTTGCTCGGCCGTCTTCTCCTACAGGGGGCGAAGGGAAGACGGTCGCTCGCAACCAACACGCCACCCGGTGTGACCGGGCGGCGGTGTGATGGACGGGCAGCCTAAGCGGGCCGATATGCCCTCGCACTCAGCTGCGGCGTCCTATTGTGTCAACAGCGTTTCCGATGCCCGCTGATTGAAGGCGCACTTGCCGGTTACTGTGTAGAAAAAGTCCGCGTTGGAATCGGTGATGGTCGGAGATGTCGGCACCGGCGATCCCCCGTCTTCCCACGCTTGTGTGCTGGTCTGGCCGCACGGCACCAGCGTAAAGATATCGACCGTTTGGCCACTGGCGATCTCGACGCCGTCCGCGTAGAGGCGGTTCGATGTCGCCGGATCGTTCGATTTGAGCACCGTTGGATTGCCTGACGGCACATCCATCTGCAGATAGAGCTGGTCCATCTGGCTGACGTCGATCACCGCGCCGGCACCGGTCGCCGGGTACATGGTGTTGACGCAGGTGGTCGCATATTTCTTGCCGTTGGAAGCGGTCTGGGTGATCGTGGTGCTGGGCAGCCCATAAAAGCTGAGCACCGTGGTGGTCGTACACACCTGCTGCTGGACCGTAGTGATCGTCGCTCCGTTGATGGTGGAGACGGTCGCCGTGCCATAGCCTTTCGGATCGCCATAACCGTTGTATGTGTAGGTGATCTTCATCAGCTTGTTGGCCACCGTGTCCCCGAATTTGGTGCCGTAGAGTGTCATTGTCTTGCCCCACCAGCCCGAGACCTTGGTCACCTTGAACGTGGCTTGCACCAGCGCCGGCCGCTTTGTCACTGCCGACGCAACGCCGACCTGCACCGTGTTGATCCTGGCGATCTGCATGAAATTCGTCGGCATGGCAAAGCCGGCGGAAGCCTTGATGCTGGCGGCGCCGTCGGTGGCGACGACGAAGCTGTCGAGCTTGGCCGTGCCTTGCCCGCCATTGGCCAGGTATGTCTCCTGCAGTTTTACCTGGCGGTCCGCCAATGAGGTGTCCGTCGCAAGCGTCGTGATCGACAGCGACGCTGCATCGAGGGCGTTCTGCATCGATGCCCTGGTTGAAACCGCCGAGGTATAGTCGATGGAAAAGCCCAATGCGGCAACCATCGGGATAAGCAGGATGGCGAGCATCGGCGCGAACGAGCCGCTCACCGATCTGAGAAATTTGCGTGCTGACGGCGGCATTCCGATCCCCCCGAAACGGCGATAGACCGGTGGGCTATCACGCCGGGCGCAAACTATGCTCTAATCT
Organism: Mesorhizobium sp. M0045; assembly: GCF_040323385.1. Lineage (NCBI taxonomy): Bacteria > Pseudomonadati > Pseudomonadota > Alphaproteobacteria > Hyphomicrobiales > Phyllobacteriaceae > Mesorhizobium > Mesorhizobium sp. M0045. Next base: position 112,705 of record NZ_JAMYUY010000005.1, read on the forward strand.
CATGGATCAAAGTTTAACGACTTTGCCGCCCCGCCGCCCCGCCGGCGTCCCGCCGCTTGCCGATATACCGTGCCCCTGCTAAAGCGCGCCGCATGACCACGCCGATCAAGAACATCCGCAACTTCTCCATCGTTGCCCATATCGACCATGGCAAATCCACGCTTGCCGACCGGCTGATCCAGTCGACCGGCGGGCTGGAGCTGCGCGACATGAAGGAGCAGGTGCTGGACTCGATGGACATCGAGCGCGAGCGCGGCATCACCATCAAGGCGCAGACGGTGCGGCTGAAATACCGCGCCAACAATGGGCAGGACTATATCCTCAACCTCATCGACACGCCCGGCCATGTCGACTTCGCTTATGAAGTGTCGCGCTCGCTTGCCGCCTGCGAGGGTTCACTGCTGGTCGTCGATGCCTCGCAAGGGGTCGAGGCGCAGACGCTGGCCAATGTCTACCAGGCCATCGACAACAACCATGAGATCGTCGTGGTGCTGAACAAGGTCGACCTGCCCGCCGCCGAGCCCGAGCGCATCCGCGAGCAGGTCGAGGAGGTGATCGGCATCGACGCCTCCAACGCCGTGCTGATCTCGGCCAAGACCGGGCTGGGCATCCCCGACGTGCTGGAAGCGATCGTCAACGATCTGCCGCCGCCGCGCGAGGGCGACATCACGGCTCCGCTGAAGGCGATGCTGGTCGACTCCTGGTACGACGCCTATCTCGGCGTCATCGTGCTGGTGCGCATCATCGACGGCGTGCTGAAGAAGGGCCAGACCATCCGCATGATGGGCACCGGCGCCAGATACCTGGTCGAGCGCACCGGCGTCTTCACGCCCGCCCGCATCAATGTCGACGAGCTCGGCCCCGGCGAGTTCGGCTTCTTCACCGGCTCGATCAAGGAGGTTGCCGATACCCGCGTCGGCGACACCATCACCGAGGACAAGCGCCCGACGGCACAAGCCCTGCCCGGCTTCAAACCGGCGCAGCCGGTGGTGTTCTGCGGCCTGTTCCCGGTCGACGCCGCCGATTTCGAAGACCTGCGCGCCGCGGTCGGCAAACTGCGCCTCAACGACGCCTCCTTCTCCTTCGAAATGGAAACCAGTGCCGCGCTCGGCTTCGGCTATCGCTGCGGCTTCCTCGGCCTGCTGCATCTCGAAATCATCCAGGAGCGGCTGGAGCGCGAGTTCAACCTCGACCTCATCGCCACCGCGCCCAGCGTCGTCTACCGCCTACTGTTGAACGACGGCACGATCAAGGAACTGCACAACCCGGCCGACATGCCCGACGTGGTCAAGATCTCCGCCATCGAGGAGCCATGGATCCGCGCCACCATCCTGACCCCCGACGACTATCTCGGCGGCATCCTGAAGCTATGCCAGGACCGGCGCGGCATCCAGGCGGACCTCTCCTATGTCGGCAAGCGCGCCATGCTGATCTACGACCTGCCGCTCAATGAGGTGGTCTTCGACTTCTACGACCGTCTGAAGTCGATCTCCAAGGGCTATGCCTCCTTCGACTATCACCTGACCGACTATCGCGAAGGCGACCTGGTGAAAATGTCGATCCTGGTCAATGAGGAGCCGGTCGACGCGCTGTCGATGCTGGTCCACCGCACGGCGGCGGAAAAGCGCGGCCGCCAGATGTGCGAGAAGCTGAAGGAGCTGATCCCGCACCACCTGTTCAAGATCCCGATCCAGGCGGCAATCGGCGGCAAGGTCATCGCCCGCGAGACCATCTCGGCGCTGCGCAAGGACGTCACCGCAAAATGCTACGGCGGCGACGTCTCGCGCAAACGCAAGCTGCTCGACAAGCAGAAAGAGGGCAAGAAGCGGATGCGCCAGTTTGGCAAAGTGGACATCCCGCAGGAGGCGTTTATCCAGGCGCTGAAGATGGGGGATTGAGAAGCCGGTCAGCGACCGCGCGCGGCCGAGACATCGATCCGGTGGATCGATGTCAGGCTTCGAAAGCGGGGGAGTTGCCCACAAAACGCGGTCTGGGGCTGCACGTCCGAGACTCTTCTCGGCAATACTCAGAGGTACGAGCTCTAGCCGGACAGCGCTAAGGCTACTTGGTCCATAGCCCCAAATAAGCTATCGTAAAGATGGGGCGCCCGGGGGGAATATAATGGCTGGATTAGAGCTAACGATTGATGAGCTACTGCTTGATTTAGAGAATCCGCGTATTAGTCGATGCGAAAGTCAGCGCGAGGCGCTACAGAAAGTCATCGAAGACCAGGACGTTAAACTGGTTGTGCTCGCTGAGAGCATTGTATCAGACGGCCTCAACCCGATGGACAGATGGCTTGTTCTGAAGTCCCCGCTCGAACTTGGAAAATATATAGTGCTTGAGGGCAACAGGCGCTTAGCAACGATCAGGGTATTGAACAATAGGCATTTACTGAGTTCTCTTGAAGTACGGTCCGCGATAAAAAAGAGATTGGAGGACTTGGCCGATCAGTTCGATCTGGATCGAACTCAGCCGATTGCTTGCTTCGAGATAGGAGATCGACCGAGTGCCGCCGCCTGGCTAAATCAACGTCACACGGGGGAGAACAAAGGACGGGGAATTGTAAATTGGGGAGGCGTTGCTACGGCGCGCTTCCGCGGTCGAGATCCAGCGCTGCAGGCACTCGATTTAGTGCTTGAACACGGCGAACTAAGTGACGAGGAGAAGGCGCTAGTAGAGGATCACTTCCCGATTTCAACCCTTGATCGCCTCCTATCTACGCCTGCTGTTCGTAATCTAATCGGGGTAGACGTTTCCGAATCCAAGCTAAAAACCGACCTTCCGCCTGCCGAAGTTATTAAGCCGATAAGGCGAATTGTTCTTGATTTGGCGAACGAGGTCATCAATGTGAGCGCGCTCAAAAACCGCGACCAAATGGTGGGTTACGCTAACAAACTCGGAAAGGACCTCCCGAACCTTTCCAAGCGCACTGGTGAGCTAAAATCCGTCGATGAACTTGGCGATCGCGACTTCAAGCCACCTCCTGCTCCGAAACCCAAGCCAAAGCCCAGGCCAGTGCCGCTGCGTAAGACGCTCATACCCCGAGACTGCTATTTAACTGTGTCAAATCCGAAAATCGCAGAGATAGCAAAGGAACTTAGAAACCTAACGATAGCGGATTTTCCGCACGCAATATCGGTCCTATTTCGCGTATTTCTCGAGCAATCCGTGGATCACTATCTGACGCAGCAAGGAATTCCTCTGCAGGTAAGCACGACAGGCGGCAACAAAGACAAAAACCTCAGAAAAAAGGTCGGCGAAGCCATCGAAGGCATTGTCGCTGCAGGTACACCAAAAAAGGACTTGGCCGGTGTCGAGAAAGGAATAGACGATAAGGACAGCCCGCTATTCGTCGACACTCTGCACAATTATGAACACAATAGATTCTATTCTCCAACTGAGCGTGACCTAAAGGTTGCTTGGGATAACGCTCAACTGTTCTTCGAAAAGATATGGCAGTGACCGATTGTAGTTCACCTAGCCGGCGCCGCCTCACCCATTTTACGCCACTTCGATACCCCGGCGGCAAAGGAAAACTCGCCGCATACGTGAAGGAGATCCTTAGTCATAACAATTTACTTGATGGTTGCTATATAGAACCTTACGCTGGGGGCGCTGCAATTGCATTAGAGCTTCTTATGCAGGAATATGTATCGCGAATTTGTATTAACGACTATAGTAAACCAATATATTCTTTTTGGAAATGCGTCCTAGACGAGACGGATGATCTCTGTAGGCTCATAAGAGATACACCTTTAACTCTGGAGTCGTGGCTAAAGCAGAAGAGCATATTCAAGAATCAAAAAGAGCAGGATGACCTAAATCTTGGTTTCGCCACCTTCTTCCTCAACCGAACAAACCGCTCTGGCATACTCAATGGCGGTATAATAGGAGGGCGCGACCAGAGTGGTCCGTGGAAGATTGATGCTCGGTTCAATCGGATGGAGCTTGTCTATCGGATTGAATCCATTGCGAAGATGAGGTCTCGAATTTCGCTCAGTCGGCTAGATGCGCTTGAATTTTTAAAGACGGGCCTGTCAATTTGGCCGACTAAGACGCTGATATATCTTGACCCTCCATATTATGTCAAAGGCCGCGATCTATACTATGATTTTTATCAACCGAAAGATCATCAAGAGCTAGCCTCGTTTATAATAGAACGGATGTCCCAGCATAGATGGATTGTTTCGTATGATAACGCACCTCAAATCCGCAATTTCTATTCCAAGAGTACCAGACTGACTTATGAACTTGGGTACAGCGCGAGGCAGTCCTCACCTGCTGGTGTCGAAGTAATGTTCTTTAGCGAGCTTTTAAAAGTTCCAAACCTTGTAGGTCCTTTCCGGGTCGTTGCTGATAATGCATAGTAACGGACGGAACTCTGTACAAGCCGCCCCTTCGGCGCGTTGTCAAACGCTCCGAAAGCGGCGAAGTCGCTTGGCGCACACCGTTGCCAACGAAAGCTCTAGCCGCAACCTTGTAGGTCTCAGGGGCAACAGTGCCAACAGTATCACCGCCAATTGCTAACATTCCGGATTTTAGAAAGTGGCTGGAGGGAAAGGACCCCGTGTGGGTCCAAACAGTTACTGTCCGTACAGTGCTGAGGATATTTCCACTTTCGGGCGGGCTATTCGAGGGTCGTGGTCAGATTGAGAAAGAGTTAGCGGGCAGGCTTTTTCTCAAAGTTCTCAGAGCAACTACCGAGCAATTCGTCGTCGGAACTGAAATTGCCGCTGAAGGCAACATCCCATTCATGCAGTCCTCCGCAGCTATGGAGGAAGCGACCAGCTATGTTAGCCCAGATGATCAGTTGTATGCTGTGTTTAACGCCATGGAATTGGCGTCGAGAGCAGCAGCATTCTTTGATAAGGAGTCAGCGGTATTTGAAGACGATGATGTGCCGCGCGCAGTAGCGTGGCGCACCGTGGAGCGAGCTATCGCCGCTTGCGGCGGTAAGAACGTTGCCGCCATTTGGCGTGCCCTGTCGAACGATATCAATTACCTTGAACAGTCCCAGCTTGGTTCTATTGGGCTGAGATCCGAGAAGCTGTGGTTGGGCAATACGCCAGATTGGGCATTTTCCGTATATAATTCCTTGGCCCGAAATCTAAGGAGGCAGGGGGAGGGTTGGGAAATTTGGTCGGGATGGTATCGAAGCAGATTGGACGGGCGCCCAAGTTATGGCCTCGGCCCAAGGGAGGGGGAAGCGTTCGATGGCTGGATAGCGACAAGGGGGAGCGAATTTTGGAACCAATCGCCTGTTAACGTAAACTTAGCGGTAGCAGCTTGGGTGGAAGCTCGGCGCACTTTTGAGTTGGATCAAAAGAATCCAACGATAGGTCAATTCATCATCAGATTCTTGGAGGAGCGGAAAGAGCCCGCGTCCATCGGGGAGATTTCAAGGGCCTTTGAGGAGGCTGGGCTTTCAGTTGTGCCGAAAACCGTTCGAGGAGACCTGAGCCGACTAGCCTCAGCGGGGCAAATCCAGCGTGTTGGCAATGGGATCTATCAAGCCGCCAACCAAATCAACGTCGTAGACATCGGGCGGGCCGAGCCCCAAACTCAAGGCGCTATTCAATTTGCTGGACATGAAGATGCTCCGATAGATGTTGTTCCTCGGGGAAGCGCTGGTAAGCTGCGTAACGATGTTAGCGCACAAAAGCGCCACCGTGAGGTCCTTCGGCGTGCCGAAGCGCTGTTGGCGCACTATTCCCGTGCCGAGCAGGGCGGAAATGCATCGTCCGCCGTCGTTGATGAGGTATCACTATTTCGGGATTCGCTTGGCTCGTCCATCGAAGACGTGGACCCGGATCTATTGATTCCGAGAGGTGATGGTCTCCGTCACGACCTTGCAGCACATCAGGGAAGGGACGATTTTTCCAAACTGGCTCCGCTACCCGATGATCTGTTACTTTCGCTTCGTAAGTTGATCTCAGATTACAACAATTTTGTCTCGTTTGATGCGGAACTTGCGCGGCGCGACGAGGCTCTATTAGGCCCTGATGCGAGACGAAAGCTGGTGCCGCCCGCGGAAGGCCAAAAAGTGCTTGAACAGGCTGTACAACTCGGGGCAGCCGCAGCGAATGTAGTGGCGGTCCTTTCTGAAGAAGCAAAAGTCGCTCCAGAAGTGCCCGACCCAGAAAGCCGGCAGTCAAGGAGGTACTCAGAAGGTGCCAAAAACTTTGCTCGAATAGCGATAGAGAGAGCGACAGATTTTGCACGACTGGTTTGGAAACACAAAGGCAAGGCGGTAACAGGCGCGGGGTTTGGCTACTGCGCCGCGCAATGGGTAGTCGGACACGAATCTTGGTTGCTGAAGTACTTCGCGGCAAATCCGACAATGCTGGACGTAATCGCCAAGTTACTGAGGGCCCTGCATGAGTTGCCTCTCACATAGAATCGAGCTGGTAGCGACCTCCGACCGCGTCAAATATCCGCCTCCTTGAGCTCATCCTTTGAGAACGCTTCGCGCTGAAGTATCCTTAGGCGGCTTCGGGGGAGAGATCTCAGTGGGCTCCACTCTGGACATCGTCGCCGCGATCGGCCTGGCCATCGGCGGCGCTCTGGGCCTTGCCGGCACCTTCGTGGAGAGCGCCCCCCTCCGCGAAACACTCTGGACGATCGATGGCGTGGCGGTCGTAGTGGCCGCAGCACTTCTGACGATGAAGTATCAGCGGCAGGGCAATGACTGGGTGGCGGCCGGGTTTCTGACCTTTCTCGCCGGCGAGAGTCTGCTCCTGGCCGGCAATGCCGCAGGCCTCCAGGCCAGCGTACCCTCCTATGTCGGCGGTATCTCGCTTTGGGCGGCTGCGCTTGTCATGGTCAGCGGGCCGAAAACCTTCGCGCTGTGGATGCGGCTTACCGCTGTCGTGGCGGCTTTGCTGTTTGTCGTGTCGGCAGGCCTGATCCTGTGGGGTGCGCCGTTGCTGCCGACCTCGACGCCGCTGCCCGCTGCCGGGTATCCGTTCCTGGTGCTCACATTTATCGGCTGGATATGGACGCTGCTGAAGCCCGGACGTTGAGCCCGGTCGGACCGCCTCCTCTCCGGCCGCTTCGCGGCCACCTCTCCCCCACCTTGTGGGGGCGAGGAACCCAAGCCTTGTGAGGCTTCGGCGATTGGCATTCCCCGCCCCGGGGAGAGGTGGTTTGCGAAGCAAACCGTAGAGGGGTCTTGCTTGGCAACCTCGCGCGTCACGCGGAGCGCAAATGCCGCGATCACCTCTTCCACCCATCCCGCCATCATGCCATGTTCCCCCTCGCGGCCGGGCAGGCCGTGTCGTTCCGGGGGGAATCATCATGTTGTCTTACGCTTTCGCGCGCCGCGCTGCCGCGGCGCTTTGCCTTGCCGCCTTGTTTGCGCCCGTCGCGCATGCCGGCGATGTCACGTTCGAGATCAGGAACAGCCATCCCAACGCCATGCGCGTCGAACTCTACAGCCAGGACCGCGACCATGTCTGGCCGGGCAACAATCAGGATTATTATCTCAACGACGGCGAGACCAAGTCGATCCCGCTGTCCTGCAATGACGGCGAATCGATCTGCTATGGCGCCTGGGTCGATGGCGACGACAGCACCTATTGGGGCGTCGGTCCCGGCAACACGGAAAAATGCGACGATTGCTGCTACACCTGCAGCGGCGGCGAGACCGAGGAAATCGATCTGGTTCCGTAGCGCGCGAATCTCCCCCTCGAGGGGGAGATGGCCGGCAGGCCAGAGGGGGTCGCCGCGCGTGGAGCGCCGGCCTGTTCTGCAGTAGCAGGCCGAGCCCAGTCGAGCCGCCCCCCTCTGTCGCCTTCGGCGACATCTCCCCCTCAAGGGGGGAGATCAGGCGCCCAGCCTCTCAGGCAGCTTGACGCCGTCCCGGCCGCCGCCATAGCGTGACGCCTTCAGCAAGGAGATCACCCATGGCAGGCACGGTCGAAGGCGAAAAAATCGATATCGGCTTTTCCAGGCGCCGCTGCATCCATTCGCGCAATTGCGTGCTGGGCGATCCCCATGTCTTCGTGCCCAATGCGCCCGGCCAATGGATCCACCCCGAGGCGGCCAGCGTCGAGAAGATCGTGGCGCTCGCCGAAGCCTGCCCGTCCGGCGCCATCACCTATATCCGCAAGGATGGCGGGCCGCAGGAGCAGCCGCCGGTGGTTAACACCGTGCGCATCAGGGAGAACGGCCCGCTGGCGGTGCACGCCGAGATCGTGCTTGGCGGCGAGACGTTCTTCCGCGCCACGCTGTGCCGCTGCGGCGCCTCGGAAAACAAGCCGTTCTGCGACGGCAGCCACGCCAAGGCAGGCTTCACCGCCACGGGCGAACCGCCGCTGAAGGACACGCCGGCGCTGGAGGCGCGCAATGGCCCGCTCACCGTGACGCCGACCACCAACGGCCCGCTCAAGCTCGAAGGCAATGTCGAAATCGTCACCGGCACCGGCCACACGGTCGACCGCACCCAACGCACCTTCCTCTGCCGCTGCGGCCATTCCGCCAACAAGCCGTTCTGCGATGGCAGCCACAAGCGCGTGGGGTTTGTGGGGTAGGCGTCAAAGCTGCCAATCTCCCCCCTCGTGGGGGAGATGTCCGGCAGGACAGAGGGGGCGCCGTAGAGCGCCAATTTCAGGAGCACAATGCCTCACACGCCACTGCCTCCAAAACATCGCGCAAACGCCCGATCGATGCGTAAGGTCATGACCTCTGCTGAATTGAAGCTCTGGAACGAGCTTCGCGCGCACCGGCTGATGGGGCTTGGCTTTCGGCGACAACTTCCGATCGCCGGTTACATTGTCGATTTCGCCTGCCCGGAGCAGAAGCTGATCGTCGAGTCGACGGCTGCCAGCATACCGAAGCCGATGCTGGTGCCAGAGACGAAGCAAGGACAGTGCGCCTGGAACGGGACGGCTGGACCGTCCTGCGTTTCTGGAACGATGACATCATCCGCGACATCGACAATGTCTGCCAGCATATCGTGATTGCGGCGGGGCTCGCCGAGGTGCCTTAGATCGTGGCAAGGTCGGCGGGACAGCGCCCCCCTCTGTCCTGCCGGACATCTCCCCCACGAGGGGGGAGATTGGCCGTCACCACGATCATCGCCCGTGGCCCAGCCATCACGGCTTTATCGATCGGCCGGTATCCGCTAAGGGGCGGAGACGAATTCTCCGGACGCAAATATGACCGCCAGGCCCAAACCCTCACCCCTGTTCCTCGGCATCGACACCGGCGGCACCTACACCGACGCGGTGCTGTGGTCGGAGGCCGGCGGCCCAAGCGGCAAAGTGCTGGCCAAGGCCAAGGCGCTGACGACGCGCCACGATCTCGCCGTCGGCATATCGGGCGCGGTCGATGCGGTGCTGCAAAAAGCCGGCACCGACCCGGCGGCGATCAAGCTGGTGTCGATGTCGACGACGCTGGCCACCAATGCGCTGGTCGAGGGCCAGGGCGGGCGCGTAGCACTTGTGATGATCGGCTTTGCCGAAGGCGACCTGGCCCGTGACGGGCTGAAGGCCGCACTTGGCACCGATCCGGTGGTGTTCTGCCCCGGCGGCCACGATGTCCATGGCAATGCGGCAAAGCTCGACCTGTCCGGGCTGGAGGCAGCTTTGCCGGAACTGGAAAAGTCGGTGTCCGGCTTTGCCGTCTGCGCCTATTTCGCCACCCGCAATCCGGCGCACGAGCTAAGCGCGCGGAACCTGATCCGCGACAGGACCGGCCTGCCGGTCACCGCCAGCCACGAGCTGTCGGCCAAGCTCGGCGGCCCGCGCCGGGCGCTGACGACATTGCTCAACGCCAGGCTGATCTCGATGATCGACCGGCTGGTCGCGGCGACCGAAGGCTTTTTGACCGCGCGCAACATCGCCGCTCCGCTGATGGTGGTGCGCGGCGACGGCGCTTTGGTCTCGGCCGCCTTTGCCCGCCAGCGGCCGATCGAGACGATCCTGTCCGGCCCGGCCGCCAGCCTCGTCGGCGCCCGCCACATGACCGGCCTCGACGATGCCGTGGTCTCCGACATCGGCGGCACCACCACCGACGTCGCCGTGCTCGACAAGGGCCGGCCGCGGCTCGATCCGGAAGGCGCCACCGTCGGCGGCTTCCGCACCATGGTCGAAGCCGTCGCCATGCGCACCTTTGGGCTGGGCGGCGATTCCGAAGTGGCGCTGGAGGACGGCGTGCTCAACCCGAAAATCCTGCTCGGGCCGCGCCGCCTGGTGCCGCTGGCGCTGGCCGGCATGATACATGGCGAGGCGGTTACATCAGAGCTGGAACGCCAGCTGCGGGCTCCCAATCCTGGCCGCATGGACGGACGCCTGGCGGTTCGGACCGGGGTGCCGGAGCGGCTCGCAGCCGGACTGACCGGTGCCGAAGCCAAGCTTTACGAACTGATCGGTGCCGTGCCGCAGGCTCTCGACAGATTGCTGACCTCGAATGCCCAGAACGCCACCTTGAACCGGCTGGTGTCGCGTGGGCTGGTGCATGTTGCCGGCTTCACGCCATCGGACGCCGCGCATGTGCTGGGCAGGCAGGCCAATTGGGATGCGGCCGCGGCGCGTCTCGGTGCCGAGCTGTTCGCGCGCAGGCGTGACGGCCGCGGCCAGTTCATCGCCGCCTCGCCGGAGGCGATCTCGGAACGGGTGCTGACCACGCTGACCCGCCTCTCGGCGGAAGTCATCCTCGAGACCGCCTTTGCCGAGGACGGCCTGGATGGCGCTGCGACCGTCGCCCATGCCCTGGTCCAGCGCGCCGTCGACGCGCATCCCGGCATCGCCCGCCTCAGCGTCGCGCTCGACCGTCCGGTCATCGGCCTCGGCGCCTCGGCGCCGCTGCACTATGCCGGGCTGGCCGAGCTGGTAGGCAATCGATGCGTGGTGCCGGAGGATACCGATGTCGCGAATGCGCTCGGCGCCGTCGTCGGCCAGGTCCGGGTCTCGGCCGAGGCGCGGGTCAGCCAGCCCAAGGAAGGCCTGTTCCGCGTCGCCTCAGGCGAAAGCGTACGCGATTTCAACGACGAGGCGGCGGCGATCGCCGCGGCGGAGAAAGATGTGCGGGCGATTGCCGCCGGGCGGGCGAAGGATGCCGGCACCGACAGCGCCGAGATCGAAATCGCCAGCGAGTTCCGCGTCTCCACCGTCGAGGGCCAGCGCATGTTCATCGAGGCGCATGTCGTGGCGGTGGCGTCGGGACGGCCAAGGATTGCGGTGTAGAGGGACCCTCTTCCTTCTCCCCTTGTGGGAGAAGGTGGATCGGTGCGAAGCGCCGAGACGGATGAGGGGTGCTGGAAGGAATGAGACGATGGTGGTTTCTGGAGCACCCCTCATCCGTCGCCTTCGGCGACACCTTCTCCCACAGGGGGGAGAAGGGAAGGCCACCGCCCCAAAACGCCCTACCTTCATCCTAAGCCGAATTGACCCTGCAACCGTGACATGTCAAAGGCCCGGCTTAGCCTTTCGTCTGGAGAAGCCCTGATGACTGATCGCGTCGAGATCGCCGGATTGCGGATTGCCCGCGAGCTTCATGATTTCGTCGTGAACGAGGCGCTGCCGGGCACCGGCATCGAGGCGGAGGCATTCTGGAACGGTTTTTCGGCCATCGTCCATGATCTCTCGCCAAAAAATCGGGCGCTGCTCGCAAAGCGCGACGCCATGCAGGACAAGCTCGACCGCTGGTACCGCGACAATGGCGCCCCCGTCGACATGGAGGCCTACAAGACGTTCCTCCGCGAGATCGGCTATCTCCTGCCCGAGGGGCCGGCCTTCAGCGTGACCACCGAAAATGTCGACCCGGAAATCGCTTTGGTCGCTGGGCCGCAGCTGGTGGTGCCGGTGATGAACGCGCGTTATGCGCTGAACGCCGCCAATGCGCGCTGGGGTTCGCTGTACGATGCGCTCTACGGAACCGATGCCATCCCGGAGGCGGACGGCGCCGAGCGAGGCAACAAATTCAATCCGGCGCGCGGTGCCAAGGTCGTCGCCTGGGTGAAAAGCTTCTTCGACGAGGCGGTGCCGCTCACGACAGGCAAATGGGTCGGCGTCAACGGGCTTGCGGTCGCCAACGGCATGTTGCGGCTGGGCGAGGGTGCCGGCGCCACCACGCTTGCCGACCTCAAACAGTTTGCCGGCTATCGCGGCGATGCCGCCAATCCCGAAGCCGTGCTGCTGGTCAAGAACGGCCTGCACATCGAAATCGTTGTCGACCGCAACAACCAGATCGGCCGCACCGATCCGGCCGGCATTGCCGATGTCGTGCTGGAATCGGCGCTGACCACCATCCAGGACTGCGAGGATTCGGTCGCCGCAGTGGATGCGCAGGATAAGGTGCTGGTCTACCGCAACTGGCTCGGCCTGATGAAGGGCGACTTGGCCGAGGAGATCACCAAGGCCGGCAAGAGCTTTGTCCGCAGGCTCAACCCCGACCGCGCCTATACCGCGCCCGATGGCGGCACGCTGACCTTGCCCGGCCGCTCGCTGATGCTGGTCAGGAATGTCGGCCACCTCATGACCAATCCGGCGATATCGGACCGCGACGGCAACGAGGTGCCGGAAGGCATCATGGATGCGGCGCTGACGGCGCTGGTCGCGCTGCACGACATCGGCCCGAACGGGCGCCGCGCCAATTCTCGCGCGGGCTCCATGTACATAGTAAAGCCCAAGATGCACGGGCCCGACGAAGTTGCCTTCGCCGTCGAGATTTTCGACCGCGTCGAAGCGCTGCTCGGCATGGCCAGGAACACCATCAAGATGGGAATCATGGACGAGGAGCGGCGCACCACCGTTAACCTCAAGGAGGCGATCCGCGCTGCCAGGGACCGCGTCGTCTTCATCAACACCGGCTTCCTCGACCGCACCGGCGACGAGATCCACACCTCAATGGAAGCCGGCCCGATGATCCGCAAGGGCGACATGAAACAGGCCGCCTGGATTGCGGCCTACGAAGCCTGGAACGTCGATACCGGGCTGGAATGCGGGTTGGCCGGCCACGCCCAGATAGGCAAGGGCATGTGGGCGATGCCCGACCTGATGGCGGCAATGCTGGCCGAGAAGATCGCGCACCCCAAGGCCGGCGCCAACACCGCCTGGGTGCCGTCGCCGACGGCGGCAACCCTGCACGCCACGCACTACCACAAGGTCGACGTCCACGCCGTGCAGCAGGCTCTGAAGAGCCGGCCCAAGGCCAGGCTCGACGACATCCTGTCGATACCGGTGGCAAGGCTGCCGAACTGGTCTCAGGAAGATATCCAGAAGGAGCTCGACAACAACGCGCAGGGGATTCTGGGCTATGTCGTGCGCTGGATCGACCAGGGCGTCGGCTGCTCGAAAGTACCAGATATAAACGACGTCGGCCTGATGGAGGACCGCGCCACGCTGCGCATCTCCTCTCAGCACATCGCCAACTGGCTGCATCACCGCGTCTGCACGCCCGAGCAGGTCATGGAGACGATGAAGCGCATGGCGGCTATCGTCGATCGCCAGAACCAAGGCGATCCGCTCTACCGGCCGATGGCGCCGGAATTCGACAAGTCCATCGCCTTCCTCGCCGCCTGCGATCTCGTCTTCAAAGGCCGCGTCCAGCCCAACGGCTACACCGAGCCAGTGCTGCACGCGCGGAGGTTGGAATTGAAGGCGAAAGGGCAGGAGCGATAGTCGCCAGCGTCCCCTCCCCCTCGAGGGGAGGGTGGCCCGAGGGGCCGGGAGGGGTCCTGGGTGCAGTGCGCTGACGCCCATTCTGACGATGCGCCTCGGGAAGAGCACGGCAACGCTCCGCACGCGGATCGGTTTCGAAATACAGCAAGGCCGAGGGTCCCACCACTGACCCCACCCGGCCGCTTCGCGGCCACCCTCCCCTCAAGGGGGAGGGGAGCGTCCCTCACGCCGCCTGCGCCATCCGCTCCGAACTCATGCGGTAGGAAATCGCTTCGGCCAGATGGATGCGGCCGACCGTCTCGCTGGCCTCGAGATCGGCCAGTGTCCGCGCCACCTTCAGGACGCGGTGGTAGGCTCGTGCGGAAAAGCCGAGCTTTTCGCTGGCATCCCTCAGCAGCGACAGGCCGGCGGCATCGGGCATGGCGATCTCCTCGATGACCGACGGCGAGCAATGCGCGTTGGTGGTGGCGGAGGTCGCGCCGAGCCGTTCGAAACGCTCACGCTGGATCGTACGGGCACGGGCGACGCGTAGTGCCACGGCTGCGCTCTTCTCCGCCCGGTCCGGCCGGATCAGATCGCTGGCCGAGACCGCCGGCACCTCGATCCTGAGATCGATGCGATCGAGCAGCGGGCCGGAAATGCGCGCCTGGTAGTCGGTGCGGCAGCGGTCGCCGCGCAGGCAGCGATAGCCCGGCTCGCCGGCCATGCCGCAGCGGCACGGGTTCATCGCCGCGACCAGCTGGATGCGCGCCGGATAGGTGACGCGATGATTGGCGCGCGCGATCATGCAGTCGCCGGTCTCCAGCGGCTGGCGCAGCGCATCGAGCGCCTGCGGCGAGAATTCGGGAAACTCGTCGAGGAACAGCACGCCGTGATGGGCGAGCGAGGCCTCGCCCGGCCGCACGCGCAACCCGCCACCGACCATCGCCGCCATCGAGGCCGAATGATGTGGCGCGCGGAACGGCCGCCGGTCGGTGAGTTTTCCTTCCCCGAGCTCGCCGGCCACCGAGGCGATCATCGAGACTTCGAGCAATTCCCTGGGTGCCAGCGGCGGCAGGATCGACGGCAGCCGCTGCGCCAGCATCGACTTTCCCGACCCCGGCGGCCCGACCATCAAAAGATTGTGGCCGCCGGCGGCCGCCACCTCCAGCGCCCGCTTGGCGGTCTCCTGGCCCTTGATGTCGGCAAGGTCGGGCAGGTCGCGCGCGCGGCATGGATGCCGGCTTCCGGCCGTGACAGAACCTGCGTGCCGCGAAAATGATTGGCGATGGCAATCAGGCTGCGCGGCGCCAATATGTCGAAATCCTTGCCGGCCCAGGCCGCTTCCGGCCCGCAGGCGAACGGGCAGATCAGACCCTTGCCTTCGGCATTGGCGCCGATTGCCGCCGGCAGCGCGCCGGCCACCGCGGCAATGGTTCCGTCGAGCGACAATTCGCCAAGCACGACATAGCCGGCGAGCATGTCGCCCGGAATGGCGCCGAGCGCCGCCATCAGCCCGAGCGCGATCGGCAAATCGTAGTGGCTGCCCTCCTTCGGCAGGTCGGCGGGTGCCAGATTGACGGTGACCTTCTTCGACGGCATCGACAGGCCGGATGCATGAAGTGCTGCCTGCACCCGCTCGCGGCTTTCGGCTACAGCCTTGTCGGCCAGCCCGACGATGTGCATGTTGACCTTGCCCGGCGCGATCATCACCTGCACGTCGACCGGCACGGCCTCGATGCCTTGGAAAGCAACCGTGCGAACCCGCGCCACCATGTCTTCACCCCGGATGCGGCTTTTGCCCCAAGCCTTTGCGATCATGCCGCGAACGGCGTCACCGGAGACAACCACAGATTTCCGGCGAAGGCAAGAACATTTGGGGAACGGCTGAACGCAACGGCTGCGATGGTTTGCAACGCGGCCGCTCGCGAAGCGAGGCTAGCTGCGCTTCTCCTCCACCGCATTCCAGAACAGGCTGGCGATGTCGGCGCCGCCGAAGCGCTGCACTTCGCGTATGCCGGTCGGTGAGGTCACGTTGATCTCGGTCATGTAGTCGCCAATGACGTCGATGCCGACAAGGATGAAGCCGCGCTCCTTCAGCGAGGGGCCGATGCGGGCGCAGATCTCGCGTTCGCGTTCCGTCAGCTCGGTTTTTTCGGCGCGGCCGCCGACATGCATGTTGGAGCGCGAATCGTGCTCGGCCGGCACGCGGTTGATGGCGCCGACAGGCTCGCCGTCGATCAGGATGATGCGCTTGTCGCCAGCCCGCACCTCCTTGAGGTAGCGCTGCACGATGTAGGGTTCGCGGAACATCTGGCCGAACATTTCGAGCAGCGAGGCGAGGTTGCGATCGGCCTCATGCAGGTGGAAGATGCCGGCGCCGCCATTGCCGTAGAGCGGCTTGACGATGATGTCGCCGAACTCCTTGCGGAAGGCGGCGACCTCGAGCGGATCCTTGGTGATCAGCGTATCCGGCATCAGGTCGGGAAATTCGGTGACGAAGATCTTTTCCGGGCTGTTGCGCACCCAGGCCGGGTCGTTGACCACCAGCGTCTTCGGATGGATGCGCTCGAGGATATGCGTGGTGGTGATGTAGTTCATGTCGAAGGGCGGATCCTGCCGCAAAAGGATGACGTCCATCTCCGATAGGTCGGTGCGGACTTCTTCGCCTAGCGAATAATGATTGCCCTTCTCGTCGCGGACCTGCATCGCCTCGATACGGGCAAACACCTTGCCATCGCGCAGCGACAGCCGGTTGGGCGTGTAGTGGAACAGCTGGTGCCCGCGCCGCTGCGCTTCCAGCGACAGCGCAAACGACGTGTCGCCGGCAATCGACACGGTGGAGATATGGTCCATCTGGACGGCGACTTTCAGGGGCATGGCAGCTCTCCGGCGCACTTGGGGCGATCCACTTGGATGCACAAAGTACGCTCCAACACTTTGAATCCATGCATCGTGTTTTCCGAAAATCGATTCCGATTTTTCGGGCCGATGCACCGACGAGAGCGATATAAGGAAATCGGCGGCCTCTGCCAATCGGCCAAGGTCATGATGAGGCTGCGCTTCGCTTGGCGCAGACCCCAATGCGATGTGCCTTCAGCGGTCGAAGACCAGCTTGGAATAGCCGAGGAAGGACAGCGCCATGGCAACCAGTGAGGCGACCGCAAGGGCGGCGAGCGGCGGCACCATCGGCAGCGCGAACAGCATGGCGCAATAGACGAGATAATTGACGAGGCTGGTGGCAATGCCGACGCCGCCATAGCGTGCGCTCTCTTGCGCGACGCCGCGGCTGGAAGGCGAGAAGGTCAAATGGCGGTTGATCAGCCAGGTGACGGACAGGGCAAAACCGATCGAGATGATGCGAGCCGCGAAGGGTCCGAGCGGCGCTATCGCCAACACCAGCCAAAGCGCCGCCGCGTCGGCGACGAAGCCGATGCCGCCGGCGACAATGAAGCGGGCGAGGCGTCCCATTTAGGGCTCTAAGCCGCCCGCGGGGTCTTGCGCGGTCCGGTCTTCAGAGTCGCGAGCGCACTTGCGCGTTCGCGTTCGATGCGGCCGGAAGGCATCGACAGATAGAAGATGCGCTTCTGCTCGGCCCGGCCGCGCGACACCGAATCGAGGATTACCCCGGTCACCGCCGCCAGCATCGACAGCAGCAGCAGCCCGACCGACAGCACCCACGTCGGCATGCGCGGCACCAGCCCGGTTTCGGCGAACTCGATCAGCACCGGCGCCATCAGAAACAGGCTTGATGCCAGGAAGAACACCGAAAAAGCGCCGAAGAAACGCAGCGGCTGCGTCTCCTTCATCAGCATGGCGAACATCCACAGGATCTTCGCGCCGTCGCGAAAGGTCGATAGCTTCGACGAGGAGCCTTCCGGCCGTCGGCCATAGTCGAGCCCGATCTCGCTGACCGGCAGTTTGAGTTGCGAGGCGTGCACCGACATTTCGGTCTCGATCTCGAAGCCGCTGGAAACCGCGGGAAAGCTCTTGACGAAGCGCCGAGTGAAGGCGCGGTAGCCGGAGAAGATATCGGTGAAGTCGGAACCGAACAGCCGCTTGTAGAGGCTGTTGAAGATGCGGTTGCCGAAGGCATGACCGGTCCTGCCGCCATCGTCGGTGACGCCGCGCCTGGTGCCCACCACCATGTCGGAGCGCTCGGTCAGCAGCGTGTTGATCAGTTGCGGCGCGTCCTCCGGCGTATAGGTGCCGTCGCCGTCGGCCATCAGGTAGATGTCGGCCTCGATGTCGGCGAACATGCGGCGCACGACATTGCCTTTGCCCTGGCGCGGCTCGCGCACCACGATGGCGCCGGCGGCGCGGGCTCGGAGCGCCGTCAGGTCGCGCGAATTGTTGTCGTAGACATAGATCGCGGCGGCAGGCAGCGTTTCGCGAAAGCGCCGCACCACTTCGCCGATCGTCAGCTCCTCATTGTAGCAGGGCAGCAGCACGGCGATGCTCGGCTCATGGCGCACGTCTTGTGGCATTTTCGTCTCCGGATGCCCCGTGAGGCCCCTGACCGCGCAAACGCCGGCCTCGCTCGGGCGGCTTTACTATTTATTGAAGCTGTTAAGGCTAGGTTTAAGCCGCCCCGTATTCCTCCAAAGGTCCTGATATGAGCACAGCCGACGATGGCGCCTCCATTTGGAGGTCCGATATCGCGCTGGCGCTGCTTGCCACGGTGCTGGCACTTGCCGTCAATGCCTTTGCCGGCTTCCCGGCACTGACCAATGCCGGCGGCGACAACGACAATCTGCTGCGCCTCGTCGAAGTTCGCGACATGCTCGCCGGCCAAAGCTGGTTCGATCTCCACCAGTACAGGATGGGCCTGGAAGGCGGCTTCGTCATGCATTGGTCGCGGCTGGTCGATGCGCCGATCGCCGCCATCATCATCGCCGTATCGGCCCTGACCGGCAGCGCGGCGCTTGCCGAGAATGTCGCGCAAGTGCTGTGGCCGGCGCTGCTCTTCTGCCTGACCGTATTTTTCACCGCCCGCGCCGCACGCAGCTTTGCCGGTCACGGCGCTGTGCTGCCGGCTGTCGTCGTCGGCGCCGCCGCACTGCATTTCCTCGGCATTTTTTCGCCTGGCGCGCTCGATCACCACAATATCCAGCTGATGCTGAGCATGGCCAGCCTGAGCTTGTTGCTTGAAGCGCCATTGCGCAAGGCGGCGGCATTGCTCTCCGGCCTATGCGCCGGGCTGATGCTGGCCATCGGTATGGAAACCGCGCCATACGTTGCCACCATCGGCGCCTATGTCGCCATGCTGTTTGCCCTCGACGTCAATGGCGAGAGGTCGATCGCCAGGGATTTCGGCCTCGGCTTTGCCGGCATCTCCGCCCTCGTTTTTGTCGTCACCATTCCGTGGTCCGCTTGGGGTCAGGCGCAATGCGACGCCTTCTCGGCCGTGCAGTTCGTCGTCGCAGCGATTGCCGGAACCGGCCTTGCAACCATAGCGTCGATCGAGCCGGCCGGCCGCACGCGCCAACGGCGCATCGCCTCACTTGGCCTGCTCGCCATGCTATTGGGCGCTGTCGTCGTCTTGTTGTTCCCACAATGCCTGGCAGCGCCCTACGCCAACCTCGATCCGCGCCTCAAGGAGCTGTGGCTTGATCACATCGACGAGGCGCAGTCGCTGTTCAAGCTGCTCGCTGAAGATCCGGCCGGGGTGGTGGCGCGCTATGCCA
Source organism: Mesorhizobium sp. M0045 (assembly GCF_040323385.1). NCBI lineage: Bacteria > Pseudomonadati > Pseudomonadota > Alphaproteobacteria > Hyphomicrobiales > Phyllobacteriaceae > Mesorhizobium > Mesorhizobium sp. M0045. The sequence goes on from NZ_JAMYUY010000005.1 coordinate 131,996, forward strand.
CGCCGCTCATTGCGCTCGTGCTGATGGCGCTTCGCCTTGGCCGCGGTGGCTGGCGGCGGCAGGACAGCCTTGTCGGCGCGCTGCTTGTCGTGGCCTTCATCGTCAGCGCCTGGCAGGTACGCGGTTCGACATTCTCGATCGCCTTCGCCGTCATTCCGCTTGCCGCCTGGATTGCCAAATGGCGTCAACGGGCCGAGGCCAGCGCGTCGCGCGGTGTGGCGCTGCGCATGGCTGCCGTCTGGCTGGTTTCGGTGAATGCGGTCTGGACTGGGGCTGCCGCGGCGACCTCGGTAGCCTTCGAAGACAGCAACACCACGGCGGATAATGGCGACGGCACCGATGTCGCTTGCCAGCGCAAGGCCTCCTTTGCGGCGCTCGGCCGCCTGCCCGGCACCACCGTGCTGGCAATTTCCAATCTCGGATCGCCTATCCTGGCCTATTCCGGACATCGCGTCTTCGCCGGGCCTTATCATCGCAATGTCGCCGGCAACCTGCTGGCGCTCGATGCCTTCCTTGGGTCCGATGCCGATGCCAAGACGGTCGTCGCGGATCATAACGTCGGCCTCGTCGCGCTGTGCCCCGGCAGCGCCGAAAGCAAGCTCCTCGCCGCCAAGGCGCCGGCAGGCTTTCTTGCCGGGCTGATGCGCGGCAGCGTGCCGGAATGGCTTGCGCCGGTTGCCGGGACCAGTGGAGCCGCCGTCGAATTGTACCGCGTCCGGCTGGGCGGCTGATCGATCGGCGGCGCGTGCGGCCTTTTGTCGGACATAAGTCGCGCCAATCCACTCTTTCGCCCTTGCCCGCCCGACACGGCTGGATAGGATGCGCGCCGGCCGACCGAGATCATTGGACCGGGAGAGAATTTCATGATGCCATCGGCACGCTTTGCCGACCTCGAAGGCGCTTCGGTGCTGATCACCGGCGGCGGCTCCGGCATTGGTGCTGCCTTGACCGAAGGTTTTGTCCGCCAGGGGGCAAAGGTCGCCTTTATCGATATCGCCGACCGTCCGAGCCTGGCGCTGGCCGATCGGTTGGACAAGGAGCTCGGCCGGCGGCCGTTCTATCTCAAGACCGACATACGCGACATCGAGGCATTGCGGGTATCAATCGCCAAAGCCGCCGAGGCGCATGGCGACGTGACCGTGCTGGTCAACAATGCCGCTCAGGATGACCGTCATGCCGTCGAAGACGTCACGGTCGAGTTCTGGGACAACAACCATGCCATCAACCTGCGCCCGCATTTCTTCAGCGCACAGGCGGTGGCGCCAGGCATGAAGCGGGCCGGTGGCGGCTCGATAATCAATTTCACCTCGACCTCGTTTCTCATTAACCATCCCGATATGCCGGCCTATACCGCCGCCAAGGCCGGCATCGTCGGCCTCACCAAGGGTCTCGCCGGCAAGCTTGGTGCCGACGGCATTCGCGTCAACGCGATCGCGCCCGGCTGGGTAATCACCGAGCGGCAGAGAAAGCTCTGGGTCACCGAAGAGGCGCTCGCCGCCCACGTCGCCAAGCAGTGCATCAAGCGTGTGATGCAGCCGGAAGACATTGTCGGCACCGTGCTGTTCCTGGCGTCGGATGCTTCACGCATGCTGACCGCGCAGATGCTGATCGTCGACGGGGGGTTCCTGTGATCTCACCGAGCAAGGCAGCTTCCGTCGCGGCCGTCGACTGGGGCACCACGCGCATGAGGGTATGGCTGCTCGACGGCACCGGCGACGTTCTCGCCGAGCGGCGCGGCGATGACGGACTGATCACCGCTCAGGCTAAAGGGTTTTCGTCCATTCTCGAAGGGCATCTGGCCGCCATGGGCGCACCCGAAAACCTGCCGGTCATCATTTGCGGCATGGCCGGCTCGCGCCAGGGCTGGCTGGAGGCGCCCTATGTCAGCGTTCCCACGCCAATCGGCGCTATCCTGGCCGACGCTGCCCGCATCCCCGGCCAGCGCCGCGATATCCGCATCGTGCCCGGCCTTGCCCAACGCCTCGCCGATGCACCTGACGTCATGCGCGGTGAGGAAACGCAGCTTGCCGGAGCCGGTTTGCCGGCAAAGGGACGTCACCTCGTCTGCATGCCCGGCACCCATTCGAAATGGGTGCTGGTCGAGGACGGCTCCGTTGCCGGGTTCGGCACCTGGCCGACCGGCGAGCTGTTTTCGGTGCTCGCCGCGCACTCGATCCTGCGCCATTCGCTGGGCGAGCCGCCGCAGCCGGTTGCCGCCGAAAGTCCGTTTTTTCGGGACTGGTGCCTGAAGGCGTTGGCCGAAGGCGGTGACGTCGTTTCAAGTTTGTTCTCGATCCGCGCCGCCAGCCTGCTGCAGGACCTGAAGCCCGAAGGTGCCGCAGCCTGCCTGTCCGGCCTGCTGATCGGCGGCGAGATCGCTTCGGCAAATCGCCGTTATGAAGCAAGCGCTGTGCCCGTCGTGCTGATCGCGTCGGGCGCACTCGGCACGCTCTATGCCGAGGCGCTCGGCCTTGCCGGGCTCGCTTTCAGGGCCGTCGACGCCGACGAGGCGGTGCGTGCCGGCCTCGCCGAAGCCGCGCGCGAAAATGGCATGATCGCCAAAAATGGAGTTGTCGCATGACCGAAACCGCACCTTTTCCAAAGCTCGAGCGGGGTCTGGTCGCGATCCTGCGCGGCCTGAAGCCAGGCGAGGCGGTGGCGATCGGCCAGGCGATCTTCGGCGCCGGCATTGAAGCGATCGAGGTGCCGCTCAACTCGCCCGAGCCCTTTGCCTCCATCGCCAGCATTGTCGAAGCGCTTCCTCCGACAGCTCTGGTCGGCGCCGGCACGGTGCTCACCGCCGCCGATGTCGACGGTCTGCACAAAGCCGGCGGGCGGCTGCTGGTCAGCCCCAATATCGATGCCGAGGTCATGGGCCCTGCCATGCAGTACGGTATGGTGACGATGCCCGGCGTGTTCACGCCAACCGAGGCATTCCAGGCCATCCGGCTCGGTGCTTCGGCACTGAAATTCTTCCCGGCGAGCGTGCTTGGCGCGGCAGGCATTTCGGCGATGCGCGCGGTGCTGCCGGCCAATGTGCTGGTCGGCGCCGTCGGCGGCGTTTCAGACAAGGATTTTGCCGGCTACAAGGCAGCCGGCGTCAGCGTCTTCGGTCTTGGCTCCAGCCTGTTCAAGCCGGGAATGAGCGTCGACGAAGTGGCAGCACGGGCGAAAGCCGCAGTTCAGGCCTGGGACGCGGCGTTTGGAGTGGCATGATGAGCGAGACCATCGTTTCGGTTTTTTCCGACCACGTCTGCCAACTCGGCGAGGGACCAAGCTATGACCCCGCCACCGACACGCTCTACTGGTTCGACATCGTCAACGGCCAGCTCCTGGAAAAGCGTTTGTCCGGCGGTGCGGTCAAGATCCACGAGCTCCACCAGATGGCCAGTGCGATTGCCGTCATCGACGACCGGCGTCAGCTGATCGCCACGGAAACCGGCCTGCATGTCCGCGACGTCGCGACCGGCAAGCTGACGCTGCACACGCCGATCGAGGCCGACAATCCGCTCACCCGCTCGAACGATTCACGCGTTCACCCTTGCGGCGCCCTCTGGGTCGGCACCATGGGCAAGGGCGAGGAGAAGGCCGCCGGTTCGATCTACTGGTTCTTCAAGGGCGAGCTGCGCCGGCTCTATGCGGATATCACGGTGCCCAATTCGATCTGCTTTTCCGAAGATGGGACCATCGCCTATTACACCGACACCAGCACCGGGCTGTTGATGCGCGTCGGCTGCGATCCGGCGACCGGCCTGCCGGTTGGCGAACCGAAGGTCTTCGTCGACCACCGTTCGGCCAAGGGCTATATCGATGGTTCGGTGCTCGACCGCGACGGCATATTGTGGAACGCCTGCTGGGGCGGCAGCGTCGTCGAAGCCTATGGGCCCGACGGCAAACTTGTCCGTTCGGTGGCGATGCCGGTCACGCAACCGTCCTGTCCGGCTTTTGTCGGCGGGAATGCCGACCGGCTCGCGGTCACCTCCGCCTGGTCGGGCAAGAGCGAGAAGCAGCGCCTGCTCGACCCGCAAGCCGGCATGACGTTTATGCTCGACATTCCGGTCAATGGTCGCTTCGAGCCGCGCGTGTTGATTGCCTGAGAGCAGTTGCTGTCGTGCGGGCACCCGGCTGACGTCGATTCCGCGAAAGCCGAATGCGCTCGCCGTGCGATGCTAGAACGGTTCATCGTTTCGCGGGAACGCTGAACCGCTCTATCTCTTTGTTTGAAGCAATTCCGGACGGAAAACCGTTTCACACTTTTCCTGGAATTGCTCTAGCAATCGTGCTGCCGGGAAATCGTTCAGTCATGTCAAGCCGCAAGCCGAAGCTGATCCTTGTCTACGAGCCGGAACAGGCCTGTTTCGATCGGCTGGTCACCGACAATCATGTGCCGGAGCGTGCCGCCGAAATCGCCTCCTACCTGGCGCAATCGACCGACATCGCTGCTGAATTCGACGCACTTGCCGCCGCTTGCCAAACGCGCGGCTTGTCGTTTGCGCCGGTGGCGCTCGACGACGCCGCAAGCGTTCTCGCCGGCGAAGTTCCGAAGACCTCGCTTGTCTGGACGTTGACCGACGGCATTGCCTATTTCCGCGGCGGCGCGGCACCGGCTCTGGCACGGCTGAATGGCTTCGACGCGATCGGCGCCGACGATGCGTTGTTCGCGCTCTGCCAAGACAAGTTCCGGTCCGGCGCCGTGCTCGGCGCGCTTGGCCTGCCGGTGCCGCAGGCGGGCCTTGCCCGTGACGGTGCGTGGCTGGTCGCGCCGCCGGCCTCGCCGGCCGGCTGGTTCGTCAAGCCGAACCGGCTCGGCGCCAAGATCGGCATCTGGCCGGATTCGCGCTGTCACGATCTCGGCCACGCGCTAAAGCTTAGCCGGCGCGTATTCGCCGCCTATCGCGACGATGTCGTCGTCCAGCCCTATGTCCCCGGACGCAATGTGCGGGCCAGCTTTCTCGGCCTGAAGCCGGATACCGGCATTGAGGCGCTCGGCGTCGCCTTTGTCGATTCGGGCGGCGATTTCCAAACCATGCAGGACAGCTTGGCGCTTTACGGCAATACCGGCGAAGCGGCCAAAGCCACGGGAAATTACGCCGAGCCGTTGCTGCTTCCCGTTGGCGCCAGCCAGCCTCGAGCCGATGCAAGAATCCGTCGCATCGCCGAAAGCCTGATGGTCGGGCTTGGCCTGCGGGACGTCTTTTCCATCGACTTCCGGGTCGAAGCCGACGACAGCGTGCATGTCATCGAGTTCGAGGTCTGCCCGGGCCTGCCTTGCTTCGATTTTCGCGATTACTGTCGCAAGCAATGGGGCCTGAGCCTCGCCGATGCGATGGCGGAGGCAGCGGCGAACCGGCTTCGCGCCTAAATCCCCTCGACCAGGACGATTTCGCCATCGGCCACCTTCTGGCGGATCGCGACGGCGCGCTGGTATTCGGGCGAGTGGTAGCAGTCATGCGCCACCGCAAGCGACGGAAATTCGATGATCACGTTGCGGTCGCGGCCCGGTCCCTCTGCCTTCTCATGCGCGCCGCCGCGCGCCAGGAACTTGGCGCCGAAGCGGTCGAAGGCCAGCTTGGCGGCTGCGACATAGTCTTTGTAGCCTTCCGCATCGCGCACATCGACGCGAGCGATCCAGTATCCCTTGGGCATGGTATTTCTCCGGGTTAATTCCTGGCATCAGGCCGAGCGCATTTCATCGAGAATGGCTTCCGCCGCCGCCCGCCTGTCGGTGGCGCCGACGATCGGCCGGCCAACGACGAGATGGCTGGAGCCGTTGCGGATCGCCTGCGCCGGCGTCACCACGCGTTTCTGGTCGCCATGGTCGCTGCCCTTCGGTCGGATTCCCGGCGTCACTACCGCCAGATCGGGGCCGACGATGCGGCGTACCGCCTCCGCTTCCTCGGCCGAACAGACGATGCCGCCCATGCCGGCATGCAGCGCCTGCTCGGAGCGCCTCAGCACCAGCGTATGCGGGTCATACTCATAGCCGGCGTCGATCACGTCTTGCTCGTCCATCGAGGTCAGCACGGTAACCCCGAGCAGGCAAAGGTCGCTGCCCCTGGCAGCCTCGACCGCCGCCTTCATCGTCTTCGGATAGGCGTGGATGGTCAGCATGCTCATGCCCATCCTGACGATGTTGTCGACCCCCTTGGCAACGGTGTTATCGATGTCGAGCAGCTTCATGTCGAGAAAGATCCTGGTGCCGCCGCTGGCCAGCTCGCGGGCGAAGTCGAGCCCGCCGGCAAAGGCGAGCTGGTAGCCGATCTTGTAGAAGGAGACGATCCCGTCGAGCTCGCGCACCGCCTTCTCGGCTTCCCTCAGCGTCGGCAGGTCGAGGCCGACGATCAGCCTTTCCTGAATTGTGTCGGCACGCGCGGCGTCCGGGATCATGCCTCGATCCGCGTCGACAGCATGCGCGAGGTTTCGATCAGCGTTCGGCATAGGTGCTCCATCGATTGGCGTAGTCTTTCGTCCCGGAAGTTGCCTTCGTCGTCGAAGGCGCTACCGCCCTCCGGCACCGAACACTCCGGTGTTACCACCTCCATCCGGCAGCGCACCAGCACAGCGCGCAGATGGTTGATGCAGCGTATCCCTGCAAAGGGTCCGCTGGAAGACGAGCACAGGCCGGCGACCTTGCCGGCAAGCGGCCTGAACGTCCGGCCCCCATCCTTGCGCAGTTGGCTCACCCAGTCGATGGTGTTCTTGAGCAGCGGCGGAATGGAGCCGTTATATTCGGGCGTCGCGATCAGCAGGCCGTCATGGGCGGCGATCATCCGGCCGAGGCTGACGGCGTTTTCGGGAATGCCTTCGTCCTTTTCCAGATCCTGGTCGAGGATCGGCAACGGATAGTCGGCGAGCGAGATGCGGGTCACCTCCGCGCCCTGCATGGCAAGTTCCTTCTGCGCCACGTCGGCAGTCCTGCCGCTATAGGCACCGCTGCGCACCGAACCGGCGACGACGAGAATTTTCGGGACGATCGGCATCGCAATCCCTTGCTGTGGCGGCAGCTATAGGCGATGCGTGGGATGAATCAATAGCCGAGATTGCGGCACGCATTTAGCCTTGGCCGCTTTGGCGACCGGCGCCAGCGGATAGGGCGGGACCTCGTGGGATTGAAATGGGTTGGCTATGGTCTTGTCGCTCTCGCGGTGGCTGCTGCCGTCGGCTACGCCGCTTTCGTCCTTAGCCCGTGGCCTTCGGTCCTTCTAATCCGTTACGCTTTTCACAAGGATGCAGTGGCAAAGAACCGCGCGCTTGAAAAGCACGTGCCCGCCAATGTCGGCGAACTGCGCGACGAGCGCTATGGCGAGGACCCCGACGAGACCCTTGACGTCTTCTTTCCCTTGGACGCTCAGGCAAAGGCGTTGCCGACGGTGGTCTGGGTGCATGGCGGCGGCTTCGTTGCCGGAAACAAGGCCGACATCTCGGCATATATGAAAATACTGGCCGGGCGGGGCTACGTCACTGTCTCGGTCGGCTATTCCATCGCCCCTGGCGCCCGCTATCCGACGCCAGTCCTCCAGGCCAACAAGGCGCTTGCCTTTCTTTCCGGCAATGCCGGCCGCTACCGCATCGATCGCAACAGACTTTTTCTCGCCGGCGACTCCGCCGGCTCGCAGATCGTCGCTCAACTGGCTGCCACGATCAGCAATCCCGCCTATGCCGCCATGATGGACGTCGATCCGGGCATAGAGCGCGCGCAACTGAAAGGCGTTGCACTGTTCTGCGGCATTTACGATCCCGCGATGATCTCGCCCGAAGGGCCTTTCGCCGGCTTCAACAGGACCGTCATGTGGTCGTATCTCGGCGTGAAGCGGCTGGACGACGACCCGCGCATTGCCGAATTTTCAGTCGACAGGCACCTGACGCCGCAATTTCCGCCGGCATTCGTCTCGGTCGGCAATGCCGATCCGCTGGCGCCGCAGTCGCGTCTGATCGCGCGCGCGATCACGGCGCAAGGCATTGCGGTCGACATGCTGTTCTTTCCGGACGACTACAGTCCGGCCCTGCCGCATGAATATCAGTTCGATCTCGACGGCAAGGCGGGAGAGCAGGCGTTCGAAAGGCTGACGGCATTCCTGGACCGATTGGCCAACCAGCCGCAATGACCGGCATCGGGAACTCCGATATGCGTTCAGCCGCGCCGATAGATCCAAAGCTGCGTCGGCGGAATGTTGCGGATGACGAAATGGAAATGCTCGACCGTATAGTCGCCGCGGCCGGGCGGGATCGGCGACAGCGGCCCGTAAGTTAGTTGCACGATCGGCCGGCCCGCCGGGATACGGTCGAGCAGGCTCTCGACATAGGCGATGCGCTGGGCGACCGGAAAGTTGAGCAGCGGCACGCCCGATATCACCGAATCGAAGATCAGGTCGCGCTTGTCGCCAAGCGTCGCGTCGAGATTGAAGGCGTCGCCCTCGATGACGTTGACGCCTGGATAAAGCTGACGCAGATGGCGCACGAAATCAGTGGAATATTCGACCGCGTAGAGATTTTCAGGCTTTATGCCCTGGGCGAGGATGGCGCGCGTGATGACGCCTGTGCCGGGCCCGACCTCGAGCACCGGCAAGCCGGATTTCGGATCGACGATCGAGGCCATCTTGCGCGCGGTGACGGAACTGGTCGGGACGATCGAACCGACCGCCTTCGGCTTGTCGATCCAGCCCTTGAAGAACTTCAACTCGTCGTCGAACTTTTCCGCCAGCGTCTTTCGCAGTCCGGGACTACGCGTCATCGAAAGTCCTCCTCAACGCTCCCTCGCATGCTACTTAACAGCTACGAGGTGCAAGACAAGGCGAATCCCCGGATAAGGTGTTGATGACGCTCGGGAAGCGTTTTCCAGGGATCAGCTTCGGTGCTCGCCGAACGTTTCGAAAAAGTCCTTCATGCGGGCGAAAAATCCGCTCGACTGAGGCGAATTGTCCTTTGAGGAAAGCTGCTCGAATTCTTCCAGCAATTCGCGCTGGCGGCGCGAAAGGTTCTGCGGCGTCTCAACCACGGTCTGGATGTAGAGGTCGCCAATATTGGGCTGGCGCAGCACCGGCATGCCCTTGCCCTTGAGGCGGAACTGGCGACCGTTCTGGGTGCCTTCCGGCACCTTCACCTTCGTCTGGGTACCGTCCAGTGTCGTCACCTCGAACGAGCCGCCAAGCGCTGCCGTTGTCATCGAGATCGGCACCTTGCAATAAAGATCGGCGCCGTCGCGCTGGAAGAATTCGTGCGGCTTGACCGCGAGGAAGATGTAGAGATCGCCGGACGGGCCGCCGCGTAGGCCGGCCTCGCCCTCATTGGCCAGCCGGATGCGGGTGCCGTCCTCGATGCCGGCAGGGATGTTTACCGACAGCGAGCGCTCCTCGGTGACACGGCCCTGGCCGGCGCATTTGGGGCACGGATCCTTGATGGTCTGGCCGCGCCCCTGGCATTGCGGGCAGGTGCGCTCGATCGAGAAGAAGCCTTGCGTGGCGCGCACCTTGCCGTGGCCGTTGCACATCGAGCAGGTGACGGGCTGGGTGCCGGGCTTGGCGCCGCTGCCGGAGCATTCCGAGCAGGAGATCGAGGCCGGCACGCGAATCTGCGCGGTCTTGCCGGAAAATGCCTCCTCCAGCGTGATTTCCATATTGTAGCGCAGGTCGGCGCCGCGCTCGCGGCCGCCGGACGAGCGGCGCTGGCGCCCGCCCATCATGTCGCCGAAAATGTCTTCGAAAATGTCGGCGAAGCCGCCCGCGCCAAAGCCCTGCGCCCCGCCATTCATGCCGCCGTGCTCGAAGGCCGCGTGGCCGAAGCGATCATAGGCGGCACGCTTTTGCGGGTCCTTCAGCGTTTCGTAGGCTTCGTTGATTTCCTTGAACTTGTGCTCGCAGGCATGGTCGCCTGGGTTGCGGTCGGGATGGAACTGCATGGCCAACTTGCGGAAAGCGCTCTTGAGCTCCTTCTCGTCGGCGCCCTTTTGCACGCCCAGCGTTTCGTAAAAATCAGCTTTCATGTTTTCCCGCAGTCCGGATAGTCAACGTCTTGAAGCATCGTTGCGTCGTTTGCCGGCACGCTGTTCCGATTTAGGTGTGATGGAGCCGCGATGCCAGTGTCTACGAGGCTTTGTCCGCATTTTTTCGGGGAGCTCCGCGTTTTTCTGGCAAAGGGTTGCAAAAAAGCCCGGCTGCGCGCCGGGCTTTTTGCTTACCTGTACCGTCAGGCGGTTCAGGCCGACTTCTTCTTCTCGTCGTCCTCGTCGATTTCCTCGAAATCGGCATCGACGACGTCGCTGTCCTTGGCGGCATCAGCCTTGGCGTCGGCCTCGGCGGCTTCCTTCTGCGAAGCCTCGTACATGGCCTGGCCGAGTTTCATCGAGACTTCGGCGAGCGTCTGCGTCTTGGCCTCGATCTCGGTCACATCGTCGCCTTCGGCAGCGGTCTTCAATGCCGCGATCGCATCGGCAATCGCCGTGCGGTCGGCCTCGGAAACCTTCTCGCCATATTCCTTCAGCGACTTCTCCGAAGAATGCACCAGCGCCTCGGCCTGGTTGCGGGCCTCGACCAGCGCGCGCCGCTTCTTGTCCGCTTCGGCATTGGCCTCGGCGTCCTTGACCATCTTCTCGATGTCGGCGTCCGAAAGGCCGCCAGACGCCTGGATGCGGATCTGGTGCTCCTTGCCGGTGCCCTTGTCCTTGGCCGAGACGTTGACGATGCCGTTGGCGTCGATGTCGAAGGTGACCTCGATCTGCGGCACGCCGCGCGGCGCAGGCGGGATGCCGACCAGATCGAACTGGCCGAGCGCCTTGTTGTCGGCGGCCATTTCACGCTCGCCCTGGAAGACGCGGATGGTCACCGCCGACTGTGAATCCTCGGCCGTGGAGAACACCTGGCTCTTCTTCGTCGGGATCGTCGTGTTGCGTTCGATCAGCCGCGTGAACACGCCGCCCAGCGTCTCGATGCCGAGCGACAGCGGCGTCACGTCGAGCAACAGCACGTCCTTGACGTCGCCCTGCAGCACGCCGGCCTGGATGGCGGCGCCCAATGCAACAACTTCATCCGGGTTGACGCCCTTGTGCGGCTCCTTGCCGAAGAACTGCTTCACGATCTCCTGGATCTTGGGCATGCGGGTCATGCCGCCGACCAGGACGACTTCGTCGATTTCGCCGGCCTTGAGGCCGGCGTCCTTGAGCGCCGCCTTGCAGGGATCGATCGTGCGCTGGACGAGATCCTCGACCAGGCTCTCGAACTTCGCCCGCGTCAGCTTCAGCGTCAGGTGCTTGGGGCCGGTGGCATCGGCGGTGATGAAGGGCAGGTTGATTTCGGTCTGCGTGGTGGACGACAGCTCGATCTTGGCCTTTTCAGCCGCTTCCTTGAGGCGCTGCAGGGCGAGCTTGTCGTTCCGCAGGTCGATGCCCTGTTCCTTCTTGAACTCGGCCGCCAGATATTCGACCAGGCGCATGTCGAAATCTTCGCCGCCGAGGAAGGTGTCGCCATTGGTCGACTTCACCTCGAACACGCCGTCACCGATTTCGAGCACCGAAATGTCGAACGTGCCGCCGCCAAGGTCATAGACGGCAATCGTCTTGCCTTCCTTCTTGTCCAGTCCATAGGCAAGTGCGGCCGCCGTCGGCTCGTTGATGATGCGCAGCACTTCGAGGCCGGCGATCTTGCCGGCATCCTTGGTCGCCTGGCGCTGGGCGTCGTTGAAATAGGCCGGAACGGTGATGACCGCCTTCTCGACCTTCTCGCCGAGATAGGCCTCCGCCGTTTCCTTCATCTTCTGCAGGATCATCGCCGAGATCTGGCTGGGCGACTGCTTCTTGCCGCCGGCCTCGACCCAGGCATCGCCATTGTCGCCCTTGACGATCTTGTAGGGGACAAGCTTCTTGTCCTTCTCCGTCACCGGATCGTCGTAGCGGCGGCCGATCAGGCGCTTGACCGCGAAAATGGTGTTTTCAGGATTGGTGACCGCCTGGCGCTTGGCCGGCTGGCCGACGAGGCGCTCGCCGTCGCTGTTGATGGCGACGATGGAAGGGGTCGTGCGGGCGCCTTCCGCATTCTCGATGACCTTGGATTCCTTGCCATCCATGATGGCGACACAGGAGTTGGTTGTTCCCAGATCGATACCGATTACTTTTGCCATTGTTCTAATCTCTCCGCTAAGCAGGCTCTCAGGACCCGTACAGGCGTTCCGATGAAAGCCCCTGTTCACAAGAAATTCCGCTCCGGCAACCGGCATTCGGCGCTGGACGGCTTGGCGCGTATATAAGAACAGGCTGCGTGGCGCGCAAGCATTCTGCGCAAGGCGTTCACCATTCATCGCGGTTGATCGGATCCGGGACCGGCAGGCCGGTATTTTCCGGCGGTGATCCAGCCGGCCCGGCCCCGGCCCATGAACCTTTCCGCCTCGCCCCGCGACAGACGCTCAGGTGCCGCACGGTGCGGCCCCGGAAAGGAAAGCCCCATGACCACAGATCCAGAGGCTCCATGGTCTCATGGAACAGCAGGAGCTCAGCGCGACCTTCGCCTTCCCATGACCTGTGGGGGGAGATCCATGTCTTGCGACCACGGGGCGTTCGTGCGCTCTCGTGGCGGCCGTTTGCGCCGCGCCATCCAGGCTGCCAGCGGATTGTCGATCTTGGCGCTCGCCGCTGGGCTGAAGAAGCCCGATCTGCAGAAGGTGAAACAAGGCAACCGCAAGCTCTTCCTGCCACGGACGGCCAGGCTGCGGCGCCATTCGAACTGAAATCCAAGGCCGTGCACTGGAAAGGCCTTGGAGGAAAGGTCTGCACCAGAAGAGAAGTGGCTCGCACCGCTTCTCGCCTTCTGCGCGGACGCCGGATTCCTGTCGACAAGCGGCGCCGAGATGATTACGGCGAAGGCGGGCTCAACAACGGGAAGCGGACATGGCTCAAAAAACCCTGATTGCGCCATCGGTGCTGGCTTCCGATTTCTCGAAGCTCGGCGACGAGGTCGAGGCGGTGGCCGCCGCCGGCGCCGACTGGATCCACCTCGACGTCATGGACGGGCATTTCGTCCCGAACATCACCTTCGGGCCGCCGGTGATCAAGGCGATCCGCAACCGCACCAAGGCCTTCTTCGACTGCCATCTGATGATCGCCCCGGCCGATCCTTATCTGGCCGCCTTCGCCGACGCCGGCTGCGACGGCATCACGGTGCACGCCGAAGCCGGGCCACATCTCGACCGGTCGCTGCAAACGATCAAAAACCTTGGCAAGAAGGCCGGTGTGTCACTCAACCCCGCGACACCGGAGACGATGATCGAATACGTGCTTGACCGGCTTGATCTGATCCTGATCATGACGGTCAATCCGGGGTTCGGCGGCCAGGCCTTCATTCCGGCGATCGTCGACAAGGTGAAGCGGGTGAAGGCGCTGATCGGCCGCAGGCCGATCAGGATCGAGATCGACGGCGGCATCTCGCCCGAAACTGCGCCCCTGGTCACTGCCGCCGGCGCCAGCGTGCTGGTCGCCGGTGCGGCCATCTTCAAGGGCGGCAGCGTCGAAGCCTACCGGGCAAACATCGAGGCAATCAGGACGGCGGCGGACAAGGCGGCCGGCTGACCGCCGCCGTCCGGCCGGAGTCAGCCGCTCGGGGTAAACATGAGCAACCATCTGTTTGATGCTTTCCGTGCCCGGATGCTCGCGCACGGACGCCTTTTGATGGAGGCAGAGGACGGGCGCTCGATCAGCTACGGCGATATGCTGGCGCGCTCCGCACAACTGGCGCATGCGCTGTCGCGGCTCGGCGTCGAAGCCGGCGACCGCGTCGCCGTTCAGGTCGAGAAGAGCCCGGAGGCCATTTTCCTTTACCTCGCCTGCCTGCGTGCCGGCGCGATCTTCCTGCCGCTCAACACCGCCTATACGCTGACCGAGCTCGACTATTTCTTCAGGGATGCCGAGCCACGCCTGGTCGTCTGCGACCCGGCGCGAGTGAGCGAAATCGGCGCCTTGGCGCAGGCCTCGGGCGCTGCGGTCGTGACACTCGGCAGCAAGGGCGAGGGTTCGTTGACCGATCGCGCCTCTGAGGCGGCCGTGGACTTCCACGATGTGGCGCGCGGGCCGGACGACCTTGCTGCGATCCTCTACACGTCCGGCACGACCGGCCGTTCGAAAGGCGCCATGCTCAGCCACGAAAACCTCGCCTCGAATGCGCGGGTGCTGGTCGACCTCTGGCGCTTCACCGCCGCAGACGTGCTGGTTCACGCGCTGCCGGTTTTCCACACGCATGGCCTTTTCGTCGCCACCAATGTCGTCCTGATGGCCGGCGCCTCGATGCTGTTCGAAACCAAATTCGACCCGGCCCGCATCGTCTCGCTGCTGCCGCGCGCCACCGTCCTGATGGGCGTGCCGACCTTCTACGTCCGCCTGCTGCAGCAGGACGGTTTGAACCGGCAGGCGGCGAAAAGCATCCGCCTGTTCATTTCTGGCTCGGCGCCGCTTTTGGCCGAGACGCACAGAGCCTGGCGAGAGCGCACCGGCCACGCCATTCTCGAGCGCTACGGTATGACCGAGACCAATATGAACACGTCGAACCCGTATGAGGGCGAGCGGCGAGCCGGCACGGTTGGCTTCCCCTTGCCCGGCGTCTCCCTGCGCATCGCCGATCCCGACGGCGGCGAAACACTTGCCCGGGGCGAGGTCGGCATGATCGAGGTCAAGGGCCCGAACGTCTTTTGCGGCTACTGGCGCATGCCGGAAAAGACCAGGGCCGAATTCCGTGACGATGGTTTCTTCATCACCGGCGATCTCGGGCTGATCGATGCCGACGGCTATGTCCACATCGTCGGTCGCGGCAAAGACCTGATCATTTCGGGCGGCTACAATATCTATCCGAAGGAAGTCGAGAGCGAGATCGACGCGCTGCCTGGTGTTGCCGAAAGCGCTGTCATCGGCGTTGCCCATCCGGATTTCGGCGAAGGCGTCACCGCGGTCGTGGTGCGGGCGCCGGGCTCGACCATCAGCGCCGCGGGGATCATCGAGGCTATCGCCGGGCGCCTTGCCAGGTACAAGCATCCGAAACGGGTGATCTTCGTCGACGAACTGCCGCGCAACACGATGGGCAAGGTGCAGAAGAACCTGCTGCGCGAGACCTATAAGGACCTCTATACGTCCAAAACCGGCTAAGCCGGAGGGATAGCGTTAGCTGCAAAAACTTTGGCGCCGTCGATCCAGACGCTTTTAATGTCCAGATCGTCCGACAGCGAAACGATGTTGGCGGCGGTGCCTTTGGCGAAACGCCCGAGCCGGCGCGACTGGCCGATCGCTTGCGCCGGATAGAGCGAGGCCATGCGCAAGGCTTCGTCGAGGTCGAGACCGACGACGCGGTGCACGAAGCGCACCGCGGAAATCATGTCGAGATCGGCGCCCGCCAGCGTGCCGTCGGCAAGTGTCAGCCTGCCATCCTTACGGTGGATGGTGCGGACGTTCAGCGTAAACGAGGTCATGTCGGTACCGATCGTCGCCATCGCGTCGGTGACGAGCAGGATCTTGCCCGGCCCCTGCTTGGCGCGCAAGGCGATGGCCATGGTGGCCGGATCGACATGGATACCGTCGGCGATGATGCCGGCATAGAATGTGCCGGCATCGATTGCCGCGCCCGCCAGCCCCGGCTCGCGATTGCCGATCTGGCTCATCGCATTGAACAGATGGGTGACCACCGTTGCGCCGGCCTCGGCAAAGGCGCGAGCCGTGGCATAGCCGGTATCGGAATGGCCGATGCTGACGACAATGCCGGCCTTGCTAAGTGCCGACACCTGGCCGGGCTCGACGGATTCGGGCGCCACCGTCGTCAGCAGCACGGGCAGGTTTTTCCGTGCGGCGATCAGCATCGCCTGGTCGGGGCCTAGCATCGGCCGGATCAGGGCCGGGTCATGCGCGCCCTTGCGGGCGATCGAAAGATGCGGCCCTTCAAGATGCAGGCCCAGGAACCCTGGCACCTTCCTCCGTGCCGCCTCGGCTCCGGCCGCAACCGCCGCGGCGGTGATCTCGGACGTGTCGGTGATCAGCGTCGGCAACAGCGCCGTCGTGCCGAAGGGTGCGTGCGCCCGGCAGATGGCCTCGATCGAGGCAACGTCCGGATGGTCGTTGAGCATGACGCCGCCGCCGCCATTGACCTGCAGATCGACGAAGCCAGGCGCCAGCATGCCGCCGCCGGTCTCGATACGCGCAACATTTGATGGAATCGCGCCGGCGGCAACGATGGCCTCGACGAGGCCGTCGCGCACGACAAGCGCCGCATTGTCGTGCCAGTCGTCGCCATCGAAAATCCGGGCGCCGGTCAGGGCAAAGCGATCGCTCATAGCGTTTCCGTCACCTTGCGCAGATTGGGCGGCGTGTCGGGGTCGAGACCGCGATGGCGAGCAAAAGCCTCGACGAAACCATAGAACGACACGATCAGCGTCAGTGGATCGGTCAGCGGATGACCGGTTGCGACATGCGGCAGCGGCTGTGCGCTCCTTGCCTTGTTCGACGTCACAAAGACGGCGGCGCCCTTGCCGGCCAGGCTGTCGGCGGCATCGGCCACCGACGGTTCGGACGCATCGCGAGCAGCCAGAGCCAGCACCGGGAAGCCGGGACCGATCAGCGCCAGCGGGCCGTGCATGACCTCGGCGGCACTATAGGCTTCCGCGTGCATGGCGCAGGTTTCCTTGAATTTCAGCGCCGCCTCGTTGGCGATCGCCGCCGACGGGCCACGGCCAAGGATGAACAGCGATTTCGGCGTCTCGAGTGCCGCTGCCAGCGCCATCCAGTCGCAAGCGATCGCCTTGCGAAAATGCTCCGGCAGGCGGGCGAGTGCTGCCAGAAGTTTGTCATCGCCGGTGCTGTGCGCCATCAAGGCGAGGCCGGCGACCGCCGAATTGACGAAGGTCTTCGTCGCCGCGACGCTGAGCTCCGGTCCGGCCAAGATATCGATGGCGTAATCCGAGGCTCGCGCGAGCGGCGAATCGGCAGTGTTGGTGATGGCGACGGTCAGCGACCCGCCGGCCCGCGCCGCCTGCGCCATTGCGACGATGTCCGGGCTCTTGCCGGACTGCGAGATCGCCAGGCAGGCCGAGCCGCCCAGCTTCAGCTTGGCGCCATAGATCGAGGCGATCGACGGGCCGACCGATGCAACCGCCAGCCCGGCGGTCAGCTCCACGGCATATTTCATGAAGGTTGCGGCATGGTCGGACGAACCGCGCGCCACGGTGACGACGAAATTCGGGTCGCGCTCGCGAATGCCGCGCCCGGCCTCGGTCAGCACCGCGGCCGAGCCGTCGAGCAGGCGCGCGGTGGCCTCCGGGATCTCGTCGATCTCGCGCCGCATATGGGTAATTGTTGCGCTCATGACCGGCCCTCTTCGCCCGGCCCGCTTAGCCGGAGTTCGGCGACAAAATCATAGGCGTCGCCTCTGTAGATGGAGCGGGTGAACTCGATCACCTTGCCGCTCGCCAGATAGGAGATACGCTCGATATGCAGGCCGGCAATGCCTGGCGGCACTTCGAGCAGATGCGCATCGCCATCGCCGAGATTGGTGGCGGAAATGCGCTGCACGGCCCGCACCGGTCTGTTGCCGGTCTTTTCCAGCGCCGCGTAGAGCGACGAACCGATCGCCGCCGGATCGGGCAGCACGCTTGTTGATAGCGAGGCGCGCTCGATCGCCAGCGGCGTGTCGTTGGCGATGCGCAGGCGCGCCACGCGCGCCACCAATTCGTTCGACGCCAGGCCGAGCACCATCATCTCGTCGGGCGACGGCGGATAGAGGCCGCGGTCGAGCCAGGCTGAACGCACCGCCATGCCGCGCCGCGCCATGTCTTCGGTAAACGAGGTCAGCATCGACAGCGACTGCTCGACGCGCTCCATGCGCGGCGCAACGAAGGTACCGGAACCATGGCGCTGGACGAGGATGCCGCCCTTGACCAGGTCCTGCACCGCCTTGCGCACGGTGACGCGCGAAATGTCGGCCTTGCTGGCGATGTCGCGCTCGGAAGGCAGCGCATCGCCCGGTCCGATCAGCCCGCGTTTGACCGCATCCTCGATGCTCTTCCTCAGCTGCAGATAGAGCGGCGCGCCGCTCTGCGACGATTGTTTCAGCGCCGTGAATATCTGGTCGGCGGCCTCGCTCATCGCGCTGTTTCCGCCGTGTTTGCGAAAATCCGAACCGCCATCTGCACCGCGCCGCCCAGCGCGTCGTCGAGCGGCGGTTTCAGCAGCGCCCGGTAGCGGGCCGACAGGCGCGGCGCGTAAAGCGGCGCCAGCCCGCCGAGCAGGCAGAGCGGATCGTCGCCGCCCAGGTCGAGTACGCCAAGCGCTGCCTCGACATCGGCGACCGCCTTGTCGAGGATCCAGATAGCGACGACGTCGCCTTTTTCGGCGTGTTCGAACACCTTGGGCGCGAAGCCGCCGAAATCGCCGGGCTTGGCGTTGGTGGTGAATTCGACCACATCCTCGGGATTGTTGCGGAAGATGGCGAGCATGGCCTGCGTCAGCGGCGAGCCTTCGCGGATGCCGTCATAGGCGAGCAGCGTCTGCTCAAGCAGGTCGCGGCCGATGCGGGCGCCGCTGCCCTGGTCGCCGACCTGGAACCCCCAGCCGCCGATGGCGCGCGACTTGCCTTGTCTGCGCGCCATATAGGCGGTGCCGGTGCCGAGGATGGCCATGGCGCCGTCGCCGGAGCCGACCGCACCTTCCAGCGCGATTTCGGCGTCGGTCTCGACACGGCTGATGCGGAACGGCAGGATCGCTTCGAGCTGCTGCCTATAGGTGCCGACATTGGCGCCGGCCAGGCCGAGAACGGCCGGCGTTTGCGGGATCAGTGCGGGATCCCTGCCCGCGGCGACAAAGGCCTGCTGCGCCGCGTCGACGATGTTCGTCCTGGCGCCGGTGAGATCGGTGCGGATGTTGGCGGCGCCGCTTTTGGCGCGGCCGAGGACGCTGCCGTCGGCCGTTGCAAGGGCCGCCCTGCAGCTGGTGCCGCCGCCATCGATGCCGAGCACGAATTTCACGCGATTTCTCCTCGGGGCGGATAATACCAATAAAATACCAATAGCCAAGGGTTAATTTCCATTTCAAAAAAGTTAAGGCCTAGTTTGTTGAGAAATCAGCGGATTTCGTCTGCAGGCCTATCCCGAACGTAGGGATTTCATTAATGCGTGTGGACAAGTGGTATTTTTTTGGTATTGTTTTCTGGATTGGAGGAAAGCGGATGGCCGAAACGCGCACCGAAGCGCTTCACCACAATGCCGAGGGACTGGACATCCAGGCCCCGGACGCCATCCTTTCCTCTTTGGCCAACGCACAGATCGAGGCCGCCAAGGCCGTACGCGGCGCCATTCCTGCCATTGCCGCGGCAGCCGAAATTATCGCAACCCGGCTGAAAAGCGGCGGCAAGCTCGCCTATGCGGCCGCCGGCAGCTCGGGCCTGATGGCATTGGCCGATGCGCTGGAACTGCCGGGCACTTTCGGTATCCAGCGCGACCGCATCGCCATCCTGATCGCCGGCGGCGACGAAGCTTTCAGGACACTGGCCGGCGGGCCTGAGGATGACGTTGACGAAGCTTCGGCTGCGGTCGCCGCCGCCGGCATCGGCAATAGCGATTGCCTGATCGCCGTCTCGGCCAGCGGCTCGACACCTTACGCTGTCCGCGCGATCGAGGAAGCCAGGCGCCGCGGTGCAGCGACGATTGCCATCGCCAACAACAGGGATGCGCCGCTGCTGCGGCTGGCCGACATCGCCATCCTGCTCGAAACGCCGCCGGAGCTGATTGCCGGCTCGACGCGCATGGGCGCCGGCACCGCCCAGAAGATCGCGCTCAACATGCTGTCGACGCTGGCCGCAATCCATCTCGGCCATGTCCATGACGGCTACATGGTCAACCTCATGGCCGACAACATCAAGCTGCGCGACCGCGCCGCACGCATCGTCGCCGCCGTCAGCGGGCGCGACAAGGACGAGGCGGCGCGCCTGCTCGAAAAGAGCGGCGGCGCCGTCAAGACCGCCATTCTGCTCGCCGCCGGCGCCACCAGCGCCGACGCGGCCGAGAAGATACTGGAAGGGACCGGCCACAAGCTGCGGCCAGCCCTTTCCGCGATCGAGGGGAGCAAGGGGCGCAATGCCTCTGTTCTCATCAAAACCGAACCTGAAAAAGGTCAACAGGGAGACTGAGCATGACAACGAAGCTACTGACGGCACTTCTTCTCGGCACCAGCATTCTCGGCTCCGCCGGGGTGGCTTACGCCGACGACGTAACGCTCAACATCGAAAGCTGGCGCGGCGACGACCTTGCCATCTGGAAGGACAAGCTGATCCCGGCCTTCGAAGCCAAGAACCCGGGCATCAAGGTGGTGTTCGCGCCGTCGGCGCCAACCGAATATGACGCCGCCCTCGGCGCCAAACTCGCCGCCGGCTCGGCCGGCGACCTGATCACCTGCCGCCCGTTCGACAAGTCGCTGGAGCTCTTCAAGAAGGGCAACCTCGCCGACATCTCGACCCTGCCCGGCATGGAGAACTTTTCCGACGTCGCCAAGGCCGCCTGGCAGACCGACGACGGCAAGTCGAGTTTCTGCGTGCCGATGGCCTCCGTCATCCATGGCTTCATCTACAACAAGGACGCCTTCGACAAGCTCGGCATCAAGGTGCCGGAGACGCGCGACGAATTCTTCGCCGCGCTGGACAAGATCAAAGCCGACGGCACCTACATCCCGATGGCGATGGGCACCAAGGACCTCTGGGAAGCGGCGACCATGGGCTACCAGAACATCGGCCCGAACTACTGGAAGGGCGAGGAAGGCCGCCTGGCGCTGATCAAGGGCGAGCAGAAGCTGACCGATCCGCAGTGGGTCGAGCCCTTCAAGGAACTGGCCAGGTGGAAGGACTATCTCGGCGACGGCTTCGAGGCGCAGACCTATCCGGACAGCCAGAACCTGTTCACGCTCGGCCGCGCCGCCATCTACCCGGCCGGCTCGTGGGAGATCGGCCTGTTCAACACGCAGGCGCAGTTCAAGATGGGCGCCTTCCCGCCGCCGGTGCAGAAGGCCGGCGACACCTGCTACATCTCCGACCACACCGACATCGGCATGGGCCTCAATGCGGCCTCGAAGAACGCGGATGCGGCCAAGACCTTCCTGTCCTGGGTGGCCTCGCCGGATTTCGCCACCATCTACGCCAACGCGCTGCCGGGCTTCTTCAGCCTGAACAACACCCCGGTGAAGATGGAAGACCCGCTGGCCCAGGAATTCGTCTCCTGGCGTGGCAAGTGCAAGTCGACGATCCGCTCGACCTACCAGATCCTGTCGCGCGGCACGCCGAACCTCGAAAACGAGACGTGGGTTGAATCGGCCAACGTCATCAACGGCACCGACACGCCGGAAGCTGCCGCCAAGAAGCTGCAGGACGGCCTCGACAGCTGGTATAAGCCGGCGAAGTAAGAGCGCGGCGAAGCGTTGTCTCCCCCCTCGAGGGGGAGATGTCGCCGAAGGCGACAGAGAGGGTTGGTCGAGGCAGGCTGCGGCTTGATCGCTGCTGGAAAGCACGGTCGAAACCACGATGGCGGGCCGCCTCGCCGACCCCACCCGCCTCGCTGTGCGAGGCGCCCTCCCCTCGAGGGGGAGGGAGGCGCCGCGCCCTTTGACGGCAATTGCAAGAACCTGATCCGCGGGGACCGAACGCATGGCCGCAGCACCGAAAAGACCGTTCCGTTGGCATATCGGCGTTTTCCTGGCGCCGGCGCTGCTGGTCTATACGGCGATCATGATCCTGCCTCTGGCCGGCACGCTGCAGCTTTCCTTGTTCCGCAACATCAATCAGTCGCAGGTCTTCGTCGGACTGGAAAATTTCCGCATGCTGTTCGGTGACCCCAACTGGTCGGTCAACTTCTGGAACGCGCTCAGGAACAATGTCTGGTTCTTCATCATCCATATGCTGGTGCAGAACCCGATCGGCGTCCTTTTGGCCGCACTTCTGTCCAGCCCCAGGCTGCGGTTTTCCGCCTTCTACCGCACGGCGATCTTCGTGCCGACGATCCTGTCCTTCGTCATTGTCGGCTTCGCCTGGAAGCTGATCCTGTCGCCGCTATGGGGCGTGGCGCCGCATATGATGGACCTTGTCGGCCTGAAAAGCCTGTTCACGCCCTGGCTCGGCAAGGCACAATATGCGCTGACCGCGCTCAGCCTGATCTCGGTGTGGCAGTTCGTCGGCATCCCGATGATGCTGATCTATGCGGCACTGCTGTCCATTCCCGAAGAGGTGATCGAAGCGGCCGAATGCGACGGCATCACCGGGATGGCGCAGTTCTGGAAGATCAAGCTGCCGCTCATCCTGCCGTCGATCGGAATCATCTCGATCCTGACCTTCGTCGGCAATTTCAACGCTTTCGACCTGATCTACACCGCGCAAGGCGCGCTGGCCGGGCCGAACTATTCAACGGATATTCTCGGCACCTTCCTCTACCGCGCCTTCTTCGGTTTCCAGCTGCAGGTCGGCGATCCCAACATGGGCGCGGCGATCGCCACGATGATGTTCCTGA
This sequence comes from Mesorhizobium sp. M0045, assembly GCF_040323385.1. Taxonomy (NCBI): domain Bacteria; kingdom Pseudomonadati; phylum Pseudomonadota; class Alphaproteobacteria; order Hyphomicrobiales; family Phyllobacteriaceae; genus Mesorhizobium; species Mesorhizobium sp. M0045. Next base: position 154,487 of record NZ_JAMYUY010000005.1, read on the forward strand.
TCATCCTCGGCGGCGTCTGCGTCTATCTGTTCCTCGTGCAGACGCGCTTGCGTCGCTACCAGTTCTGAGGCGCGACATGAGCACGGCAACCCGCTCGCTGCCCCGCACCATTGGCGCCCACGCGATCCTGTTGACCTACACCGCCATCGCGCTGTTTCCGGTCATCCTCGTCATCATGAATTCGTTCAAATCGCGCGCAGGGATTTTCGGCGCGCCGCTGACGCCGCCGACGCCAGGGACGTTCGACCTGATCGGCTACGCCACGGTGATCGGCCAGGGCGACTTCATCCACTATTTCCAGAACAGCCTTGTCGTCACCGTCGCCTCGCTGTTCTTCGTGCTTCTGTTCGGCGCCATGGCTGCGTTCGCGCTGTCGGAATACCGCTTCCGCGGCAATTCGCTGATGGGGCTCTATCTGGCGCTCGGCATCATGATCCCGATCCGCCTCGGCACCGTCGCCATCCTGCAGCTGATGGTGGCGAGCGGGCTGGTCAACACGCTGACGGCGCTGATCCTGGTCTACACGGCGCAGGGCCTGCCGCTTGCCGTCTTCATCCTGTCGGAATTCATGAAGCAGGTCTCGGACGATCTGAAGAATGCGGGCAGGATCGACGGCCTGTCCGAATACACTATCTTTTTCCGGCTGGTGCTGCCGCTGGTGCGCCCATCGATGGCGACGGTCGCGGTCTTCACCATGATCCCGATCTGGAACGATCTGTGGTTCCCGCTGATCCTGGCGCCGTCGGAGGAGACCAAGACAGTGACGCTCGGCGCCCAGCTGTTCCTCGGCCAGTTCGTCACCAACTGGAACGCCATTCTGGCGGCACTGTCACTGGCGATCATGCCGGTGCTGATCCTCTACGTCATCTTCTCGCGGCAGCTGATCCGCGGCATCACTTCGGGAGCGGTCAAGTGAGTTCGCAACAACCTCTGCGCGTCGTCGTCGCCGGTCTCGGCAATATGGGCCGCAGCCATGCGCTGGCCTACCATACCAATCCGGGCTTCGAGATCGCGGCACTGGTCAATCGCTCCGACGTGCCGTTGCCGGCCGGGCTCGCCAGTTATGGCATCAGGCGCTCCTTTGACCAGGCGCTGCGCGACGAGAGTCCTGACGTCGCCTGCATCGCAACCTATTCCGACAGCCATGCCGACTATGCGGTGAGAGCGTTCGAGGCCGGCTGCCATGTCTTCCTCGAGAAGCCGCTGGCAACCACCGTCGCCGATGCAAAGCGCGTGGTCGCGGCAGCCAAGGCCAACGGCAAAAAACTGGTGATCGGCTACATCCTGCGCCACCATCCGTCCTGGATCCGGCTGATCGCCGAGGCGCGCAAGCTCGGCGGCCCTTACGTGTTCCGAATGAACCTCAACCAGCAATCCTCCGGCCATAGCTGGGAGACGCACAAGCAGTTGATGCAGACGACGTCGCCGATCGTCGACTGCGGCGTGCATTATCTCGACGTGATGCTGCAGATCACCGACGCCAGGCCGGTCGAGGTGCGCGGCATGGGGCTGCGGCTGACCGACGAGATTGCGCCCACGATGTATAATTACGGCCACCTGCAGGTGCTGTTCGACGATGGTTCGGTCGGCTGGTACGAGGCCGGCTGGGGGCCGATGATCTCGGAGACGGCCTTCTTCGTGAAGGACGTGATCTCGCCCAATGGCTGCGTGTCGATCGTCATGAAGGAGGGCGTCAGGTCCGACGACATCGACACCCACACCAAGACCTCGACCATCCGCCTGCACAGTGCGGCGACCGGCGCGGACGGCAAGTTCGCCAAACCGGACGAGATGCTGTTGATGGAGGGCGAGCCTGGCCATCAGGATCTTTGCGACCTGGAACAGGCGTTTGTGCTGAAGGCGGTTCGCGAGGATCTCGACTTGACCCGTCACATGGACGACGCGGTGAAGTCGCTCGCCGTCTGCCTTGCCGCCGACGAGAGCGTGCGCAGCGGCCTCGCCGTGAAACTCTAGAACAGGGACGAAGCCGTGGGCTCGCTGAACATCGAGAATGTCAAAAAGGCCTTCGGGCCGGTAGAGGTGCTGAAGGGCATCAACCTCGAGGTGACGGATGGCGAGTTCGTCGTCTTCGTCGGTCCATCCGGCTGTGGAAAGTCGACGCTGCTCAGGGTCATTGCCGGGCTGGAGGACTCGACCTCGGGCCGCGTGGTGATCGACGGGGCGGACGTCTCCGCCACGCCGCCCGCCAAACGCGGCATCGCCATGGTGTTCCAAACCTATGCGCTCTATCCGCATCTGACGGTGAAGAACAACATGGGTCTCGGCCTCAAGCAGGCGGGCACGCCGGCGGCCGAGATCGACCGCCGCATCGGCATCGCCTCTTCGATGCTGTCGCTGGAGCCCTACCTAGAGAGGCGGCCGGCCGAGCTTTCCGGCGGTCAGCGCCAGCGCGTCGCCATCGGCCGCGCCGTGGTGCGCGAGCCCAAGCTTTTTCTGTTCGACGAGCCCCTGTCCAACCTCGATGCCGCGCTGCGCGTCAACACCAGGCTGGAGATCGCCCAGCTGCACCGTCGGCTGAAGGCCACGATGATCTATGTCACCCACGACCAGGTCGAGGCGATGACACTGGCCGACAAGATCGTCGTGCTGAACGCGGGAAAGATCGAGCAGATCGGCGGACCGATGGAGCTTTACAATTCGCCGGCAAATGAATTCGTCGCCGGCTTCATCGGCTCACCGAAGATGAACTTCGTCGACGGGGCCAGGCTTGGCGAGACGGCCAAGACCATCGGTGTCCGTCCCGAGCACCTGACCGTCGATGCGAAATCCGGTGCCTGGAAAGGCACGGTTGTCCATGCCGAGCATCTTGGCGCCGACACCAATCTCTATCTCGACTGCGAGAAGGCTGGCTTGATCACCGTGCGCATTTTTGGCGTCTATAACGCCGAACCTGGTGCCACGCTCTACGCGACGCCGGATCCGGCGAAGACGTACCGGTTTGGGGCCGATGGGAGGGTGCTGAAGTAGCTGCTCTTTTTCCTTCTCCCACAAGGAGAGAAGGGAAGAGTGCGCTACACGTCAGCCCTGAACGTCTGCTTCTGGATGCCCAGCCCTTCGATGCCGAGCTCGACGACGTCGCCGGGCTTCAGGAACACCGGCGGCTTCATGCCGAGGCCGACGCCGGGCGGCGTGCCGGTCGAGATGATGTCGCCGGGGTGCAGCGACATGAACTGGCTGAGATAGGACACGAGATAAGCGACGCCGAAGACCATGGTCTTGGTCGAGCCGTTTTGCATCGTCTTGCCGTTGACCGTCAGCCACATCGGGATGTTCTGCGGGTCCTTGACCTCGTCCTTGGTCACCAGCCACGGACCGATCGGCCCGAACGTGTCGCAGCTCTTGCCCTTGGTCCACTGGCCCTGGCGCTCGGCCTGGAACGCGCGCTCGGAGACGTCATGCGCGACGCAATAGCCGGCGACATAATCCAGCGCCTCGGCCTCGGTGACATACTTCGCTTTTCTGCCGATGACCACGCCGAGCTCGACCTCCCAGTCGGTCTTGACCGAGCCGCGCGGGATCAGCACGTCGTCATTCGGCCCGACAATAGCCGAGCTTGCCTTCATGAAGATGATCGGCTCAGGCGGCACGGTAGCGCCGGTTTCGGCGGCGTGGTCGGAATAGTTGAGACCGATGCAGATGAATTTGCCGGTGCCGGCGACGCAGGCGCCGATCCGCGGCTTGCCGGAAACCGCCGGCAGCGATTTCGGATCGAGCTTCGACAATGTCTCGAGCGATGCCGGGTCAAGCGCCTTGCCGGCAATGTCGGTGACATGGGCGGAGAGGTCACGGATCGTTCCATCGGCATCGAGCAGGCCGGGGCGTTCGTTCCCCGCCTCGCCATAGCGCAGCAGTTTCATAGAATTCCTCTCCTTGATTTGAGATGAGCTTAGATCGACCAGCCACCGTCGATATTATAAGCCTGCCCCGACGTATAGGTGGCGCCGGCCAGATAGACGGCGAGATCGGCGATTTCCTCGGGCGTGCCGAGGCGGCCCATCGGCTGGCGAGCGATGAAGGCGGCGCGAGCTGCTTCGTAGTCGCCCTGCGCATGCATGCGATCCTGCAGCGACGGGCTTTCGACCGTGCCCGGACAGATCGCATTGCAGCGTATGCCCTTGCCGACATAGTCGGCGGCGACCGATTTGGTCAGGCCGATGACGGCTGCCTTGGTCAGCCCGTAAACGAAGCGGTTCGGCACGCCCTTGGTCGAACTGGCCAGCGACGCCATGTTGATGATCGAGCCGTCGCCGCGTTCCAGCATGCCGGGCAGCACGGCGCGGATGGTGCGGATCATCGAGCGGACATTGAGATCATAGGCGAAGTCGAGATCGCCGTCCTTCATCTCGAGGATCGAGCCGGAATGGACGAAGCCGGCGCAATTGAACAGCACGTCGACGGCGCCGATCTCGGCAAAAGCGGCATTCACCGCCTCGTCGTTCAGCACGTCGAGCTTGCGGGTCTTGATACCGGGCGTCTTGCCGAGATCGGCGAGCACCACCTCGTTGATGTCGGTGGCATGGACGACGGCGCCGGCCTTGGCGAACGCCAGCGCACTTGCCCGGCCGATGCCTTGCGCCGCCGCCGTGACGACAACGATCTTGCCAGTCAGATCTGCCATGCTTTTCTCCTCGCCCGTCTTTAATCGTTCGGCTTTTTACCGGCACAAGGCCGGGCGCAATGTGCCAGGCGGGCAGTACCATCCCGCCTGTTTCGGTATTCGCTTGCCGCCCAAATGTTTTTTCTCGGTAAAGAACATCTTTTGGCCCGTCAAGCCCGGACGTCCCCTCCGGGACACTCAGTCGCCGTAGGGCACCCAGACGTTCTTGACCTCGATCGCACGCCGCAGCAAGGCATCGCCGGCTGCTTGGCTCGACGCCCAGTCGAGGCTGTGGCCGTTGCCGGTCCAGACACGCTTGAGATTGCCGATGGACTCGGCCTCCGCCTTGGCACAGGTGTCGGCATCGGCGAACATCCAGAGCCCGTCGACATCGTCGTGCTTGGCCAGCACGCCGGCCAGCTCGGCGCTACGGCCCGTAACGATGTTGATGGCGCCCGCCGGAACGTCGGAATATTCGATGACCTGGTAGAGGTCGGTGGCAAGCAGCGGGTATTTTTCGGATGGCACTGCGACTACGGTGTTGCCCATGGCGAGCGCCGGTGCCATCAGCGAGATCAGGCCAAGCAGAGGCGCATTGTCCGGTGCGATGATGCCGACGACGCCGACTGGCTCGTGCAGCGCCAGCGTGACGGCGCGGGCCGGCGGCTGGTGGACGCCGCCCTCGAATTTGTCGGCCAGGCCGGCATAGAGGAACAGGCGCTCGATCGACAGCTCGACCTCGTCACGCGCCGCCTTGCCGGTCGCGCCGGTGAGCTGGGTCAAACGGGCGGCAAACTCGTCGGCGCGGCCGGAAAGGTTTTCGGCCACGTAGTAGAGTACCTGGCTGCGGTTGTAGGCGGTCGCCTCCGGCCAGGCCTTGCAGGCGCGCGCGGCCGCGACGGCGTCGCGGATATCCTTGCGGTTGCCGAGACCGACCTCGCCGGCAAGCTTGCCCTTGGCGCTGGCGATGGGCAAGGAATAATTGCCGTCCGGCCGGACCTGCTTGCCGCCGATGAACAGCTTTGCCGTGCGGTCGATGACGCCACCTTCCGCCTGCTCGACAGGTTGGGCAGAAGAATTTGCGGGTTTGATGATCGGGCCGAGCGGCAGTTTTGCCGAGAGATATTCGAACATGCCCTCGCGCCCGCCTTCGCGGCCAAAGCCGCTCTCGCGATAGCCGCCGAAGCCGCAGGCGGCGTCGAACATATTGGTGCCGTTGACCCAGACGACGCCGGCCTTCAATTGCGGCGCGACGTGCAGGGCAAGATTGATGTTCTCGCTCCACACCGAAGCGGCCAGGCCATAGCGTGTGTTGTTGGCGAGCTCGATCGCTTCCTCGGTGTTGCGGAAGGTCATGGTGACGAGCACCGGCCCGAACACCTCTTCCTGTGCCAAGATGTTAGCCGGCGAAACACCGGTCGCCAGCGTCGGCAGATGGTAATAGCCCGCGGCGGGCAGCGCCGAGTCCGGCTGCCAGCAGATCGCGCCCTGCTTGGCACCGTCGGCGATCAGGCCCTTGACGCGATCGAGCTGAGTCAAATCGACCAGCGGGCCGATATCGGTGTTCTTGTCGAGCGGGCTGCCGACGCGCAGCCGGCTCATCCGCGTCTTGACCTTGGCGATGAAGGCGTCGGCGATGCCTTCCTGCACCAGAAGGCGCGAGCCGGCACAGCACACCTGGCCCTGGTTGAACCAGATGCCGTCGACCAGACCCTCGACGGCGCTGTCGAGGTCGGCATCCTCGAAAACGACGAATGCCGACTTGCCGCCAAGCTCCAGCGAAAGTTTCTTGCCCGAGCCGGCAGTGGCCTTGCGGATGATCTTGCCGACCTCGGACGAACCGGTGAAGGCAATCTTCTGGACGCCGGGATGGTTGACGATGGCCGCGCCCGCCTCCGGCCCGCCCTGGACGATGTTGACGACGCCCTTCGGCACGCCGGCGCGTGCGCAGATCTCGGCAAACAGGATCGCGGTGAGTGGCGTGAATTCCGCGGGTTTGAGCACCACGGTGCAGCCCGCGGCGAGCGCCGGCGCGATCTTCCAGGCGAGCATCAAGAGCGGGAAGTTCCACGGGATGATCTGGCCGACGACGCCGACGCCCTTGTGACCGGGAAAATCCCTGTCCAGCGTCTGCGCCCAGCCGGCATGATGGATAAAATGGCGGATCGCCAGCGGCACGTCGATGTCGCGGCTTTCGCGGATCGGCTTGCCATTGTCGATTGTCTCAAGCACCGCGAACAGCCGTTGGTGGCGCTGCATGGCGCGGCCGATGGCATAGAGCACCTTGGCTCGGCTGTAGCCGGTGCTGGCGCTCCATTTCGGCAGCGCTTTTGTGGCGGCCGACACCGCCGCGTCGATATCGGCGGCACCAGCGTCCGACACCTTGGCCAGCAGCTTTCCCGAGGACGGATCGCTGGTGTCGAAGGTTTTGCCTTCGCTGGCTGCCTTCCAGTCGCCGCCGATGAACAGCGCCTTGCCGAAATCCCGCGCGGCCAGCCAGGCATCGGCCTCGTTGCGGGCTTCCGGCGCCAGCCCGTAATCCATGGCGTGATAGCGTTCGAGGATGTTCATGAAGCGCTCCGAATCACGCCATCGCGTGGCGATGATTGGCCGAGTAGTGGCCGGTCAGATGATGCTCGAGCTGGCGCTCGATATCGGTCAAAAGGCTCGATGCTCCGAAGCGGAACAGCTCCGGCTCCAGCCACGGCCGGCCAAGCTCTTCCTTCATCAGCACCAGCCAATCGAGCGAGGCTTTTGCCGTGGAAATGCCACCGGCCGGCTTGAAGCCGATGAGATAGCCGGTTTCCTCGAAATAGGCGCGGATGGCGCGCACCATGGCAAGGCCGACCGGCAGCGTCGCGTTGACACTTTCCTTGCCGGTCGAGGTTTTGATGAAATCTGCACCCGCCATCATCGCCACCATCGAGGCGAGCATGACGTTGCGCAGCGTGGCGAGGTCGCCGGTACCGAGGATCACCTTCAGATGCGCCTCGCCGCAAGCGGCGCGCATCGAGACGATCTCGTTATAGAGCTCCTGCCATTTCGCCCCGAATACCAAGCCGCGCGGGATGACGACGTCGATCTCGTCGGCGCCGTCGCGGACCGATGCTTCGATCTCTTGCAGGCGCGTCGAAAGCGGTGCAAGTCCATGCGGGAAGGCGGTCGAAACGGCGGCGACATGGACGCCGCTGCCGCGCAGCGCTTCGACGGCGGTGGCGACGAAGGGATGATAGACGCAGACCGCCGCGGGGCGGATCTTTTCACCAGTAATGCCGAGCCCTTCGACGATGTCGCGACGGAACGGGTTCACCGCCTTGGCACAAAGCCGGCGCACGCGCTCTTCCGTGTCATTCGAGTTCAGCGTCGTCAGGTCCATGCAGGCGACGGCGCGCAGCAGCCAGGCCGCCTGGTTATCGGCCTTGATCGAGCGTCTTTTGGTCAGGCTGGCGACGCGGCGTTCCAGCGCCGAGCGGTTGACGCTGCGCATCGATTCCATGAAGCCGAGATCGAGCCTCATGCCGGGATTGCGGGCAATGCCATGGGCTTGCGGCATCGGCGCATTGGCGGCGGCGCGCGCCGGCAGCGGCGTGATCTTGGACGTGCCGAGATCGGTTTCGCGGATTGTGCTGCTCATCTCCTGCCCCTTGTTCAGCGAGTTATGCCGAAGATAGACCGTGAAGCAGCGCTTCACGAGTCCTTCAAGCGGTCATAGCGGAAAAGACGGTCGAGGCAGCCGACTTTTGACCGTATGGTCAAAATCAGGGTCGCAAACCAGTAGACTCTGAACTGCCGCGTCTCAGCCGACGAAGGCGCGCTCGACGACGAAGCTTGCCGGATGATGCAGCGAGCCTTCCTGGAAGCCGTGGCTTTCAGCCAGCTCCTTGACGTCCTTGAGCATATGCATCGAGCCGCAGATCATGATGCGGTCGGTCTCGGGATTGAGCCTGTCGATGCCGAGATCGGTGTAGAATTTGCCCGAGCCGATCAGCGCGGTGATGCGGCCCATGCGCTCGGAGGTCTCGCGCGTTGTCGAATTATACAGCGTGACGCGGCCGCCGGTAAGCTCGCCGATCAGCGGATCGTTCTCCAGTGCGGCCACCAGTTCCTGGCCGTAGGTGAGCTCGGCATTGTCGCGGCAGGTATGGGTCAGGATAACCTGCTCGAACTTCTCATAAGTATCGGGATCGCGCAGCAGGCTGGCGAAGGGAGCAATGCCGGTGCCGGTCGAGATCATGAACAGGCGCTTGGCCGGCGTCAGCGCGTCGACCACCAGCGTGCCCGTCGACTTCTGCCGCATGATGACGGTATCGCCGATCTCGATTTTCTGCAGCTCCGAGGTAAGCGGGCCGTCCGGCACCTTGATCGAGAAGAACTCGAGTTCGTCGTCCCAGGACGGGCTGGCGATCGAATAGGCGCGGAACACTGGCTTCTCGGCATTGGGCAGGCCGATCATGACGAATTCGCCGGAGCGAAAGCGCAGCGACTGCGGCCGGGTGATGCGGAACGAAAACAGCCGGTCGGTATAATGCTTCACCGAGACCACGGTTTCGGCATAGACATTGGCCGGTATCGGGAACTGCAACGGCCGGGCGCCGGCTGTGTTGAACGCGGATGTGGTGTTCATCAAACCTAACCTTCTGGGCCGGCTCAGCGCCGGCGCCAAATCTCCACCTGCGCGCCCGAACCGATCAGGTTCCAGCGTGCCGTTTGCACACTCCGAAGCGGTAAGCTCTTGTGTCCGGAATTTATTAGTATACAAACGATATTTGCGTCAAGACGCCGCCGTAAAACAGCTTTCCAAACTAAGGCATGTAGGCAGTTCGGGCATTTCGGGTTTCGACAATGGGACAGAATTTTTCGGCGCAAGCGCTGGATTCGACTGGCAGCGTCGTCGCCGGCATCGATGTCGGCGGAACTTTTACCGACCTCCTTCTGATCGACGGCCGTGACGGTGGCCGGGTGCACATCGCCAAGACCCCGACGACAGTCGACAACCAGGCGTTCGGCGTCGTTTCGGCACTTGGCGCCACCGGATTTCCGGTCGAGGGCATCGACCTCATCGTGCACGGCACGACGACGACCACCAACGCGGTCCTGGAGCGCCGGCTGGCCAAGACCGGCATGATCACCACACGCGGCTTTCGCGACGTCATCGAGCTTGGCCGGCGGACACGGCCGCAGGCCTATGGCATGACGGGCACCTTCGTCCCGATCATTCCGCGTAATCTGCGGCTCGAAGTGTCGGAGCGGGTCGAGGCCTCGGGCGCGGTGCGCATCCCGCTCGACGAGGCCGAGATGCGGACAGCGGTTTCACAACTGATCGCAGCCGGCTGCGAATCCCTGGTCATCCATTTCCTGCATTCCTACGCCAACCCGGCGCATGAGCGGCGCGCCGCCGAGATAGCGGCCGAGCTTTGGCCGAACGGCTACATCACGACAGGCCACGCCCTGCTTTCGGAAGCGCGCGAATTCGAGCGCGGCGTGACCGCTTCGGTCAACGCCTCGGTGCAGCCGATCCTCGAACGCTATGTCGAGCGGCTGCGCAAGGAGCTGGCGTCAAAAGGCTACGCCCGCGACTTCCTGATCATGAACGGCAATGGCGGCATGATCTCGGCCCGCTTTGTCACACGTGAGTCGGCCAAGACCGTCATGTCCGGCCCCGCTTCCGGTGTCATTGCTGCCGCCTATACCGGCAAACGCGCCGGCTTCGAAAACCTGGTCACCTACGACATGGGCGGCACCTCGACCGACGTGGCGCTGATCCGCAACGCCGAGCCGGCAGTGTCGAACGAGATCGAGATCGAATATGCGATGCCGATCCACGTGCCGATGGTGGCGGTCCATACGGTCGGCGCCGGCGGCGGCTCGATCGCCCGCGTCGATGCGGCCGGCCTGATCCAGATCGGCCCGGAAAGCGCCGGCGCCAATCCCGGGCCAATCTGCTACGGACGCGGCGGCTTGGAGCCGACCATCACCGACGCCAATCTGGTGCTCGGCAGGCTGGCGCCGAAGAAGCTGCTCGCGGTGGAAAACCCGGTCACCGTCGAACGGGTCACCGGCATATTCGAGGACAGGATCGGCCGCGCCACAGGCTTGTCCGGCGTCGAGGCGGCGGGTGCGGTGCTGCGGCTCGGCAACGTGAAGATGGCCGGCGCCATCCGCATGGTCTCGGTGTCGCGCGGCCACGACCCACGCGATTTCGCGCTGTTCGCCTTCGGCGGCGCCGGTCCGCTGCATGCGACGGCATTGGCGCGCGAACTAGGCCTGCCGAAAGTGCTGGTGCCGGCGCGGCCAGGCATCACCAATGCTCTCGGCTGCGTCGTCGCTGATCTGCGCCATGATTTCGTCAACACGGTCAACCAGCCGGTGGCCAATCTCGATGAAACCCAACTCCACGAGACATTGGAACGGCACCGAAACGAAGGCGAGGAGCTGATCGGCAAGGAAGCGGTGAAGCCGGAAGCAATCCGTGTCACGCATTCCGCCGACATGCAGTTCGTCGGCCAGACGCATATCATCAACGTGCCGCTGCCGTCGTCTGCCGTGACACGTCAGGTACTGCAGCAACTGTTCGAGAGTGCCTATTTCGCCCGCTTCAAGGTCGAGCTACCGGAAATCCGCGCCAATCTGGTCAACCTCAACACGTCGGTCACCGGGGTGCGGCCGACGATCGATCTGTCCCGGCTGATCGACCCGGCTGGGCGCGCCAAAACGCTCGAAGGGGCGCGGCGCGAGATCCGGCCGGTCTGGTACGGCGGGCGCTGGTACGATACGCCGGTCTACAGCAGGGAAAAGCTGCCGCTCGACGCAGTCATCATGGGGCCGGCGATCCTCGAACAGATGGACGCCACTACCGTGCTAGAGCCCGGCGACCGGGCGCGGTCGGATGCCGACGGCAACATCATCATCGATATCGGTGAGGCCTGAGATGGCGCAGCTCGACACTATTACGCTTTCGGTCCTCCAGGCGGCCCTGCAGCAGGTCTGCGACGAAATGGACCTGACGTTTTCGCGCGCCGCGTTTTCGCCTGTTATCGCCGAGGCCAATGACCGTTCGGATGGCATCTATTCGGCGCTCGATGGTTCGCTGATCGCGCAAGGCAGCCAGGGCCTGCCGGTGTTCGTCGGCGTTATGCAGTATTCGACCAAAACGGTGATCGAGATGATCGCCGACGGCCGCTGCCTGCCGCCCGAGCCGGGCGATATCTACATCGTCAACGATCCTTATCTCGGCGGCACCCATCTGATGGATGTGCGCTTCGCCATGCCGGTCTACCGGGACGGGAAGATCTTCTGCTGGCTGTCGAACACCGGCCATTGGCCCGACATTGGCGGTTCGGTGCCGGGCGGCTTCTCCGCCTCGGCAACGGCGGTCGAGCAGGAAGGCTTGCGGTTGCCGCCGGTGAAACTGTTCAAGAAGGGCGTGCTCGACCCGGAGATCTACGCCATCATCTCTTCCAACATCCGTGTTGCCGACCAGCGCATTGGCGATATCCGCGCACAGGCGGCGGCACTGCTGATCGGTCAGGACAGGCTCAACGGAATCCTGGATCGTTACGGAGATGAAACGGTTGTCGAAGCGATCGCCGAATTGCGGCGCCGCGCCGCTGAACAGATGCGCGTCAACATATCGGCCATTCCCGACGGGATCTATCGTTCGCTGGCCTTCGTCGATTCAGACGGCGTGGTAAACGAGCCGCTGATCATCGCGCTGGCAGTCGAGAAAAAAGGCGACACGCTCAGCTTCGACTTCTCGGGCTCATCAAAACCCTGCGCCGGGCCGATGAACAGCGTTCTGGCGACGACGTTGTCCTCGGTCTATCTCGCCATGCGCCATATTTTCCCGGATGTGCCGATCAGCGCCGGCGCCTTCGAACCGCTGATCGTCAAGCGGCCGGAAGGCACCTTCCTCGACGCCAAATATCCACGCCCTGTGTCGGGCTGCGCAGCCGAGGTTTCGCAGCGCATCGCCGAGGCGGTGTTCGCGGCGATGGTGCAGGCTCTGCCGGACAGGGTGACGGCGGCTCCGGCTGGCTCCAGCGGCAATTTCGCACTCGGCGGCAACGACCCGGCGCGCGGCCGCGATTATGTCATGTACCAGATCTCCGGCGGCGGCTATGGCGGCAATGCCGGTCACGACGGCCTGACCAATGGCTGCTCGACCATAGGCATCTCCAAGTCGCCGCCGGTCGAAATCATGGAGCAGGCCTTTCCGGTGCTCTACCGCCACTATGCGCTGCGCGAAGGCTCCGGTGGCGCCGGCAAGCATCGCGGCGGTTTCGGGCTCGCCTATGAGGTGGAAATCCTGCGCGGCGACGCACGTGCCTCTTTCGTCATGGATCACGGCCGCTTCGGCCCGCAAGGTGCGCTCGGCGGCAAGGACGGCGCGGTCAACACGGTTGCCGTGTTCCGCGACGGCAAGGAACATGTGCCGCCGCACCTGTCCAAGGAGCAGGACATCGCGTTGAAGGCCGGCGACCGCGTGCGCGTCGGCACGCCGGGCGGCGGCGGCTACGGCGATCCCTTGCAGCGGGACGTCGATCTGGTGGCGAGGGATGTCGCGCTGGGCTATTACACGCCCGCAGAAGCCGCCGAAAAGTTCGGGGTCGCTCTCTCGGCGGATGGATTGGGGATCGACCGGGCAGCCACGGAAAAGAGGCGCGCCGGATGACGGCGCGGCCTCGGATTCCCTCATTTGCGGCCAACAATCAGTTGCGGTGATCCAGCCTCGCGACCAGCCGGTCGCCGGCCCACTGGATGCCGCAGACCAGGACGATCAGGACGATGACCACGGCGATCATGACTGACGTTTCGAAGCGCTGGTAACCGTAGCGGATGGCGAGGTCGCCGAGCCCGCCGGCGCCGATGGCGCCGGCCATCGCCGAGGCGCCGATCAGCGTCACCAGCGTCACCGTGAAGCCGGCGACGATGCCGGGCAGCGCTTCCGGCACCAGCACCTCGCGAATGATCGTCCAGCGGTTGCCGCCCATGGCGCGCGCCGCTTCGATCAGCCCGTGGTCGACCTCACGCAGCGACACTTCGGCGATCCGGGCATAGTAGGGCGTCGCGGCGATCGACAGCGGAACGATCGCTGCCCAAGTGCCGATCGAGGTGCCGACGATCAGCCGCGTCACCGGGATCAGCGCAACCAGCAGGATGATGAAAGGCACAGAGCGGAAGCCGTTGATGACAGCGCCAAGCGCGCGGTTCACCCACAGGTTTTCGGCGATGCCGCCGCGGTCGGTGGCGACCAGCGCCAGGCCGAGCGGCAGCCCGAAAACCAGCGAGATGAGGCCGGAGGCGGCCGTCATCAGGATCGTTTCCCAGATCGAACGGACGAGAAGCTCAAACAGAACCGGCGACATGGCCAAGCACCTCCACCCGCGCTTGGCGGGCTTTCAAGAACGCGATCACCTCTGCCAGGTGAGCTTCATTGCTGCCGGCGACCGCAACGAACAGTGTCCCGACCGGCTGCTGCTGGACGTGATCGATGCCGCCATGCACGAGGCGGAACGAGCCGGGAACTGCCGAGGCAAGATCGGACAAAAGCGGGCTTCGCGCGGCCTCACCGGCCACGTCGATCCTGAGGATCGCCTCCACGCCGGCGTTCCGCGTTAGCCGGCTTGCGATCTCTGCCGGCAATTGCGGCCGGATGCCGCCGAGCAGGCTCTGCGTGATCGCCGACTTGGGGTCCGCAAAAACCGACCAGACCGGGCCTTGCTCGACGATCCGCCCAGCGTCGATCACCGCGACACGATCGGCGATCGAACGGATCACCTCCATCTCGTGCGTGATGAGCAGGATGGTCAGGCCGAGCTGCCGGTTGATGTCTCTGAGCAAGGCAAGGATGGAGCGCGTCGTCTCCGGGTCCAACGCCGAGGTCGCTTCGTCCGACAGCAGCAGCGCCGGGCGCGCCGCAAGCGCCCGGGCAATGCCGACGCGCTGCTTCTGCCCGCCCGACAGCGACGCCGGATAGGCTTTCGCCTTCTCCGACAGGCCGACAAGCTCGAGCAGCTCGGCGGCGCGCGCCAGGCGTTCGGCCCTGGGCCGGCCTTCGATCTTGAGCGGCAGCGCTACATTGTCTTCGACCGTCTTGGCGGACAGCAGGTTGAAATGCTGGAAGATCATGCCGATGCGCCGGCGCAGCGGCTGCAATTCGCGCTCGCCGAGCCGGCTGATGTCGCGGCCTTCGATGAAGACTTGTCCTGAATCCGGCCGCTCCAGGCCGTTCAGGCAGCGTATCAGCGTCGACTTGCCGGCGCCGCTGCGGCCGATGATGCCGAGGATCTCGCCCTGGCGCACGCTGAGCGACACGCCGTCCAGCGCCGCTGTCGCGCCGAAGCGGCGCTTCAGCTCGATGAGACGCACGACATCGTTCGGTCCCGCGGAGCGGCCGCCGACGGGATGCGTGACTTCGGTGACCGAGGCGAAATGCTGGTTCATGAAAGTTCCTGTATTGGTGTCCCGCAAACGCGATCGCGGTCCGCGTTGAAGCGCGGACCGCTTTATCATGCTAGGCTTCAGCGCCCAGTCGAGCTCGGCATCAATAGGCGCTGATGCCGGTTCCCTTGTAGACCCGGTCGAATTCGGCCTTCACCTTTTCGTTCTGATAGGAGGCGACCAATGTCTTTACCCAGGGCTGGTTTTCATTGCCGGCCTTGACCGCGATGAAATTGCGATAGGGATTGTCGGCCACCGCCTCCTGGGCGATGCGGTTCTCCGGTGTGAGGCCGCTCTTAAGCGCCCAATCCGTGTTGACTACGGCCCCGTCGAGGTCTTCCACCGAGCGCCCGACGATGCCTGCGTCCAGCTCCTTGATGACCAAGTGCTTCGGGTTTTCGGCGATGTCGGTGGTCGTCGCAAGAATGCCGGTACCCTCCCTGAGCTTGATCAGATGTTCGCTCTGCAGGACGCGCAGTGCGCGGCCCTCATTGGACGGGTCGTTCGGCACGCCAATGACCGCGCCTTCGGGCAGGTCGGCAATATTCGCGTACTTCTTGGAATAAAGGCCGATCGGCCAGACCCCGGTATAGCCGACCGGGACGATGTGATAGCCCTGCGTCTTGATCTGGTTGTCGAGATAGGGCTTGTGCTGGAAGGCGTTGGCGTCGATTTCGCCACGCTCGAGCGCTTCATTCGGCTGGGTATAGTCGTTGAACACCACGGTCTCGATCGTCAGGCCCCTCTCCACCGCCTGGGCGGTGACGACGCGCCAGACGTCCTCGTCCTCGCCGCTCATGATGCCGACCTTGACCGCCGTCTTGTCCTCGGCGAACGACGGCGCAGCAAGGCTGACAATCGCAACCGCTGATGCGAAAAGTACAGCGAGGCCGGCGCGCCGGCTTATAGTTGCCGAAAAGAATGGAAGCAAAGTGTTGGTGTTCCCAGGCATGGTCAATCCCATCGGTTTTGCAATCGTTGCGGCCAGGCGGAATGCGAAGCCTTGCGGGCATCATCGGAAATGCTGATCGCCAGATCAAAGAACAGTATTTCACACCAGATGAGGAGCCGGGAATATTCTCTCAAAGTTTCTGGTCTGGCGAGCACAGGACCCTGCCGCCTGGCGTGCTGACTCGGCTATGTGGCCCGCCGTGCGTCGGAACGGCGGGCCTTTCTGCGTCGGAATGCCCAACAAGGGCAGCAGTCTGGGATGTCGACAATGCTGGACGCGCCGCATGTCCCTTCAAAGCGACGCGCTTGTTCACTCGATGACCTTCACGATCCTGCGCGTGCCAGGATCGACCAGGACGGTCCGATTGTCGACGACGACGTAGCGGTATTTGACGCTGGGAACTTCATGAAGCTCGACGGTATCGGGCAGTGTCGAGCCGACATTGAGCTCCACGCCGGGAAGCTGGACGGACGCCAGAGGCTGCTTTTTCACATACTCGCGTACGATCGTCTCCTGCTGCGGTTCGATGACCACGTCCTGGGCCGCAGCGGCGCCAACACCCGCAAGCAGCAAGAACCCAGCCGCAGCCGCGGAAAGATGCATTCTCATGATCGTCTCCTTTCGTCGTGAGCCACCTCTGCGCTGCGCCGCGTCATGCCGTTCGCAGCGGGGTCGCTAGGTCGGTAACGTCACCGGGCAAAGCTTGTTCCGCCGCTCGGATCGCTTGCCGTTTCGCTCGGTTAATTTGGAACAAAGTTTTTTAGCCGCAGTTTTACGCGGTGAAGGGACGCATTTTCCAAGGAGATCTCTCATGAAAGGCGTTCTGATCACCAGCATGCTAGCAATCAGCGTCAGCTGCGGAGCGGCACTTGCCCAGACGCAGCAGTCGACCGACGACCAGTCCGGCGCCAATTGCGCAGCCGGCACTGCCAACTGTCCAAATGGCGCAAAGATGGGCGAGCAGGCCCAGGGCAAGGCCGGCGCTACGACTGAACAACAGGCGCAGGGCAACAAAAAGCTGAAGACCGACGAGCAAGCCCAGGGCAAGGCTGGCGCTACGACTGACCAGCAGGCTCAGGGCAAGCCGAAAATGAAGACCGACGAGCAAGCTCAGGGCAAGGCTGGCGCCACGACTGACCAGCAGGCCACGGGCAACACCAAAATGAAAACCGACGAGCAGGCCCAGGGCAAAACCGGAACCACCACTACCGAGCAGGCCCAAGGCAACACGAAAATGAAGACCGAGGAGCAGGCTCAGGGCAAGACTGGGACCACGACCAGCGAGCAAACTAAAGGCAACGCCTCTACGCAGACGCAGGACCAGAGTTCGACCGCTTCCATCAGCAATGTGACCGTTGAACAGAAGACAGAGATTACCCAGGTCATCAAGGAAACGAACGTCCAACCCGTTTCCAATGTCGATTTCGACATCTCTGTCGGCGTCGAGGTTCCGCGAAAGAAGGTCCGGCTACATCGTCTGCCGGCGCGCATCGTCAAGATTGTTCCGGCTTACGAATCCTATGAATATTTCGTGCTGGCCGATGGCCGAATCGTCATCGTCGATCCGAATACCTACAAGATCGTGCTTATCCTGACCTAGTTGTAGCCGGACGGTTTGCAAGACCGTTTGATTGCACCGGTAAGCCCGCGGCGCGACTTGCGCGGCGGGCCTTACCGCATCCCGCTCCACAGCGTTGCAGCGTCTGCAAATCGCAGATCACGGTCCGTCCTCGGGGCGAGGAGCCAGCATGGTCTGATCGATGGTGTCGGGCAGGCATGGACTTGGAGCGCACCTCGTTCGGAATGACGCGGTGGCCATGGCATCAATATTCGGGACCAGCACCATTCTCGCGTAGTGCCGCGGCCACAGCGGTTCTCCAAACAAGATGAAGATGCCGCCAACCATCAGCGCCAGCAACAAGAGCGCCGTTGCGTTTGCAAATATCTCGCCGTAGCGCATGGTAACCTGTCCCGGCCGGAAATCGATTCAGCCTGTGACAGCGGCAATCGGAACGGCGCCGAAACCCAGCTCTACTGCCCTCGGCGCCTCGCGAATGCCGCCTCCCATTGGATCCTCCCGGGAATAGGCCAAGTGAATAACGGCACTCTCGGTACTTTGTTCCCGGGGCCGACGACAGCCGCTCCCTTCAAGCCCGGCGTCTCCGTTGGCGAAACCGCTGGCGGTCGTCGCCCTCATTGATGCGCGGCGGCGAGATCCTTCACGTGACGTTCGTGCATTTGCAGCACCGGCAGCGTCTTTTTGGCAAATTCCTTCATCGCCGGATCGTCGCCGGAATTTGCGTAAGCGGAAAACAGCGCCACCGCTTCCTTATGCGCCTGGGTCTGCATGTCGATGTATTTCGATTGGAAGCTGTCCCCGCTGGCCTCCTTGAGTTGGTCGAGCAGCGCCTGATGCTTGGTGTCCAGCGGCGGGCCGGCTGGCGCGGTGGCCGAAGTCGTCTGACCCTTGCTGAGCGCCGCCTTGAACTCCTCGTCGGCCTTGGTGTGGTCCGTGACCATTTGCGCCGCGAAGGCTTTTACGTCGTCGGCCTTCGCCTGCGTCTGCGCAAGTCGGCTCGATTCGATTTCGAATGTATTGGCGATGGGCACCGTCTTGACGAACGTCGCAGTGTCAACCTTGCTCATGGTGTCGGTCGTTAGAGGCGTCAGCGTCGCCGATTGGGCAAAAGCAACCAAAGGCGCGCCGGCCACCATCGCTGCCGCAGTGACGGATAGAAGTGTTTTCATGGGAGCTCTCCGAGGCTGATGTCATCCCTCGATGGCTCAACGCGGAAGCTGCGGCGAGGTTGCCTGGTCGTGGCGCCAGAGCCGCCGCGACGCCAGACAATAGTTTGGAAACGCAAAACAAAGGACGCCGGCTGCATCCCGCAAATCGCAACGCACGCAGCGAGATCGTACGGATTCGTACAAGCTCTTTCGCTTTGCCGCGGTCTTGCTATCGTCGGTCGGGAGAGATGGGTGGAGGCTTCCGTGGGGCAGATCAAGTCGCCGCTTGGAATCGGTATGGATACCGACAAAGCCATTCATACCGTCATGGCCGACTACCAATCGGGCGATATTCTCTCGACCACCGTCGTCATAGCCGATTTGCGCAGACGCTTTCCCTGGTTCCGGCAAACCGACGAGGAGCTGGTTGGCTTCATCGTTCGCGCGCTGGACGGTCGGCAGATCGCGGTCAGCTTCGACCACCGCGGCCGTTAGGCGCTAATTTGCGGCAAAAACCAACACGCTGCGGAGCCTATGCTCCGCGGCCTGGTCAGGCTGTGATCACCGGGCGCTTACTTGCCGCAGTGGTTGTCGTTCACCGTCGGGGCCATCGTGCCCGGAGCCTTGCCGGTCGCATCGGGCAGGGCCCCCTGCGGGCCTGGCGGGCAATTCCGGTCGGCATTCGAATTCGTCGTTGAGAAATCGCGAATGCTGTTGGTGATGGTCGAATCCGCGCCGGTGTCCGGGCCGCCATTATTCGGGACTACGATCGTCCGCCCGCTGCCGTCGGTAGCGTCCCCGGAGGGATCGCCGACGTTCTGGGCCATCGCTGACGTGGCCAGACCGATCGTAAGCGCGGAAGCTGCGAGAATTTTCGTGAACATGATGCTTCTCCTTTTTACGAGGGTCGTCGCGTTGCGACTAAGAAAACAACCGTTCGGGCGGGCGAAGGTTCCGACAAATTCCCCATGAATTTCAGCATGTTCTCAGGTGTTCAAGGCGGCCGCCATGCCATTCTCCGCAGGCATGCATCTGTGGACTTTTCTGACGGCACGGCCCGGCAGTTTGCTTGTACGCCTTACCGTCCCGCCGGAACAGGAATGCTCCTTGCGAGTTCATACCTTTGTACAATGCGACGCGCTGATGCGAATGGCGGCAGCGCAAACAGGGAGAGCAGACATCATGGGCCTTGGAACCATTCTCATCATCATCTTGGTCCTTGCCTTGCTTGGCGGCTTCAGCGGCTTGGGCGGCGGACCGTTCTATGGCACCGGCTATTACGGTGGTGGCGGCCTCGGCCTGGTGCTGCTTATCGTCATTATCCTGGTCCTGCTTGGGCGCATTTGATGCATGTCGCGCCAAAGCATGCCCTCGGGCTGGCCCGAGGGTGTGCAGCGGTTTTGTGATAACGACATGCATAAAACAGGAACCTAAAGCGCGTCGCATGAGGCCGGTCAAGCGCGACACGCGTTGGTTTCACGCTCGCGACAAACCGCCTGCCGCCTGGTAATAAGCGCCGGGCGTTTTGTCGTGAAAGACAAGATTTCCAAGATCCTTGGCAAACCGGGACCCCGGCTAAAAAGGGCGATTCGGTGCCGAACCTTTCGGCGCCGAGGACGCCACCATAGCAGCAGCTTAGTGTTGGCGATCGGCGGCCAGCGCTTCTTTCAGATCGGCGCTGAGCACACCTTCGTTGAACAGCGACATGATACGGGCTGCCAACCGCTCGCGGACAGGACTGTCGTCCGCAACACCCAACTCGCGGCAGCAGTCGTCGAGCGCTTTTCTCAGCACGCTCAGTTCGGCTGGAGTTGCTGCACCTTGCATCGACATGCCATCCTCCCTTGAAAAGGGCGAAAGCGCGAAGCGTCTTTCAAGCGTCCACTCGCCATGCCTGTGTGGACGACTCCAATTCAATTAGCGCCGCTCTCGTCCAAACTCAATGTACAGAAATTACCAAGCAGACAGTTTGGGAACGACTGTCTCGCACCTGCATTGTTGCTGCGATCCAACCCACCCTCATTTGGATCACTGGGCGTAGCCCACGACGCCCGAATGGAGCCCGTTGCATCCCTCGCGACGGGCTCTTTTGCGCCCGGCGATCTCAAAATTGTCGTTTTCGTACGAAACCGTCTTTGGTACGTTTCCAACTCTAACTTTCAGTCGGATGTTTTCGTAGGCAAGCGGCAGGAGAACTGCCGTGCATCGATTCATTTTTTTATTTAGTAGGCTCCATACCTTTCAGTGCTTATATAAGCGCTATCGTTCGCAGGTTATACCGGGCGCGGACGGCTGGGAGATAAGAAAGCTCTTGCCCTGTTTTGGGCCCAGCTATGTCTGATCCAGCAACTTCCAATAAGAATCCATATTCCAATAAAAATCCATACAAAAACAAGCTGTTGCGCCGACTGAACGCCGGCGATTTCGCTTCTCTCGAGCCGCACATCGAGCGCTGTTCGCTGGAGTTACGGCAATCGCTCGAAGTGTCCGGATCGCCGATCGAGGCCATCTATTTCCTCGAGGAGGGTATCGGTTCCGTGGTTGCGAAGATGCCGAACGGCAGCGATGCGGAAGTTGGCCTTGTCGGCTTGGAAGGTATGACCGGCTCGGCCTTGATAATGGGCGACGACCGTACGGTCCATGATTGCTATGTGCAGCTGGCGGGAGAAGCCGCCAAGATCGACGCCGAGCCGTTCAAAGCGGCGCTGACACAAAGCCCGACGCTGCGGCTGTTCTTGCTGCGCTACGTGCAATATCTGCATGTACAGACTGGCTTTACCGCGCTGGTCAACGCGCGATCGAAACTTGAAGACCGGCTGGCGCGCTGGCTGCTCATGTGTGACGATCGGGTGGACGGCGGCCGGCTGACGATCACTCACGAATTCCTGTCGATCATGCTTGGCGTAAGGCGCCCGGGTGTCACGGTCGCGCTGCAGCTGCTTGAGGGGCGAGGGCTCATCCGGTCCCGCCGCGGCGAAATTATCATCCGCGACCGCGATGGTCTCGTCGCACTGGCAGATGGCGGCTACGGCTTGGCCGAGGCCGAATACATCCGCCTGTTCGAGCATATCGGCGAGCGCTGACGGCGCTTTCCTCGCCGATTGCTGCCGTAAGTCGAGGCCCTTGCGACACCGCACGCGGGTCGGAAAAATTTTCAAAGCTCCCGTAACGTCAGGGAACTTGTTTCCCGTCGAAGGGTTATCGGACACCTCCACTTTGCGAGGCGGCACCAACCATTCGGGAGAGGATCATGGCGACCACGAAAAAGGCCGCGAAGGCGGCAAGCAAGGGCCTTGAGGATCTGTTCCTCGACGGGCTCAAAGACCTCTACTACGCCGAGAAGAAGATACTGAAAGCGCTGCCCAAAATGGCCAAGGGCGCGGAGTCGGAAGAAGTGACCGCCGCTTTCGAGAAACACCGCATGGAAACCGAAGGACATGTCGACCGCCTCGAGGAGGTGTTCGAGAAATTCGGCAAGCCGGCCCGCGGCAAAACCTGTCCGGCAATTGACGGCATCATCGAAGAGGGCTCGGAAATGCTCGAGGAGTATAATGGTGCTCCCGCGCTCGACGCCGGGCTTGTCGGTGCGGCGCAAGCTGTCGAACATTACGAGATCGCTCGCTACGGCACTTTGATCGCGTGGGCGGAAGAACTTGGCAAGAGCGACGTTGTCGAGCTGCTCAGGGCAACTCTCAAGGAAGAGGTCGCGACCGACGAAGCGCTTTCCAAGCTCGGCGAAAGCGGTGTCAACGAACGCGCAATGCAAGAAGCCGCTTGATTTCAAAACCGCAACCGAGCCTCGGAAATGTTGCCAAGGCTCGGTTGGCCGCGGCGAACCGGTGAATTCTGCATTGGTCCGTCATGAACGGTAGAGCGGGCGGCTAGAGCCTTGAAGCGGTGCCTCGGAGCCGACTTACTCGATCTGCTCGAACGTGCATTGCCGGGGCTCCTTGTCCGGCCGCCAGCGCAACAGCTTGGTTCCGTGCCGGAATCGGTCGCCGGTCACATGGTCGAACCGAACCTCGACCACCAGTTCAGGCTTTATCGGTTCCCATTGTCCGCTCCGCTCCGTGCTCCAGCGGCTTGGTCCGCCCGGCGCCTTGCCGGTGAAACCCGGTTTGGCCCGCAGTTTTTCCAGCCGTCTGGTCAATGCTGCCCTGTCGTCCTTGCCGATGGTCGAGGTGAACCCGACATGGTCCAGCCTGCCTTCGTTATTGTAGAGGCCAAGCAGCAGGGATCCGACTTCGTTGCTGCCGGCGAGATAGCGAAAGCCGCCGACCACGCAATCAGCAGTGCGCAGTCGCTTGACCTTGGCCATGGCGCGCTCGCCGGGCCGGTATGGCCCGGCGATCAGTTTGGCAACAACACCGTCGGTGGAGCCGTGGCCGGCGCCCTGCAGCCAGCGCTCGGCGGTGGCGGCGTCGTGCGTATATTTGGACAGGTGCAGTTCGGGCCGTGCCGCCGTCGCGACAAAGGCCTCAATCGCCTGCCTCCTGGTGGTGAGAGGCTCTTCGATGATGATCCTGCCGCCGGGTTCGGCCAGCATATCGAACAGGACCAGCATGGCAGGCGTCTCGAGGCTTAACTTGCGGATCCTGCTTTCGGCGGGATGAAGGCGCATTTGCAGGGCCTCGAACGAGGACGATCCGTCGACCTCGATGACAATCTCGCCATCGGCAACAAACTGTCGCGAGCTCACATCGCGCAGCACCGCGACCATTTCGGGAAAATAGCGGCCAAGCGGCTTGCCGGATTTTGCACGCAGGTCGACCGCATCGTCGCCCTTGAACGCGAGGCAGCGAAACCCGTCCCATTTCGGCTCGTATTGCCAAAGCCCGTCGCCGCCAGGAATTGCATCGGCGGCTTTGGCTTCCATTGGACGAAGGTCGAGCGGCAACGGAAATGCGGTCATGGCTGGTCCGCGCCGCCGCTACGGCATTCGCTAGCGCCGTCGGCCATTCCTCTGTGCCCCGCTTTGCCGCCTCGGCGCCTTGCGGCCGGCTTGGTCGGCCGAAGGCGACAGCGGATCGACCTCGCCGGATCCACCGATCTCCTTGGTGATGCGATAGGCCAGATAAGCGACGGCTCCAGCAAGCAGCAAGCGGACCATGACTGCAAATCCTTCGTTGGCGTGAACCCACCAACCCGCAGGCCGGAGGTTTTGTTCCGCCGCTGCCCATCGCCGGGGTGAATCGTCGGCGGCGCAACCAAAATCCAGGCGCATCGTTTGTTGCCTATCGACGAAAAGAATTTGCGATGAAGACGCTCTTGCCCTTGTTCGTTTTGACCATGGCGCTATTCCTGGCCAGCAGCGCCTGGCCCGACGGGTGACCGCGATGCTCCTCGTTGTTCCGGTTTGGCAGGACATCGCAGCACGACTACTTCTGACCGCGCTCGCCGGCCTGTTGATAGGCCTCAACCGGGAAGCGCGCGGGCACGCGGCGGGGCTACGCACCACCGTGCTGGTCGGGTTGGCGGCCGCCATCGCAATGGTCCAGGCCAGCATTCTGCTGGGAACCGTTGGCAAGCACCCGGATTCGTTTGCATCGATGGACGTCTTGCGCTTTCCGCTGGGCGTGCTGACCGGCGTCGGCTTTATCGGCGGTGGCGCCATTCTTCGCCGTGGCAGTCTTGTCAGCGGCGTCACCACGGCGGCCACCTTGTGGGTGATGACGGCGATCGGATTGGCTTTCGGTGGTGGCCAATACGGCTTGGGCGCGGCCGGCACCGCACTGACGCTGGCCACCTTGCTCGTCCTGAAATGGGTGGATCTTCGAATTTCGCGCGAACACCACGCCCAGTTGGCAGTGACCTGGAAGGCCGCAGCCCGACAGGAACTCGATACGATGATCGGGCCGCTTGGCTACCGGGCACGCCTCGTCGCGATAGAGAGGCGCCCGGATATCAAAGACCCTGTTTTCTCGTTCGAGATCAGTTGGAGACGGCCGGACACTGGCGCACCGCCAATAGATCTGCTGGAATCGGTGGGCGAGCATTGCGAGATCCAGAAGTTTGATCTCCTCAGCGAACCTGCCCGCTAGCTGGCGGCTTGCAACGATCGCGGCCTGAATCAGGCCATAGCTTCTCCACACCCCTTTCGATACCTATCTGTCGAGGCAGGACTCAAGGAGCAAGCAAAAGACCGTGGCACAGCGATCGGGAAGTGCTGATCTCCCACTTCACGGCGGGCGCGTACCGAAATGGCTCGGCGACCGCATGACGCGGCTTGGCGCGGTCATGTGCGAGGCGATCATCCACCATTACGGCCGCGATGAATTGCTGCGCCGGCTGGCGCATCCGTTCTGGTTCCAGTCTTTTGGCGCCGTGATGGGGATGGACTGGCATTCCTCCGGCATCACCACCAGCGTCGTCGGAGCGTTGAAGCGCGGGCTGTCGCCGCTTTCCGGCGAACTCGGCATCCACGTTTGCGGCGGCCGCGGCGCGCATTCGCGCAAGACCCCGCATGAGCTCGCCCTGATCGGCGAGCGTGTCGGCCTCGACGGGCAAGGCCTCGCGACTGCCAGCCGGCTTGTCGCCAAGGTGGACAGCGCCGCGGTCCAGGACGGTTTCGATCTCTATCTGCACGGCTTTATCGTCACCGACGACGGCAAGTGGGTGGTGGTGCAGCAAGGCATGAACGGCGACAGCAAGGTGGCGCGCCGCTATCACTGGCTGTCCGAGGGCCTGAAGAGCTTTGTCGACCAGCCGCATGCTGCCATCGAGGGCGCCAATCAGGGCGAGATCGTCAACCTGACCGACCGCCGCGCCGAAGCGTCGCGCCAGGGACAACTGGACCTTCTGCACGGCCTTGGACCGGATCGCATCGTGAGGGAACTTGCCGCTTTGGAGCGGGGTTCGGCGCCAGCGCCGGAGCCGGCGCAAAAGCTGTTGCCGCATCTGGTGATGCCGGCGCACCACGATGTGCGCGAAAGCGATGTCGTCATGCGCCGCCTGCACGGCAACATCGCCGCGGCGGCCGAGCGCGGCCCGACGGATTTCGCCGAGCTTCTCCTGGTGCCCAATGTCGGCGCGCGCACGGTGCGGGCGCTGGCGTTGGTCGCCGAAGTCGTGCATGGCGCGCCGTGCCGTTTTTCCGATCCAGGACGCTTCTCGCTGGCGCATGGCGGCAAGGACAGGCACCCGTTCCCTGTGCCGCTGAAAGTCTATGACGAGACGATCGGCGTGCTGAAGTCGGCTGTCGAAAAGGCCAGGCTCGGCCGTGACGAAGAGATCGGCGCCTTGCGGCGGCTGGACGACCAGTCGCGGCAGGTCGAGCGCTATGTCACCGGCCCAAGCCTGAAGGAAATCGTCGCCGGGGAGTTCGAGCAATCGCATCTGCTCGGCGGCCGCAGCGTCTTCGGTTGGGAGGGTGTACCCGAAACGGCCGCAGTCAAATCAACGAAGTGATCGGCTCGGATCAAGGCTCCAGGTCGATCAGGGCGACGCCGAGTTCGGGATGATGCCTGCGGCGCAGATGGCCAGGCGTCTCCACCAATGTGACCTCGAGCGTCGGCCGCACGATTCCGTCCAGCAGATGACCACCCCTCGTGGTGCCGTCACTCAATCCAAGGACTGCGTGGACGTGCAGGCTGGGCCTGCCGTCGTCGCCGATGGCAACATCGCCGATCGCGCTCAGCACTTCGCACTGTTCCTGGATGGGGATTTTCCGGTAGGTCCTTTCTCCAGGGTCGAACCAGCCGACGGTTGCCCTTTCGAAAGCGCCGAGCGCAGTCAGCGACGCGCCGCCGACGCCACGCTCGACCGCAAACGACGTCAGTTGCGCAAACGCCTCTTCGCCGGGATCAAGCACAACCACAAACGTTCTCTGCCCGGCGCTTTCGGCAACAAGCTGTGATTTCATGATTTCGCTCCAGCCGTCAGGAATTCAAACCCACCACACCAGCAATGCCAGAAAGACGAGACCCACCAGGCCGGCGATGAAAATGATCCGGCGCGCCCGCGTCCGCAGGATCTCGCCCTGCCGCGCCTGCTCCGCCGAAAAGACAGGACCATTCTTGTCCGGGTCGCTGCTCATCCATCGTCTCTTTCCGGGGCAATTATTCGGCATTGATTGGATCTGGCGCCCGATAGAACACAATTTCGTTTTGGCGGATGAGGTTCCACGGCTGGGCGCCGTTTGCATCTATTCCTTTGGCGCGGTGGCGGGCGCGGTATAGCGGCGGCGCACTGCGTCCAGGATGTGGTTGCGGCTCTCCTGCGCCGAAAGTGTGCCGTCTTTCTCCGCCTCCGCGGTCTCGCGCGCCAGTTCCTTGTCCCTGATCTGGTGGCGAAACCATTCGGAATAGTCGCCGGCGCGCAGATGATGTTCCCAGGTCCTGTCGTCGATGCCCTCGGCGATCTGGGCGAAAATCATCAGATTATGGGCGCGGAGGTTCATTGCATTGTCGGGGCCGCGGAAATAGAAGCTGCCCTTCTCGTCGAGCTGGCCCTCGGCATATTTGCGGCTGTGGCGCTTGAGCGACTGCCGCGGCTCGATCGGCTCGACCATGGCAGGTTTCTTGTGCGCCTGCGGCCGCCAGAACAGCACGCGCTCGTCTTTTGGCGAGCTCAGATCCTTGTCCTTTGGCGATTCGGTGCCGGTCTCGCGGCAGAACGTCTTGATGACCTTTTTTGCCTTGGGGCCGAGTGCGATGACGGCGGTGACCAGCCGCAATGCATCGGTTGAGATCGCGTCCGGATGAACCGTGATCAGGATCGTGCCGGGCAATTCCATCGCCAGCACCATTGGGGTATCGTCGCGCCGCTTCGGCAGGAGGTGATGCGCCTCGTCGATGATCAGCCAGTGCGGTCGTGCCGTACGGAAACGAAGACTGCCGAGGCCCGGCAGCAGGTCGGCAAAGAAGTCCGGCCGCTCGTTGACACGCAGCGCCAGGCCATTGACGACAAGATTGTTGTCGGGCTTCTCCAGGAGATCGAGCAATTGCGTTTTCGTCGGCGCGTTCGAGCCGTCGCCCAGCCGGACCGCGCCTTCGAGGCCATCGTAGTCGCCTTCCGGATCGAAGATGCAGAACTGGAACTTTCTCTCGACGAAGCGCTCCGTCAGTGCGGTCGCCAGGGTCGATTTGCCGATGCCGGAGCTCCCGGCGATCAGCACCGTATCGGTTGGCGACAGATACACCTCCTTGCCGTCCTCCGAGCCAAGCACAATGCCGTCGCGGCTCGGCACAAGCTCGCGATCGCGCTCCACCACCTTGGCGATCAGTTCCTCGACGCCTTTTCCGCGCGCGCCGCGTGTCACGAGATCCGCCGTTTCCTTGACTGCCGGCAGTGCGTTGTCGACGGCGACGCTGAAGCCGCAGGCGCGCAGGAAGGCGTGGTCGTTTTCGGCGTCGCCGACACCGACGACGTTGTGCGGCGACAATCTGAGGTCCTGAAGCGCGGCTGTCAGGCCGGTCGCCTTGTTGATGCCGCTGGGCAGGATCATCACCGCGCCCTTGTTGAAGATGATTTCCAGCTCCAGCCCCAATTTCTTGATGACCTCGAGCGCGGTAGCCTGATGCGGTTCCCAGGTTGCGACGATCGAGCGTCCGACCGAAAGCGGTTTGACACCGCGTTTCCTGAGTTTGGCGATGAGCTCGGGGGCGGGCGGCGGAGATATCGTCCGCTCCTCCTCGCTGGCCGGCGTGTAGATCAGCGCCCCGTTTTCCGCGACCACCTTGTCGAAGATCGCGACTTCGGGAAAGACGCGTTTGAGGTCGGGCAGCTCGCGCCCGGTGACGAGAATGAGTTTGCGGCCGCTCTTCTTGAAGCGTTCAAGCGCCGCAAGCGTCTTCTCGGCAACGACCCCTTCATGCGCCAGCGTGCCGTCATAGTCAGTGGCCAGGGCAACGAAATACATGCCGTCAGTAGCCGCCCACGATCGGCAATATCTCGCCGGTAATATAGCTCGAGCAATGTGACGAGGCGAGGAACACGTAGGCCGGCGCGATCTCCTCCGGCTGGGCCGGCCGTTTCATCGGCGTATCCGCGCCAAATTTCGAAACATCGCCGGCTTCCTTGTCCGAGGGGTTGAGCGGCGTCCAAACCGGCCCCGGCGCCACGGCGTTGACCCGTATGCCCTTGTCGACAAGGTTGCCTGAGAGCGCGCGGGTGAAGGCATGAATGCCGCCCTTGGTCATGGAGTAGTCGACCAGTTGCTTCGAGCCCTCGATGCCGGTCACTGAACCGGTGTTGATGATCGCCGAACCGGGTTTCATGTGCGGTACCGCCTCCTGCGCCATGTGGAAATAGCCGTAGAGGTTGGTCTTCAGCGTCGTGTCGAAATGCTCCTCGGTGAGCTCGCTGAAATCGCTGGAGTGGATCTGGAAAGCGGCATTGTTGACCAGCACGTCGATGCGCCCAAACTCCTGCACGACCTCAGCCACCGCGTTGTGGCAGTGGTCGCGTTCGCTGACATCGGCTTTGATCAGGATGCAGCGCCGGCCTTCGGCTTCGACGGCCCTTTTGGTCTCTTCGGCGTCCTTGTCCTCCGAGAGATAGACGATCGCCACATCGGCGCCTTCACGCGCATAGAGCACGGCCACCGCACGGCCGATGCCTGAATCGCCGCCGGTAATGACGGCCACTTTGCCGTCGAGCTTTTTCGATCCGATGTAAAATGGCGCATCATAAAGCGGCGCCGGCTCGATCGCCCATTCATGCCCCGGCTTCGGCTGGTGCTGCTCGGGGAAGGGCGGCTCGGGATATTTGCGGGCGCCGGCCTGCATAGCGCCTTTTTGCTTGCCATTGGATTTGGACTTGTCCTTCTCGTCGATACGGCGCTGGATATGCCGCTGCTTGGCGGCCTCGCCGGCGATTTCCGATTTCATCTGCATGGTCATCTCCCTGGCTTGAAACCCAACAACGCATGTCCGGCGAAAAGGTTTATGCCATGGCGTCATTCCTTCAGTCCGGAGCGGATTGTGCGAAGTCTGAGCCACGGCAACCCGCTGCAGTACGAACCCGCTGAAAATGCCCAGGAGATTGCGGCGTCCTCAGCGGCGCATTTGTTCGGCCCGCCCTGAATCACAGATTGTTCTGCAGTGTCGCCCGACGGCTGGCTCCAGCCGTCCTATTCATGTCGCTGCCCCTGCCATTGAGTTGCCTGGCCTCGTCCTCGGCTGCGTCTTCGAGCTTGGCGACCAGCAGATCCTTGAGGTCGCCAACCTCTTCCTCGATGTCTTCGATGGGTACCCCGGCGTTGGCCGCCTCTTGCTTACATTCCCTGGCGAGGATTTCCGCCTCCTTTTCAAGCCTGATCGGAGGCGGCGGCACATGAACGTTTTCGTGAATCCAGTCCTGCAAGAATTCTATCGCATTAGCACTCATGGTGCTCACCTGTAGCGGCAAACTGTAGTGTCATTAACGTACGTGCTGCAAAATGGATGCTTGGCAACGCCGAATTTCAAACAGCGATACTTAACGATAGCGTGATCGCCAAAGAGCTAGAGCTTTGCAGTCAAGCGAAATCATTTGGCGTCGCAGAATGCCGCTAACCAGACATTTGGGGCGGGGTGTAATTTGCAGGCATCCCGCCCTAAGACGCGTTGCGCCGTCGCGCCGGTGTTGCGCGGTTCGGGTCGCCTGACGGCCGAACATCGTCACCTGCGGCAGATCGTGTCGGCCGCTCAGCGACACGGTCGGCACGCATTTTGCGTTTATGCGCCATCCAGAACGGCAAGAGCTCGGCAAGAAAACTGTATAGCGTGGTCTTCATCGGCATGCTCCGGACCGGATTACAACTCGTGATCCCGCATTTCCGTTCCGACAAAGTGTCGCGTTCCAACAAATCCGTCGCTTCTACAATTGCGATTCGATCGGCAGGCACCCAACCAGCGCTGCAACGATGCGCCGATAGAGACTGGCCTCCGGTTCACGCGAATATCGCCGCATCTCGCCATCCGCCAAGCCGAGCCACCGCAAGGCGCCTTTGTCCAGGACCAGCTGGTAGCTCGTCTGCGGTGACTTTTCGTGCTCGAACAGCCGGCGCAACTCCATTACCAGATTGATATCGTGGAAAAGCACGCCCATTTCCGCATTCAACGACACCGAACGCGGATCGAAATTGAAGGAACCGACAAACCCCAGCGTGTCGTCGACCGTAAAGGCCTTGGTATGCAGGCTGGCTCCCTTTGAGCCGAAAACGGAGATGTTGGCCTGGCGGTCGAAGGGCTGCAATTCGAAAAGCTGGATACCTTTTTTAAGCAGCTTGCGGCGGTATTTGGCATAGGCGCCGTGCACGGCGGCGACGTCCGTCGCGGCGAGCGAGTTGGTCAGGATTGCAACCTCGGCGCCACGGTCCACCAGCTTCGACAGGATGGCCAACCCGGTGCGGCTGGGGATGAAATAGGGCGAGACAATTTCGAGGCGCTGCCTGGTCGCCGCGATAGCGGGAAGCAGCTCCTTTGTCAGCCAGTTCCTGCGCCTCTTGCCGCGCACCTTTTCCGGCGGATCGGAAATGACGCGAACGCCTTTCGTCCAGCAGACGTCGCTGTGCGCTACAATGAACTCCGTGATCGTGCGCCAGGCACGGAGGCTGTTCAAAAGCTGGCCATCCGTGGTCGCATCGAGATTGTTGAGGAAATCGGCGCGCGAACCCACCGCAGCCGGGTTGAGCAGCTGAATCGGCTTTGCCGCCTCGCAATTCCAGAACGCCTCGAAGATACGCATCGTCTGCTCTACGGCAGGACCGAGAAGCAACAGGTCGAGATCGCGAAAATTCGTCTCGGCAGCGTCGAAATAGGCATCGCCGATGTTCCTTCCGCCGACGATGGCCAGGCCCTCATCGGCGATCCAGGCCTTGTTGTGCATGCGGCGGGTCATCGCAAACAGCCGGGCGACCATCTCCAGCGAGCGAAAGATGCTGCCGTTCCTCATGCCGCTGGGATTGAAGAGCCTCAGCTCGATGTTCCTGTAGCTGTTGAGCGCCAGGTAAGCGGCGTCGCTGTTGCGCGGATTGATATCGTCCAGCAGCATTCGGACGCGGACACCGCGCTCCGCCGCCTTGACGACCTCCTGCATAAGCAGCCGGCCGCTATGGTCGTCGTGCCAGAGATAATACATCAGGTCGAGGCTGCTTGTGGCACTGCGCGCAGCAAGGATTCGCGCGGCAAACGCGTCATAATTGTCGGCGATCAGCAGCAACCCGGTATTGTCGGCCGCGATCTTGTCCCGGGCAAACCGCGAAATGGCTGTATCCATCAAGTGCACCGGCAAACGTCAGCGAAGCAAACCGTCTGAAATCTGACTAACAACCCTTCAGGTTCATTCTGGTTGCAGTCGTGGCTGCCGTATCGCGTCCAGGTTCAGCCGGGCCTTGATCGGCAGATGATCGGAAGCCCGCTGCGCCAGCGGCGTCTTGTGCACCTCGATGCTGGAAATCAGGTGCGGCGGCCTGGCCAGGATGCGGTCGAGCGCAAAAAGCGGAAAGCGCGACGGAAAGCTCGGCAGAACCGCATCGATCGGACCGAAATGCGGCAGCAGGGCCAGCAGCGAAGACCTGTTGCGGACGCGCCATTCGTTGAGGTCGCCAAGCAGGATTGTTGGCCGCAGAACCGGGTGCGTGGCTTCGACCAGCGCGTTGGCCTGCTGCGAGCGCGACCGCCGCAGCAGGCCAAAATGTGCGGCTATGATCCTGAGCGAGACGCCCTTCAGCTCCAGATCCGCGATGACCGCACCGCGCGGCTCAAGGCCGGGCAGCCGGATCTGGTTCACGCTTTCGACCACGCCGCGGCGCGCCAGGATCAGATTTCCGTGCCAGCCATGGCTGCGGCGGTTTTCCGGGACATGTGTGGGGACGAGGTCGCTGTCCCGCTCGAGCGCTGCGAGATCGAGCAAACCCTGCCTGCTTCCGGTTCTTTCGTCGGCCTCCTGCAAAGCAATGATATCGGCGTCGAGTTCCTTGACCACGGCCGCGACCCGCTCCGGATCGAACCTGCCATCGGTGCCGACGCATTTATGCACATTGTAGGATGCAACCGTGGTGCACGAAATTTCATTGCCGGGCGCCGTAAACCGCGGCACTTCCCTTCGCAGCGCAGCGCCAAGCGACCTTGGAAGGGTAGGCGATCGATCCAGCATCTGATCCATTTGCTGTTGAGTCGGCGAGTGGCGGCCATTGCGATTATGGCGCGTGCGGAGGTCTGAAACAACGACGAACCTTGCAAAACCGTTCCACCACCGGCCTCGGCGCGCGGTCTGGAACCCTGACGGGCAACAACACGTTTCGGGAGGGCAGCGCAGTCTACGGAGAAGTCGAATGCAGCCCTTAGCCGCAAATTCCGCCCCCCAGCCAGGCCCGCTCAGGATTGTCCCGTTCGATGGAACCGTAACCGTTCGGTTCTCCGACGCCATTATTGCATCGAGCGCGCGGGCAAAGCTGCTCTACGAAGACGGTCACGATCCTGTCTTCTACATACCCTTCGAGGACATCTATTTCGACCTTCTGGAGAAGACGAACACAACGAGCCACAGCCCGCTGAAGGGCACGGCAAGCTATTGGCGTGTTCATGCGGTCGGCTCGTCGGCAGAAGACTTCATGTGGGCCCACGAGACGCCCGACACCCCGGCACTGGCGATCGCCCGCCACGGCGCGTTCGATCCCGGCCGGGCGCGGATTGAGGCCGATCCCGCGGAGGACAAGCGGCATACGCCGCACGTCACCGAATAGACCCACATCGGCGACAGGCGCCAGCCTTCCGTCAGCTCGCGAACTCTTCTCTGAGAATGCGCAGGCCGGCTTCGTATTTCTCTGTCGAGGCACCGATCTGCCGTGCCTGCCATAGATTGTCGACAAGATCGGCGCGCTTGACCGGCAACGCCAGCGGGTTGGCCGCAGCCCTGCGAACGAACACGGAATCGTCCTCGTTCGGCCGCCGTGTCAGTGCGTCGACGGCCGATACGATGGACGGCCCGAACCCGGCCGCCTCAAGCCGGTCGCGGTTCCAGCCGTCGCCTTTTTCGATGACGTCGTGAAGATAGGCGATGGCTTTCTGGTCGAGCGTTTCGACGGCATCGACGACCCGGCGGCAATGTTCGATATAAGGCCGCCCTGTCTTGTCCGTCTGCCCGGCATGAGCCTGTTCGGCGATTTTCGCTGCGCGATAAAGCACGCTCATTGGGTCGATCCCGTAACGAACAGCACATGTCCTGGCGCACCAACGCGCCATTGTCAGTGCGAGTTCCTACGCGCCGCGGGACCCTGCTGCCTCGCTTGCGAGCTGAATGCCGCGGTGGCGGGCGCGATAATCAGGAGACGCGTTCAAAACTGTCGAGGCTGGTTCCAAAGGCACGCCAGGCGGGGAGTTTCCTGGCTCGGGCCGGCGCCCCTTCCTTTTCCGCCGACAAAGCGGCATCCGCAACGGTGTGCCATAGCATCTCCAGCTTCCCCTCCCTGAGGATGCCGGTATAGCTCACCGCTGCGGCTCCGACACGCCCTTCGGCCGCGCAGGTGAATCCGATGACATCTCCATGGCAGGCTCCGAACAGCGGCACCGTCGTGCCGAAGAAGGCGCTGTCCTCCAGCGCCGTCCTGAAGGTTCCGCGGATCCGTCCGCCCTCTTCGCTGGTCAGTTCGACGACCGACCCGTACTGGTTCCGCCAGGTGCCCAGCCAACTCATCGCGGCTCCTCCTGATTGCTGCCATAGGGATTACGTTGGCACACGGCCTCCAAGCCGCGGTAGCGGCCTTCAATCAGCCGCAATGCCAGCCATCGACATCTGAACGAAGCGCAGCGGCGCTTCCAGCGTCCAGGTGATGCCGTGCCTCTCAAATTCCAGGCGGCCGGTGCCGCTGAGCGCCTGCGGGGTGACGCGTTTGAGCACGACCGTTCCGAAACCGCGTCGCGTGTTTTCATCGACCAATGGTCCGTCCAGTTCCCGCCAGACAAGGCGGAAGCCGTCGCTGCCATCGGCGGCTGGCGTCACGGTCCATTCGACCTCGACCCGCCCGTCGAGGCGCGACAGCGCTCCGTGCTTTACCGAATTGGTGGCCAGCTCGTGAAAGGCAATGCCGAGATATTGCACCGCATTCGGCTGCAGCATGATCATCGGCCCGCTCATCGACAGCCTGGCCTGTGTCGCGAAGGCCTTGGTCTGGGCATGGATTAGTTCGCCGATAGTCGCGCCACGCCATTCGGCATCGACCAGCAGATCGTGTGATTCCGAAAGTGCCATGATGCGTTCCCGGACCTGGGAAAGGAAAGCCTCTGGCGTACCCGCCAGCTTGCTGGTCTCGCGGATCATCGAGACGATCACCGAATACTGGTTTTTAACGCGATGGTTGACTTCGCGCATGAGTGTGCGGATACGCCGTTCGCTGTCCTTGTGCGGGCTGATGTCGCGCGCGATCTTGGAAGCGCCGACGATACGCCCAGTGCCGTCGCGTATCGGCGAGATGGTGAGCGAAACCGGAACCAGGGTGCCGTCCTTGCGCTGCCGGATAGTCTCATATGAAGGAATCCGTTCGCCGGCGCGAATGCGGCTGATGATCATGGCCTCCTCATCCAGGTGGTCGGGCGGGATGAGCATCGTCACTGGGCGACCGATCGCCTCCGCGGGCGTGTAGCCGAACAGGCGTTGTGCCGCGTCGTTCCAGCTGGTGATAATGCCGTTCAGGTCTTTCGACACGATCGCGTCCATCGAAGATTCGACGATGGCAGCGAGCCTTATGCTGGCGTCGTCAGCCAGTGCCTGGGTGCGCAGGTCGAGCAAGGTGTTGATGGCGCCGACGACCTCACCGTTCGCATCGCGAAGCAGGACCGGATGCGCGCTGAACGGGATGAACTGGCCGTCCGGCCGCTCGGCGATCGCCCGGCCCCCAGGAACGTCCCGCTCCTCCAGCAAGGCAACGGCCATCGGACATTCGTCGTGCGCCATCGGCCGTCCGTCGAGGTGGCGAAGCTTCCATGATCCGCACCAGCGGTCCTGGCCGATAACCGGACGATATCCCCAGAGATCGGCAGCGGCTTCATTGAAGAAGGTGACGTAGCCTTGTCTGTCGGTGGTGTAGACAGCCACAGGCAACGCCTGCATCAGATCGGCGGAGGAAACTTGCGGGATTCCGCCAGTCTTTAGTTCAACGACGTCCACCAGTCCCCCGCTCCGCTTGGCTTGCCGACGGATTGCTACGTCATCTAAATGCGCGCGAGCGTTTTCGGTTCCGTTCGATCCGCTTTCGGACATTCAGGCTGATCTGCGTTTCGCGGCCGTTCCCGGGCCTTTGTTAGGCGCCTTGCCGCCTTCCTGCGCCAGGCTTCTGCGCAGAATATCGGCGAGGTTGACGACATTCGTCCTCGGCGCAGGTGCCGGCTTGGGCGGTTTCTTGCCCTTGCGCTTGGCTTCGATCATCGCAACCAGCGCCTGTTCATAAGTGTCTTCGAACTTCGACGGGTCGAATTTGGCGGGCTTCTTGTCGATCAGCAATTGCGCGATTTCCAGCATCTCGGGATCGACCTTGCGAGCCTTCAGTCCTTCGAACACCGCGTCGGTTGCGACCACTTCATTGTGGTTGCGTAATTCCGTCATCACCATGCCCTTGCCCAGCGGCTGGATCAGCACCTCTCGGCCTCGCTGGTACAGCACGACGCAGGACCGGGCTGCCACTTTCTTCCTGGCCATGGCGTCCCGGATCACCGCGAAGGCCTCAGTGGAGGGCGCGTCGGCCGGAACCAGATAATAGGGCTTTTCGAGGTAGCGTGCGTCGATTTCGGCGGTGGGCACAAACTCGCCGATCTCGAGCGTGTGCTGCGATACCATCTTTAGTTTCTTGATTTCGTCCGGCTCTATGCGGATGAATTCGCCCTTCTCGACTTCATAGCCCTTTACCTGGTCGGCAGCCTCCACCGTATCGCCGGTCTCCTCGTCGATATAAGCGCTCTTGACCGGGAGACCGTCCTTGCGGTTCAGGATCCTGAAATGCACTTTCTCGGCCTCGCTGACGGCGCCGATGATCTTGACGCCACAGGAAACCGATCCGACCTTCATAAAGCCCTTCCAGGCAGCTCGCGGCGTCGCCATGTCAATCACTCATTTGCCGAACGGACGGAACGGCTGCGAGCCGAAATCGTTCCGCCGTGGCAGGCTGGTCCGTACGCCGGCCCGGACGAGAACATTCGGTTCATTTTCGTCAGGGGAATAGCGGAATGGCCAAACGCAGCGCAGGGTTGCTCATTTATCGCCAAAGCCGAGGGTCACTTCAGGTGCTGCTGGTGCATCCCGGCGGCCCATTCTGGGCGAAGAAGGACGACGGCGCATGGTCGATCCCGAAGGGCCTGGTCGACGAGAACGAAGACGAACTGACGGCGGCAAAACGCGAAGCCGAAGAGGAGCTCGGGGTCGCCATCGATGGAGTTTTCGAACACCTTGGCAGCTACCGGCAGCCGGGCGGCAAGCTCGTCGTCGCGTGGTGCGTCGAAGCGGACTTCGACAGCGACGCCATAAGCAGCAACACCTTCGTCATGGAATGGCCGCCAAGGTCCGGCTCGATGAAGGAATTTGCCGAAGTCGACAGAGCGGGCTGGTTCTCCCTGCCTGAAGCCAACCTCAAGATACTGAAAGGCCAGCGCGCCATGCTGGCGGATTTGGCCGGTCGGCATGGCGACCCATGAAATCGTATCGGCTCAGTACTTCAGGGCGGCGCCTGGCTTGCCTTACGGCGCTATCCCAAGCGAATTTTGAGCGCGCAACGTGCGCAATGTGATCGAATAGCGGTGCTCGGCGACCGGCGGAATGCTGTGCTCCCATTCGTTGCGCGCAGCACCCGTCATCAAATAGGCTGATCTTGGCTCGACGGTGACCGTCTTGCGATCCCATCGCGTGCCGTTTTTCCGGCGCAGGCGGAAGCTGCAGGCGGCCAGCAGCGAAACGCCGGCGACCACTTCGAAATGAGGCTTGTCGCGATGCCAGCCGATACCGGCGCCCGGCCGGTACTCGTTGATCAGCACCTGCACGAACGTTTCGGCCGGCAGGCGGGCAAAGGCTGCAACTTTGTCCCTGAGCGGCAGCAGAAAGCCGGGTATCGGCGGTGCTTCGACGACTTCGCGCCGGTCGTAGTCGTAACGCAGCCCGAAGCCGACCACCCGCCGGTTTGCCAGATGGCCGTGAAAGTCGAAGGGCTGAAAAGGCAGGCCGTCGAGCTGGCTTGCCAACGCTGCTTCCTCGTCCGGCGTGATCAGTTCGGGCCGGTAGCGGAATCCTTTCGGCAGGTCGTCGGTGGCGGCAAAGAGATCGCCCTGACGGGCTGCAGCCGATGTCTTGAGCGGTGGCATCAACTGTACTTGGTGAAGCCGGCCCGTAGCGGCAAGGCTGCTTCGGCAGCAAGGAACCTCGCTCTCCGTGCAGGGTTATTCACACGATGGCGTGGATTGGAGCACTGCCGAGCATTGGAGCTGTCGAGATGCCTTCAACTGCGATCAGAAACATCGACTACCAGCCGGCGACGAGGGTACTCTCGGTGTGGTTCGTCCCGAGCGGAAACCGCTATGATTACGAGGACGTTCCGCCGCAGGTCCACGCCGCGTTCCGCAAGGCTTCGTCGAAGGGCCGGTTCTTCAACGAACATATTCGCGACCGGTATAAATACCATCTGGTCGAGCAGAGCCATTCGAGCTGAGTCTTCCGACGCTTCTCAACCATGATCTCGGCTCTCCGCCATTCGTAGCCGCGCGGCAATGAGCGGACTTCGCAGTTGGTGAGCGACCTGATATTGATCATGGTTTCACCGGAAACATCGAAAGCCTGGAATGCCCGCCGAAGTCGAAAAAACCGAGCAGCTCCAGCAATTGCTCGATACCCCGCATCTGGCGGGCGTGCTGGATAGCGAACAATTCAAGAGATTTCTCGACCAGCTGCCGATCGCGATCGCAATTTCCGATCTCAGCGGCGACGAACGTGTCGTCTATGTCAATTCCGAGTTCCAGAAATTGTCAGGCGTATCCGTCGCCGAGCTCGAGCGCTGGAACTGGGCCGCACTGAGCGGAGAAGGCTTGAGCGAATACAAGGACCGGCCGCTGGCCCGGGCCATCGTCGAGGATATCGATCGTGCGGGAACATTCAGGATACAACGTGCTGCCGCAGCGCCAGCCATCGTCGATGTCTATTCGAACCTGATCGAGGACGAGCGCGGGCGACGGTCCTTTCGACTGGTCGCCCTTGTCGACGTTACCGCGCACAAGGCAAGCGACAGCGAGGCCATCGAACAACGCATTCGGGAAAAGGACATGCTGCTGCGCGAGTTGCAGCATCGGATGAAGAACAATCTCCAGATGATCACGGCTCTCATCAGATTGGAGGCCCGCAGTGCGGCGTCACCCGATCAGAAACGCTTCGAGCGCCTCGCCGGCCGCGTCGATGCGCTCGCAATTCTCTACCAGACGCTGTCGGTCGACGAACAGAAGGCCGAAGTGGACCTTGGCGTCTATCTCAGCCAGATCGCTTCCGCCGTGATGACGTCGCACGCCATGCAGGGCATCCGGCTGGACATGAAGGTCGATACCTATCCCGTGTCCATCAACGTGGCGATGCCAACGGGTCTGGTGGTCAATGAGCTTTTGACGAACGCGCTGAAACACGCCTTTCTGGGTCGCGAAGGCGGGACGATCACGCTGCGCAGCGTCGTCGACGGAGACGGTTTTCGCATCGTAGTCGCCGATGACGGCATCGGCCTGCCCGAAGGCGAGACCTGGCCGAAACCCGGCAAGCTCGGCGCGTTGATCGCTCAATCGCTGATTGAAAATGCCAAAGCCCGGTTCGAGGTGGATTGTGCCCCCGGCAAAGGAACGCGGGTGACCATCGTGTTCAACAGATCGGCCGCCGTCGCGACGTAGCCGGCCGAGCAAGCGCCATTCAAGGCCATCCGCATCAGCCAGGCCCGTCGATCACCTTGCGCGTGTGGCGGGCGATTACACCTTCTTCGTCGGTTGCGATGACGCGGACTTCGACCTTGCTGTCCGCCTGGCTTATGAGCGCTTCATGGGAGCTGTTGTCGGCTTCGTCGATCGCCACGCCGAGCCAGCCAAGCCTGCCGCAAATCGCTTTGCGGGCCGCGGCAGAGTGCTCGCCGATGCCGCCGGTGAAGACCAGGCATTCCAGCCCGCCCAGCGTATTGGCGAGGGCGGCAACTTCCCTGGCGGCGCGGAAGGCGAAAAGCTCCACCGCTTCGCGCGCCCGGCGGTCATCGCTGGCCTCCAGCGTGCGCATGTCGCCGGAAATGCCGGACACGCCGAGCAGGCCGGATTCCTCGTAGAGCATGTCTTGCAGCGCCTCTCCCGAAACGCCTCTTTCCAGCAGGAGGTACAAAAGCACGCCCGGATCGATGGCGCCGCAGCGTGTGCCCATGACCAGGCCGTCAAGCGCCGAAAAGCCCATCGTCGTATCGACGCTTCTCCCGTCGCGCATGGCGCACAGGCTCGCCCCGTTGCCGAGATGGGCGACGATGGTTCTTTTCGCCGCCAGATCGGGCGATATCTGCTTGAGCCGGCCCGCGACATATTCGTAGGAAAGCCCGTGAAAGCCGTAGCGGTGGATGCCGTCTGCCTCATAGCGGCGCGGCAGCGCAAAACGGCTGACCAGAGGCTCGATGGTCCTATGGAAGGCCGTGTCGAAGCATCCGACCTGCGGCAGGTCGGGCCGCAGCGCGGCAAGCGCCCGGATTGGTGCGAGGCTGCGCGGCTGGTGCAGTGGCGCAAGCGGCGTCAGCCTGTCGAGAGCCTCGATAACTGTCGGCGTCAGGCGGACAGGTTCGACGAACTCGCGTCCGCCATGGACGATGCGATGGCCGGCGGCGATCAGTTTCCTTCCGCCAAGTTCGTTCTCGATCCATTGCAGCATCTGGCCGAGGCCCATGTCGGGCGATGCGTCCGCGGCAAGTGGCCGATCGCACTGCAGCTCGCCATCGGCGGCTTTTGCGGTCAGCCTTGGCGCATCGCCCAGATCCAGCGAACCGCGCGACGCAAGATCCAGCTCGGCGGATGCTGCAAGGTCGTAAAGTCCGAACTTGATGCTCGACGAGCCGGCATTCAACGCAAGGATCGATCGTAGCATCAATCGCCGGCCCTTGTCGCGCCGTCCTGTGGCCAGGACCATTTCTGGATCTCGGGCATGTCCTCGCCATGTTCGCGGACATAGGCCTTGTGCTCAGCTAATTTCCCATGCAGCGCCGCGGCAAGCTCCTTCGCCCGCTCGGCCAGCCCCGGCACACGCGCGATCGCGGCGAGCGCCAGATGATAGCGGTCGAGCTGGTTAAGCACGACCATATCGAACGGCGTCGTCGTCGTGCCTTCCTCGCGAAAGCCATGCACATGCATGTCGTCGTGGTTGGCGCGCCGATAGGTCAGACGGTGAATGAGATAGGGGTAGCCGTGATAGGCGAAGATGACCGGCTTGGCCTTGGTGAACAGCGCGTCGAATCTGTCGTCGGCAAAGCCATGCGGATGTTCGGAATTCGACTGCAAAATCATCAGGTCGACGACATTGACGACGCGGATCTTCAGGTCCGGAACGCCCGAGCGCAGGATGTCGGCTGCGGCAAGCGTCTCCAGCGTCGGCACGTCGCCGGCGCAAGCCAGGACCACATCCGGATCTTCGCCCTTGGCAACCGTCCCGGCCCATTCCCAGATGCCCGCGCCGGCCTTGCAGTGCGCTTCCGCGTCCTCGGCGGACAGCCATTGCGGCGCCAGCTGCTTGCCGGCGACGATGACGTTGATGCGGTTGTAGGTTTTCAGGCAATGGTCGGTGATCCACAGCAGCGTGTTTGCATCCGGCGGGAAATAGAGCCTTACCGTGTCGGCCTTCTTGTTGGCGACGAAATCGGCAAAGCCCGGATCCTGATGGCTGAAGCCGTTGTGATCTTGCCGCCAGACATGCGAGGTCAGCAGGTAGTTTAGCGAGGCGATCGGCTTGCGCCAGGCAAGTTCGCCGGAGGTCTTCAGCCATTTGGCGTGCTGGTTGACCATGGAATCGACGATGTGGACGAACGCCTCGTAGCACGAGAACAGGCCGTGGCGGCCGGTCAGCAGATAGCCCTCCAGCCAGCCTTGGCAAAGGTGCTCGCTGAGCACTTCCATGACGCGGCCGCCGCGGGAAAGATGAACGTCGTAAGGCTCGATCCGCTCCATCCAGACCCGGTCCGTAACCTCGAACACGTCGTCGAGGCGGTTCGAGGACGTCTCGTCGGGTCCCATCAGCCGGAAATTCCTGGCCTCGGCGTTCAAGCGGATCACGTCGCGAAGATAGCTCCCCACGGTCCGCGTTGCCTCCCCAACAGTGCCGCCCGGACGCGGTACGTCGAGCGCCAGGCCTTTCCAGTCGGGAAGCACGAGGTCTTG
The DNA here is from genome assembly GCF_040323385.1 of Mesorhizobium sp. M0045. Taxonomy (NCBI): domain Bacteria; kingdom Pseudomonadati; phylum Pseudomonadota; class Alphaproteobacteria; order Hyphomicrobiales; family Phyllobacteriaceae; genus Mesorhizobium; species Mesorhizobium sp. M0045. The sequence goes on from NZ_JAMYUY010000005.1 coordinate 196,545, forward strand.
CTTCAGCAGGCCGCCATTGGCGTAGGGGATTGCGCCCATGCGTCTTGGCCCTGTGGGCGCCAGCGCCGCGAGCTCCGCCAGGAGATGCCCGCCTTCATCGAACAGCGTCTTCGGTTCGTAGCTGCGCATCCAGTCTTCGAGGATCTGGCGGTGCGCCGCATCGCCGCGTGCGTTCGACACCGGGACCTGGTGCGAGCGCCAGAAATCCTCGACTCGTCTGCCGTCGACCTCTTTCGGCCCGGTCCAGCCCTTTGGGCTGCGCAGCACGATCATCGGCCACAGCGGCCGCTCTCCCTTCCAGCCCGCGGCTCGTGCAGGCTCCTGGATGGAGTGGATCCGGTCGAGCACGGTATCGAGCGTGCGGGCCATCTCCCGATGCATCGGGGCAGGCTCGTGGCCTTCCACGAAAAAGGTTTCGTAGCCATAGCCGAGGAACAGGCTGCGCAACGCCTCGTCTTCCATACGGCCGAGGATCGTGGGGCTGGCGATCTTGTAGCCGTTGAGATGCAGGATCGGCAGGACGGCACCGTCGGATGCCGGGTTCAGGAACTTGTTGGAATGCCAGGCCGCGGCGAGCGGGCCGGTCTCGGCTTCGCCGTCGCCGACGACGCAGGCAACCACAAGGTTCGGATTGTCGAAGGCGGCGCCGAAGGCATGGACCAGCGCATAGCCGAGCTCTCCGCCTTCGTGGATCGAGCCGGGTGTCTCCGGGGCAGCGTGGCTCGGCACACCACCGGGGAACGAGAACTGCCGGAACAGCTTTCGCAGGCCGTCTTCATCCCTGCCGATCTCGGGATAAATTTCGCTGTAGGTGCCCTCGAGCCAGGTGTTCGCGACCATTGCCGGGCCGCCGTGACCCGGCCCGCAGATGAAAAGAACATCGAGACCACGTTCACGGATGATCCGGTTCAGATGCACATAGATGAAATTGAGGCCGGGCGTCGTGCCCCAATGGCCGAGCAGCCGTGGCTTGATGTGCTCGGGCCGCAAGGGCTCGCGCAAGAGCGGATTGTCGAGCAGATAGATCTGGCCAACCGAAATGTAGTTCGCGGCGCGCCAGTAGCGGTCCATCAGATCCATCTGGTCAAGGCCGGTTGTTTGCGCAGTGGTGCGGGCCTCGTCGTTCATGGAAATGCCTCCGGAATACCCTCGTCCGTCGTTATCTGGAGTGGCGTCGCCTCGGAGAAAGGATTTGCCTCGAAATAAGTTTGGGCGGGCGCGGCCAGCTCCCGCTCGCCGATCCTGCAATCCGCCTCGCCCGACAAAAAGCGGGTCGGTCTTTTGAGGAACCTCGGGGCTTGCCAACGGTTAGGAAGATGCACCGCATTGCATGAATCCAAGGGGACTGCCGAGGCCCCCGGGACATCGACTGGCCAAAGTGCCGTTGAGCAGCTTGGGCGATTGTGGCGGAGGCCCGTAGGAGGAGCAAAAAATGCTCGATCTCTCCCATGCCCGCAACCAGATGGTCGACATTCACCTAAGCCGCCGTGGCATTCGCGACCGCAATGTCCTTCAGGCGATGCGCGAGGTCCCGCGCGAGGCTTTCGTCGAGCCCGGTTTTGAAGAATTTGCCTATGAGGACGGGCCGCTGCCGATCGCCGAAGGTCAGACGATATCGCAGCCCTATATCGTTGCGTTGATGATCGAAATGGCCGAGGTCGGAGCCGGTGACCATGTTCTCGAGATCGGCACCGGCTCGGGCTATGCGGCTGCCGTAATGAGCCGGATCGTCGAACGTGTCTACACCATCGAGCGCCACGCCGCGTTGGCTGCAACGGCAAGGCAGCGGTTTAAAAAGCTTGGCTACGACAATATCGCAGTCCGCACCGGCGACGGCACCAAGGGCTGGCCAGAGGCTGCACCCTTCGATGCGATCCTGGTTGCCGCCGCTGGCCCCGGCGCACCGCTCGCTCTGCAGGAACAGCTCGACGTCGCCGGCCGGCTTATCATCCCGGTCGGCGACGAATTCGACGCGCAGCGCCTGCTCAAGGTCACCCGGACCGGCGCAGCAACTTACACCGAGGAGGATTTCGGCGGCGTGCGGTTTGTTCCGCTGATCGGCGAGCAAGGCTGGGGCGAGCCAGGCAGCGACAGCCAGATAGCGGCCGATCTTCCGCACCGGCATCAGCGCAGGAGCAGCCTGCCGCAGATGATAGCGGCCGCCGCCGAACCGCTTCCGGATTTCGACGATCCGGCCTTCGGTGCGCTGTTCGACCGGTTTGCCGACCGCCGCGTCGTCTTGCTCGGCGAAGCCAGCCACGGCACGTCGGAGTTCTATCGTGCGCGCGCGGCGATCACGCGCAGGCTGATCGAGAAGCATGGCTTCACCATCGTCGCGGTCGAGGCCGACTGGCCCGATGCCGCGGCGATCGACCGTTACGTCCGCCACCGGCCACCACGGCCGGGCGCCGATCCGCCGTTCCAGCGCTTTCCCACCTGGATGTGGCGCAACACCGACGTCGCGGCGTTCGTCGACTGGATGCGAGAGCATAATGAGCGGATCAGGATATCCTCCCGGCGGGCCGGGTTCTATGGCCTCGACATCTACAATATGGGCGGGTCGATCGCGGCGGTCCTGCAATATCTCGACCGGGTCGATCCGCAGGCGGCAAGGATCGCACGCGAACGCTACGGCTGCCTGACTCCGTGGCAGAACGACCCGGCCACCTATGGCCGTGTCGCACTCACTTCCGGTTACCAGAAATGCGAGAAGGCCGTGCTTGAGCAATGCCGGGAATTGCTTGCCAGAGAGCTCGATTATGCGCAGCAGGACGGGTTCGATTTCCTCGACGCCACCCAGAACGCCCGCCTGGTCGCCTCCGCCGAGCGCTATTACCGCACCATGTATTATGGTGGCGCGCAATCCTGGAACCTGCGCGACACCCACATGTTCGAAACGCTGGAGCACCTGCTGCAGGCCCGCGGCCCGAACGCCAAGGCGGTGGTGTGGGCGCATAATTCCCATATTGGCGATGCCCGCTATACCGAGATGGGGATCGTCAGGGACGAATTGAACATCGGCCAGCTCTGCCGCCAGCGTCTTGGCGACGAGGCTGCCTTGATTGGGCTCAGTACGCATTCCGGGACGGTGGCCGCTGCCACCGACTGGGACGGCGACATGGAAGTGAAACCGGTTCGGCCTTCCCACAACGACAGCTATGAGCGGCTTTGCCACGACAGCGCCGTCTCGCCTTTCCTGCTCGATTTCGAGCGCGACGACACGCTGCGCCAACGGCTTCTGGAGCGCCGGCTGGAACGCTTTATCGGCGTCATCTATCGGCCCGAGACCGAGCTGCACAGCCACTATGCGGACGCCTCGCTCGCCCGCCAGTTCGATGCTTTCGTCTGGTTCGATGAGACCAATGCCGTGACGCCGCTTGGGCCGGAGCATGCGGGGACAGGCCTTCCCGAGACTTACCCTTTCGGGCTGTAGCGAATCTGGAACTTGGGGAAGCGGAAAATCGAAAGGAAGGAGGTCACCAATGGCCGGAAAGAAGACTCATGAGCAGCAATTGCGCATCATCGAAGAGCGCGAGAACACGAAAAACGCCGGCAAGGATTTCGACGCGGAAGCGGATTTGAAAAAGACCAGGCAAGAGCGCGAGGCGTTCCGGCGCGGTGCCGAGCTCAGATCGGACCCGAAGGATATTGCCGATCCCGACGATCGCAACATCATCCGCGGCGAGCACCAGGAAAGCGCCCACAACAAGCATCGCGCCGACCGCTGAACGGCCGGATCGCTTGACGTTAAGACAATACGATGCCGGGTCCGTCCCTTGACCTTAATCCCTGGGGCTATTCGGCAAAAAATGTCGCGGCGACAGCAATTGAGACGAGGCTCAGCATTGCCAGGCCTGCCCTGACCACATGCGAAGCCTCCCAGACGTTGCGCAAATCTCTCCAGTCGCCGGTCTGCTTTCGAGAGAACATTGAAAAAAACGTCGCGGCGGATTTCGGCAGGACAGTGTCTTGCACCCAGAAATTATTGACGGGGTGGGTGACCAACCAATAGGTCGCGTGCTCCGCCAGCAATGAGACAAGCGCCGCCAAGGTCCACCAGAATCGGGCGCTTGGATAGGGCGTCAGGTAAAGCAGGACGGCGAGTGCAATGATGCCGCCGATCTCGGCGAACCCGCCGATCGTGAAGCCGGGATAGTAGATCGCCTGCACTGATCTGTAGGTGGCCTCCTTGAGGCGCAACTTGCCGGGCAATTCCAAAGCGTGCGCGAGCGAGAGCGCCATCGAGACGGCGACCAACAGAAGCGTGGCGATCGTCAATGCGCGCATGTTCCTGCTCCCGACCATGCGCTCGTGGTGCGCGCGTAGATAGGGTGGTTGGTGATCCTGAAAAGGCGCCCGACTTCGCCGGCAGGCTGTTCGGTCATTCCCCGATCTGGCTGGTCGAGCGTTCGTGGAGCCTGGCGCCGGTCTGCGCGTCGACCGCGACCATGCTGACCTCGTAGCCCCAGAGCTTGCGGATGTGGCGCAGCGTGGCGTCGCGGCTGCCGCCTTCCAGCACGATGCCGTCCTTGACCTTGTGCTGCAGGCGCAGATGCCGGTCGCCGAGCAGGTCCACATCCACCACCTGGATGTCCGGCCGGCTGGCGCCGATGTCGTAGCTGTGGGCGAGTGCGCTGCGGATACTCTCGTAGCCGCGCTCATTGTGTATCGAGGCGACTTCGTAATGGGGGTCGTTGGCAGCGTCGGCAAGCACAAAGAACCGCCATTTCCGTATCAGGGTAGGGCTCAGATATTGGCGGATGAAGGACTCGTCGCGATGGTTGGCCCAGGCGTCCAGCAAGGTCTGGCGCCAGTCGCCGTTGCCGGCGATATCGGGGAACCAGTCGCGGTCCTCGGCCGTCGGCGCGGTCGAGATGCGCTGGATGTCCTGCATCATGTCGAGACCCAGCGCGTAAGGGTTGATACCGGAAAAGCGCGGATCGTCGAAGCCCGGCTGGAAGATCACGTTCGAATGGTTGCGCAGGATTTCCAGCATGGCACCTTCGCCGATCAGCCCGCGGTCGAACAAAAGGTTCATCAGCGTGTAATGCACGAAGGTGGCGCAGCCCTCGTTCATCACCTGCGTTTGGCGCTGTGGATAGAAATACTGCGCGATAACGCGGACAATCCGGATAACCTCACGCTGCCACGGTTCCAGGATCAGGCTGTTCTTCTCGAGGAAATAAAGCAGGTTCTCCTCGGGCAGCTTGAGCGATTTCTTGCGCTCCGCCATGGTGTCCGTCTCGCGGACCTTGGTGCCGTCCTTGGACGGCGGCAGCGTGCGCCACAGATCGTTATAGGAGCGCTCCTCGTATTCCAGGCGCTCGCGAAGGCCCTCGCGCTGCTTTTCCGACGACAGCTTCGGCGGCCGGTGATATCTGAACACGCCCTGTTCCATCAGCGCGTGTGCGGCATCGAGGATCTCTTCCACCGCATCGACGCCATGCCGCTCCTCGCAGCGGGCAATGTAGCCCTTGGCGAAGTCCAGATAGCTGAGGATGGCGCCGGCGTCCGTCCACTGCCGGAATAGATAATTGTTCTTGAAGAAATGGTTATGGCCGAGTGCTGCGTGCGCCGTCACCAGGGCCTGGAGGGCCATGGTGTTTTCCTCCATCAGATAGACGATGCAGGGATTCGAATTGATGACGAGTTCATAGGCGAGCCCTCGCCCGCCTTTGCGATAGAGCAGTTCCTGGTAGAGGTAGTGCTTGCCGAAGGACCAGTGCCGGTACATCAGCGGCATGCCGACCGAGGAATAGGCGTCGAGCATCTGTTCGGACGAGATGATCTCCATCTGTACCGGATAGGTGTCGAGGTGGAGCTCTTCGGTGGCGATCGCCTCGATGGTCTCGTAGGCGCGCGACAGCGTCCTGAAATCCCAGTCGGAACCGGAAAACAGCAGCCCGGATCTGCTCGCCATCAGCCCCCTCTTTCACCGCTCTTTTGATAGCCCGGCTGTCTGGCGAAGAGCTGGCGGAAAACCGGGTAGATGTCGGCCGCGGTGGCGATGCGGCTCATCTGGAAGTTCGACCATCTCAGCTTGACCGCACTGTAGGCACGCCATAGCGACGTGCCGTTGTCGGTAGCGCCGAAGATGTGGCTCTCGCGCTCGTCGAGGATCTCGACATAGGCGAAATACTGGCACAGCCGCATGATCTGTTCGTCGAGCAGGGCGATGCAGCGCTCGGAATCGGTGACGAAATTGTCACCGTCCGAGGCCTGGGCGACATAGATGTTCCATTCGCGGCTGGGATAGCGTTGCTCGACGATGCGGTGCATCTCCTCGAGCGCGGTGGAAACCACCGTACCGCCGCTCTGGGTGTTGTAGAAGAAGGTTTCCTCGTCGACCTCCTGCGCCTCGTGGGTGTGGCGGATGAAGACCACCTCGGTCCGGTCGTAGCGCCGCTTCAGGAACAGGTGCAGCAGCACGAAGAAGCGCTTGGCCAGATCCTTCTCGCGTTCGCCCATCGAACCGGACACGTCCATGAGGCAGAACATCACCGCGTTGGCGTTCGGCACCGGCTGGGCGTCGAAGCGGTTGAAGCGGATATCGACCGGGTCGACATAGGCGATCCGCTTGCGGCGACGCTCCAGTCGATCGAACTCTTCCTGCAGCGCCACGATGCGCTGGCGCATCTCGACGTTTTGCGGCTTCGCCTCCAGCGACGCAATCTCCTGCGCGATCGCATCGAGGTCCTCCTGCTTGGGACGCCTGAGCGCTATGCGGCGGCCATGGCTGTTGCGCATCGTGCGCCCGACATTGATGTTGGTCGGCGAGCCGGTCGCGGCGAAGCCGGCCCGGCGCGGCTTGAAGGCGAGGATCTCCTTGAGGTTGAGCTTGACCATGTCAGGCAGTTCGAGGTCTTCGAAAAAGAGGTCGAGCACCTCTTCGCGCGACAGCACGAAACGGAAATCGTCCTCCGATTCGGTTCTCCCCGGTGCGGACCCCATGCCGCCGCCCTGGCCGGGCTTGGGCAGCCGGTCGCCTGGGGAGAAATGCTTGTTGCCGGGCAGGACGTGCTGGCGGCTGCCGCTGTTCCTGGCATCGTTGAAACTCGGCTCGCCGGTGCCCCGCGCCGGCATCGAAACGGCATGCTCGGCGTCCACATCGGCGATCTTGCCGGTGCGAATCTGATCGCGGATGGTGCGCTTCAACTCTTCGCGCGCCCGCCGCAGGAAACGCTGCCGATTGCCGAGGCTTTTGTCCTTCGGGTTCAGTCGGCGATCGATGAAGATCGGCATATATTACCCCGGGCTGGCTTCAACCCGCCTTGTTCACCCGCATGTACCAGTCCACCAGCCGGCGAACCTGGCGTTCGGTGTAACCGCGCTGGATCATCCGCTGCACGAATTCGGTATGCCGCTTCTCCGTCACGCTGTCCTGCTTGGAGCCGAAGCTGATCACCGGCAGCAGATCCTCGACCTGCCCGAACATCCGCTTCTCGATGACTTCGCGCAGCTTTTCATAGCTTGTCCATGACGGGTTGCGGCCATGGTTTCTGGCCCGCGCGCGCAGCGTGAACTTCACCACTTCGTTGCGGAAGTCCTTGGGATTGGCGATGCCGGCCGGCTTTTCGACCTGCGACAGTTCGTTGTCCAAAACCTCGCGATTGAGGATCTGGCCGGTATCGGTATCCTTGTAGTCCTGATCCTCGATCCAGGCATCGGCATAGGCGATGTAGCGGTCGAACAGGTTCTGGCCGTATTCGCTGTAGGATTCCAGATAGGCCTTCTGGATCTCGTGGCCGATGAACTCGGCATAACGGGTGGCCAGCTCCGACTTTATGAAATCGAGATAGTCCGCCTCTGTTTCCTTCGGGAACTGCTCGCGCTTGATCGCCTCTTCCAGGATGTACATCAGATGCACCGGATCGGCGGCCACCTCTTCGGTGTCGTAGTTGAAGGTCTGCGACAGGATTTTGAAGGCGAAGCGGGTGCTGACGCCGGTCATGCCTTCATCGACACCGGCCGCGTTTCGGTACTCCTGGACCGACTTCGCCTTGGGATCGGTTTCCTTGAGGTTCTCGCCGTCATAGACGCGCATCTTGGTATAGAGCGGCGAATTGTCGTGTTCGGCCAGGCGGGTCGAGACGGTGAACCGGCTGAGGATGTCGAGCACTTCCGGAGCGCAGGGGCTGTTAGCCAATTCGCTTTCGCGCAACAGCTTCTCGTAGATCTGCCGCTCTTCGGTTACGCGCAGGCAATACGGCACCTTGACCACCAGGATGCGGTCGAGGAACGCCTCGTTGTTCTTGTTGTTCTTGAACTGCAGCCATTCCGATTCGTTGGAATGGGCAACGATGATGCCCTGATAGGGGAAAGCGCCGAAATTCTCGGTGCCGTTGTAGCTGCCTTCCTGGGTGGCGGTCAGCAGCGGATGCAGCACCTTGATCGGCGCCTTGAACATCTCGACGAATTCGAGCAGTCCTTGCGTCGTCCGGTTCAGCCCGCCGCTATAGGAATAGGCGTCCGGATCGGACTGGCTGAAGTTTTCCAACTGCCTGATGTCGACCTTGCCGACCAGGGCCGAAACGTCCTGGTTGTTCTCGTCGCCCGGCTCGGTCTTGGCGATGCCGATCTGGCGAAGCCTGGACGGCATCAGCTTGACGACGCTGAATTTGGAGATGTCGCCGGACAATTCGTCGAGACGCTTGGCCGCCCAGGGCGAGATCAGGCCGGTCAGCCGCCGCCGGGCGATGCCGTATTTGTCCTCCAAAAGGTCGCCCATGCGGTCGGGATCGAACAGCCCGAGCGGTGATTCGAAGACCGGGCTGACCTGGCCGCCGACCTTCAGCGTATAGATCGGACGCTGCTCCATCAGCCTTTTCAACTGCTCCGCAAGCGAGGACTTGCCGCCGCCGACCGGGCCGAGGAGATAGAGGATCTGCTTGCGTTCCTCGAGGCCTTGCGAGGCATAGCGGAAATAACCGGCGATACGCTCGATCGTATCCTCCATGCCGTAAAAGTCGGCGAAGGTCGGATAGATCTTAATCGTCCGGTTCGAAAAAATACGGCCGAGCCGCTCGTCCTTGCTGGTATCGACAAAGGTCGGCTCGCCGATCGCCTCGACCATCCGCTCGGGCGCCGAAGCGTACATCGACTTGTCCTCGCGGCAGGCAAGCAGATATTGCTGGAGGCTTATCTCCTCCTGCGCCGCATTCTTGTAAACCTCGGAAAACAGATCGAAGACGTCGGATTGATTCTCACGCATGGTATTCCTAGCCCCGGAGCCGATGTGGCTGCATGTTTGTCTCTTGAACAACCAAATGTTGGAAAGCCCTTGTGGTTCCCTTCACTTCGCAGAGAGTGCATGTGACCGAACGATAAGAGTCTAGATAAGGGCATCCTGAGTGCAGACAAGGCGTGGAACGTCCTGCTCGCGGCACAAAATCCTGAATCGCACCACGTCCTGCGGGCGACATCCAACAAGACGGAGGAACGGTTCGGGTCCTTTCCGGTTGTGAGGGAAAGGAGACGGTCGATGTCTGGGAATAGTTTGTGGTTGCTCGTTGTTGCAGGCGGTCCACTGCTGCTGGCAGTCCTGATCGCCTACGCCCTGCTCACGCAGCGCCGTCGCGGCCCGGCGGAGCGCAGGGAAAGCGAGCGTGCGACCGAGCGCCTGTATCAGGAAAAGAAGGACTGACCGACGGGATCGCAGCTCAGCTGCCGGCAACCGCCAGCCCGGTCGCTTTTTCGGCGCGCAGCAGCATGCCAAACAGGTCGCGCGGCTCATCGGGATCGGCCAGAAGGTCTAGTTCCTCGTAAAGGCCGGTCCGCTGCAGCTGATCGCGGACGTAGCGCAGCGCGGAAAAATCCTCGATCGCAAAGCCGACGGAGTCAAACAATGTGATCTGTCGGGCATCCGTCCGGCCTGCTGCCTTTCCTGTCATCACCTGCCACAATTCGGTGAGCGGGTGATCCGCATCGAGCTGCTGGCTCTCGCCTTCGATGCGCGTCTGCGGCGGATATTCTACGAAGATGTCCGAGCGCAGCAGAATGTCGCGATGCAGCTCGGTCTTGCCCGGGCAGTCGCCGCCAACCGCGTTGATGTGCACGCCGGATCCAACCATGTTGTCGGTCAGGATTGTTGCCGACCGCTTGTCGGCGGTAACCGTGGTGATGATCTCTGCACCTTCAACGGCTTCCTGCGCCGACGCGCAGAGCTTGATGTCGAAACCCATGCCGGCAAGGTTCCTCATGCATTTCGTCGAGGCCGCCGGGTCGATATCGTAGAGACGCAGCCTGCCGACGCCAAGCAGCGCCTTGAACGCAATCGCCTGGAATTCCGATTGTGCGCCATTGCCGATGATCGCCATGCACCTGGCAGCCTCGGGAGCGAGGTATTTCGCCGCGACCGCCGAGCTTGCGGCGGTTCTGAGCGCCGTCAGGATGGTCATTTCCGAAAGCAGCATCGGATAGCCGTTGCCGACATCGGCAAGCACGCCGAATGCGGTCACGGTCTGGCGGCCGTCACGCGTGTTCTTCGGGTGCCCGTTGACGTATTTGAACCCGTAGAGCTGCCCGTCGCTGGTCGGCATCAGCTCGATGACGCCGTCAACGCTGTGCGAGGCGATGCGCGGCGTCTTGTCGAACAGCTCCCAGCGCCTGAAATCCTCTTCGATATAGGTGGCAAGCTCGACCAGGAAGCGCTCGATGCCGATGGCAAGCACCAGCTTCATCATGCGGTCGACGCTGACGAACGGGACGATGTTCAAATTGACGGTCATGGCTCAGAACCCCCTCGTCGGACGGTCCATGATCCGCCGGCCCATCAGGCTCGCGGTCAGGTCGACCAGAAGCGTGGCGGTGCGGCCGCGTTCGTCGAGAAAAGGGTTGAGCTCGACCAGGTCGAGACTGGTGACGAGGCCGCTGTCATGCAGCATTTCCATTGCCAGATGCGCCTCGCGGAAGGTGGCGCCACCTGGAACGGTGGTGCCGACCGCCGGGGCGATCGACGGGTCGAGAAAATCGACATCGAGGCTGACGTGCAGCATGCCGTTGGCGGCGCTCACCCGCTCGAGAAAGGCGCGAAGCAGTTGCGCAATGCCGTGCTCGTCGATCGAACGCATGTCATGGACCGTCACGCCGGCTCTGCGCAACGCTTCCCTTTCCGCCAGGTCCACGCTGCGGATCCCCAGCGCGCATATGCGAGCCGGGTCCACCTGCGCTGCAAGGCGGGGGAAATAGCCCTCGAAGCCGGGCTGCCCGCTGGCATAGGCCAGCGGCACACCATGCAAATTGCCGCTGGTGGTCGTGTCGAGCGTATGAAAATCGGGGTGCGCATCGAGCCACAGCACGAAGAGCGGCCGGCCGGCATTCGCCGCCCGGCGGGCAATGCCGGCGAGCGTACCGGCCGAAATGCTGTGGTCGCCGCCGAGAAAGATCGGCATCGCATCGGCGCTCGCGGCATAGGCCGTTTCGCTGATTGCTGCCGTCCAGGCGGCAATTTCCGGCAGCGCCTTCACCGCCGCGTTGCCGTGTACGACAGGACGCATGTCGGCCGGGACGATCGTTCCGAGGTCGGTCAGCGTATGGCCGAGCTCGGTCAGTGCGGTGGCCAGGCCGGCCGTGCGCAGCGCACTCGGCCCCATCTCGCAGCCCATGCGGCCTGAGCCGGCCTGGATCGGTGCGCCCACGATCGTGCAATGCATTCTCATACCCCGCCAATTGCGATGCCTTTATTGAAGCCCGCATCGCTGGCAGAATGAACATGTCAAATTGGCAAATTTGTCGAAATGCCTTACCATAGTGGCATCATCTACTTCCGTTGTGAGCAATCATGGACCAGCTCGACGAGCAGATCATCACCTCTTTGCGGCACGACGCCCGGCGCAGCATTTCCGATCTTGCCGTCGGCCTGGGTGTCTCCCGGGCAACCGTAAGGTCCCGGATCGAGCGGCTTGAAAGGGACGGCGTCATCGTCGGCTACACCGTCATTCTGCGCGCCGACGCGGTCGATCAGCGCGTGCGTGGCATCATGATGATCGAGATCGAAGGCCACGCCGCCGATCGCGTCATTCGGGCGCTGGGTGGCTTCTCCGAGGTCTCGACCATCCACACCACCAATGGCCGCTGGGATCTGGTGATAGAACTCGGAACCCAGACCCTGAGCGAGTTCGACGCGGTACTGAGACGTATCCGCCTGATCCCCGGAATTACCGGCAGCGAAACAAGCCTGCTCCTGGCAACGCCACGCACCACCAAGGCTCGGCTGTGATCCTCGAGTAACCACCTTGCCCTGTAGCGGCAACGAAATCCGAAGCCGCGGAACCTTCAATTGCCGCCGTGGTTGGGCTCGGACAGGCCTCCTTCGAGGGAGAACAATCATGGCTCACGCCCAGCAGGAACTGGTCGAATTCGTTATCAGCAAAGCCTTCAACCCGGTCATGCGAGCCAAACCGGACGGAAAATCCGATGCCGAGCGCAAGACGCTCGAACACGTCCAGCAGGCCACGAAGACCGAGATTGAGCGCTATCGCCGCTACGGCTCGGCCGAGGAGGTCGCGACCAACTTCAGGCGCGACCTGAATTCCGACGCTGCCAAAAAGTTGCACGCCCAGCTGCGCCGACTGCATCTGCCGACGATCGAGGACATTCGTGACGACTTCGAGGACAAGGCCCGCAAGCTCGGGGTCAAGGCCTCGTCGTAGATCCGCGACCGATCGCCTCGGTGACGTCCGTCAGGCCGGCATCACAATCCATCCTTGGTCGGAGGCCACCCTGACCGAGCTGTCTCGGGGATGTTGTCCGACGTCAGCTCGCCGCGATTGAGCTTTTCAATCGCTTCATCGGCTTCGCTTTCGTCGAGACCGGAAAGCGGCAAGCCATCGACCACGACGGCTTCGTCGCTCTCGCTGTCATAGACCTCCCAGAGGCCTTCCGGATCCTGTCGTTTGTCGTAAACGGTTGGCATGGCGATTTCCGTAACCACTCCTGCAGGCAAGGCCGCCATTGCACGCCCGCCACCCATTTCAGGGCCTGGGCTTTTTCTGACTTGCTGCCTGCCCGAAACAAACTCGGGCCATTTGTGGATGTTCCCTGCCGGAGGCGTGCTTGACTTCAACCTGACATGGCTAGAATCGGCCGGCTTCTCCGATCGGCCCTCGGATCGCCTGGGTCACGACGGTGTAACGCGTGACTTGACCCTCCTCCGGGTCCTCCCCGTGGAAATGGATTGCCGCGTTCGGCGGCAGCCGCGCAGTGCTGCCGAACTGCTTGACGGCGGAGACATGCACGATCTGCATGTCGGGGTCGCGCGTCATGGCGTCCATCGCTGCCAGCTCGGCGCTGCTGCTGCCACCGATCCGCCAGCTGGCTTCCAGCACACCCGATCGCCAGATGCCCGAGGAATCGACACCTTGGCCGATGTCGTAGTTGCGTCGCGAAGCGAAGAATCCTGGATAGCCATCCATCGCTGCGTCATAGGTCCTCGCCTGCGCCACGGCCAAACCCAGCGCCGGAGATAATCGCAGCTCATCCAGCGCCTCCCATCCGCCGCGCACCACAACCAGATCGGATCCGCCGTAAACGGGCTGTCCGTCGTTGTCGGTCGTCGTCCGCTGGGTGCCGTAATAGCTGATCGACAATTCGTCGATCATGGTTCTGCCAACGCTCAGCGTAACGATGTCGCGAAGCTGCGTTTCGAGAACAAGGCCGTATTCGCTTAGCTCAGACGATGGATATTGGTCCAGCAGCCTTTCGACATCGCCGACTGTCGCGGCGGTGTGCTGGTCGCGGCCCCGCGAAGCGCGCGGTGGCTTGAACCGGACCAGCCCGAGCTCCAGCAGACGTTGCGCTGCGCGCAGCGCGTCATGGCGTGAAAATGCAGTGTAGCCGGGCAGTACGGCCGCGGCGACGGCGCTGCCGAAGCCGGCGGGCCATTCTTTTGGCCGTGCCGCCGATCCGTCCACCAGCTCGTGGGTTATGGCCTTGGTGGTTGCGAGGCGCCAGGGCACCACCCCGCCGAAGAGATCGTCGGGCCCGTTTATGCCCAGTTGAACCGCATCGGCAGCAAGCAGGCTGTCGTCCGGCACGAAATACAGCCCGCCGCTGTCACCGCCACCTTCACGCAGGCCCTGGCGGAAGGAAAATCCCTTCAACGCTGCAATCGTGCGCGCGACGGCAGCGACGGTTTCCCGTTCATGGGCGTAGATGGTCTCGCCGCCCGGCGCGGAGAATGCGACCACAACACCTTTCGCCCCGCTTGGTTGCCTACCGCTTAGCCCGGTCATGTCGCGCCCTTCGTCCATTGCCGAGCCCATTGCCGTTTCCGCGGCAATGCGTCCGAACCAAAAAACCCGTTGGCGCGGCGAATGTTCCGGCCAACGGCCGGCTGCGGGTTTGACCGGGTGGCTGCCCGGAGCTTCTTGCGGTCGACGTCGAGACGCTGCGTCCCGGCGAGAAGGCCGCCGTAGACGACGTGCTGAAGGAGGCCGCCCCACACGTCCTGGGAGACGCCGACGTCGTCGGCACATTCGAACGGGCTTGAGACCGGAGTTCGCTGTCGCATGAACTGCGGCCGATGGCCGGAATAATCGCTAAATCAGCGGTTCATGTTCATGATCGCGTTCATCGGCATCAAATTGTGGTCGAGATTGGCCATGATCCAGATCGAGCCGCCGATCACCAGAACTACGATCAGCACGCCGAAGGCAAGCGCCAGGGCGTTGTTGGTGTTGTCCGGTCCCGTCGTGATGTGCAGGAAGAAGACGAGATGCACGCCCATCTGGGCGATCGCCAGCACGACCAGCGCCACCGGAACGCCGGGTGCCCATACCAGGTCGGTTCCGGGCAACCAGAACGAGGCGATGGTCAGCAGCGTTGCCAGCCCGAGGCCGATCACATAGCCGCGTAGCCCGGATCCGACGTCGGTGTCGCCGAGGTATTCGTCACCCGGCGCCGTATCGATGTCGTAGCGCTCCAGGCCATGGGTGTCGCGCCGTTGCGCGTGGCGATCATCCGCATTGCTCATCGACTTGCTCCCAGGAGATAGACCACGGTGAACAGCGCGACCCAGATGATGTCGAGGGCGTGCCAGAACAGGCTGAAGCACATGAAACGCCGAAGAATATCGTCGCGGAATCCCTTGGCGAAGATCTGCGCCATCATCGTGAGCAGCCACAGCAGCCCCGCCGTGACGTGAAGGCCATGGCATCCCACCAGCGTGAAGAACGCCGACAGGAAAGCGCTGCGCGTCGGTCCGGCACCGCTGGCAACCATATGCACGAACTCGCGCAATTCGAGCAGGATGAAGCTGGCGCCGAGCACGAAGGTGACAGTCATCGCGACATAGAACCAGGAGCTTCGCCGCGCTGTCACGGCAAGGCCGGCGAGACCGCAGGTAAAGCTCGACAACAGCAAAGCGGCCGTCTCGATCGCGACGTTGCGCAGGTCGAACAGCTCGGCCCCGCTTGGTCCGCCCGCCGTCTTGCCCGCCAGCACGGCATAGGCCGCGAAGAAGGCGGAGAACATCACGATGTCGCTCAGAAGGAAGATCCAGAAACCATAGCCGACGACGATCCGGATCGGGGCCGGGCCGCCGGGTGCATGGCCGTGCCCGCCATGGATACGGTAAGGGTCACGCTCTCGAACGTCTATCGCGGTCATGGCCTTGGCCCCGTGTAGGTAGCCAGTGCCTCGCGGCGCGCGCTTCGGTTGGCGCGGTCGATCCGGGCGACTTCGGCGGCAGAAATGACGTATTCGGGTTTGTCGCGCCATGCGAATACGACGAAGGTGGCGAAAGCACCGAGCGCGCCGAGTGCCACCATCCACCAGATATGCCAGATGAGGGCGAAACCCATCACCGTCGCAAAGAAGGCGCAGATGAACCCGGTGGGACTGTTGCGCGGCATCTCGATCGGCTCGTATTCAGGCTCGTCGCGCAGGCGGTTTTGCTCGCGTGCCCGCTGCTTGATGCTCCAGTAGGGCTCTTCGCCCTCGACGTGCGGAAGCGCGGCGAAGTTGAAGACCGGCGGCGGTGAGGGCGTTGCCCATTCCAGCGAGCGCCCGTCCCAGGGATCCCCTGTGGAATCTCGAAGCGCCGCACGCTGCCGGATGCTGACGACGAGCTGTATGATCTGCGCGACCATGCCGGCGGTGGTGATGATCATGCCGGCGCCCGCAACCAGCACCCAGGGATACCAGGCCGGCACGTCGAAATGCTGCATGCGGCGGGTCATGCCGAGCAGGCCGACGGCGTAGAGCGGCACGAAGGTGGCGTAGAACCCGATCAGCGTCAGCCAGAAGGCCAGCTTGCCCCAGCCCTCGTGCAGCCGGAAACCGAATGCCTTGGGAAACCAGTAGGTATATCCGGCGAAGGCGCCGAACAGCACGCCGCCGATGATGACGTTGTGGAAATGCGCCACCAGGAACAGGCTGTTGTGGAGCAGGAAATCGGCCGGCGGCACCGCCAGCAACACGCCCGTCATGCCGCCGATGACGAACGTCACCATGAAGCCCAGCGACCACAGCATTGGGGTCGCGAAGCGGATGCGGCCGCCATACATGGTGAACATCCAGTTGTAGATCTTCACGCCGGTACCGACAGCGATGATGCTGGTGGCGATGCCGAACGCAGCGTTGACGTCGGCGCCGGCGCCCATGGTGAAGAAGTGGTGCAGCCACACCATGAAGGAAACGATGCAGATGAAGAGTGTCGCGGCCACCATCGAGCGGTAGCCGAACAGCGGCTTGCTGGAGAAGGTGGAGATGACCTCCGAGAAGATGCCGAACGCCGGCAGGACGAGGATGTAGACCTCGGGATGGCCCCAGGCCCAGATCAGGTTCACGAACATCAGCATGTTGCCGCCGGCTTCGTTGGTGAAGAAATGAAAGCCGAAATAGCGGTCGAGTGTCAGCATCGCGAGCGTGGCTGTGAGGATCGGGAACGCGGCGACGATGAGCAGGCTGGCGGCGAGCGAAGTCCAGCAGAACATCGACATCCTGAGGTAACTCATGCCGGGCGCGCGCATCTTCAGGATCGTGGTGACGAAATTGATGCCGGTGAGCAGCGTTCCGACACCCGCTATCTGCACCGCCCACAGATAGTAATCGACACCGACGCCCGGCGAGTAGGCGGTCTCGCTGAGCGGCGGATAGGGCAGCCATCCGGTGCGTGCGAACTCGCCGATCACCAGCGAGATGTTGACCAGCAGCGCGCCGGTGGCGGTGAGCCACAAACTCACCGAGTTGAGCGTTGGAAAGGCAACGTCGCGGACGCCGAGCTGCAGCGGCACGACCAGGTTCATCAGGCCGATGACGAACGGCATCGCCCCGAAAAAGATCATGATGGTACCGTGGGCCGAAAAGACCTGATTGAAGTGGTCGGGCGGCAGATAGCCGGGTGCCTGGAACGCGAGGGCCTGCTGGGACCGCATCATGACGGCGTCGCTGAAGCCGCGCAGCAGCATCAGCAGCGCCAGCAGCACGTACATCACGCCAATCCGCTTGTGATCGACGCTGGTGATCCATTCGCGCCACAGATAGGGAAAATGGCCGGCCAGGAAGACCCAGGCCAGCACGCCGAGGATTGCCAGGGCGACGACCGCCGAGGCGATCATCGGCAGAGGCTGATCGAACGGAATGACGTCCCAGCTCAATTTTCCGAGCATTGTCAGCCTCCTGTCTTGGGCGATATGCCCGGCTCGGGGCGATCGGCCTGGGGACCGGGCGCGGGCGGAACGCCCTGCGTCGCGATTTCGTGGAAAAGGTCCGGCTCGACCGAGCGATAGGTCGAAGGCGGCACGTCGATGCTCTGTCCGGCTAGTTCCTGGTAGCTGGCCTTGTCGAGTGCCTGTCCCTGGCTTCGCGCCGAATTGACGAACGCGTCGAAGGCATCCGCTGCGACGGCATGCAGCACGAATTGCATGCCTGGAAAACCGTCGCCGCTGAAATGGGCCGACCGCCCATAGAATTCGCCGGGCTGATCCGCCTGCAGGTGAAGCTGCGTCGTCATGCCGTTCATCGTGTAGATCATACCGCCGAGCTGAGGCACGAAGAACGCATTCATGACGCTTGCCGAGGTGAGCGAGAAATGCACCGGCCTGCCCGCCGGCACCACAAGCTGGTTGATGCTCGCGACATTCTGCTCGGGGTAGATGAACAGCCATTTCCAGTCGAGCGAGACGACCTGCACCTCGAGCGGCTTTTGCTGGGAATCCAGCGGCTTCATTGGATCGAGGTCATGCGACCCGATCCAGATGATGCCGCTCAGAAACAGGATGACGAGGATGGGGATCGACCAGACCACCAGTTCGATGCGCCCGGAATAGGCCCATTCCGGCAGGTACCGCGCCCTTGTGTTGGTTTCCCGGAACCACCAGGCAAAACCGAGCGTCGCCAGGATCGTCGGGATGACGATGGCCAGCATGATGGCGACCGAATTGAGCAGGATCGTCCGCTGCGCGGCGCCGACTGGTCCTTGCGGGTCGAGTACGCCGCCCTGGCAGCCGGCAAGCAGCGCGGCAAGCAGCATCGTCGCGCCGACGCGGCCAACACGGATGGCCGCACAATTTCGAACGATCGCCCTCAGCAACATGAGATCTCGCCGTGTCCTGAAACCGATTGGAACGTTGCAGGCAGCGTGGCTGCCAACCCCGAATGTGCGCGCCGGTGTGCTCCTGGCGACAGTTTCTTCACGCACGGGGCCCCGGCTCGCAGAACCACATGCGGCGGATGTCATCGTTAAGCGGTCGACCTGTCGAGAACCCCTCCAAATCCTAAAAACCAGCGGCAAATCCCAAGCAACCAGAGCCAAATCCTAAGAAAACCAGAACCAAATCCCTAAGAAACCAGAAATAGTACCCAGATCGAAGTTATCGCCAGAAACGTGGCGAATGCCAAGGCGGCAAACCGGTTCATGGCCGCGCCCATAGTTGGTCCATTTAGTCCGCTCCCTGCGACGTGGCTGCTGATTCCAGTGATGCCGCTCTGGAGGGCTGCGCCAACCGAACGAATGTTCGTCGCGAAAGTTCCCAAAAACCTAGATCCACCGCAGCCTTTGGTTGCAGCGCACGGCGGCAACGCGATGCGAACCAGGGCGGCTGGGCGGCTTTCTGCCAAACCGGAAACGAGTTCGGCTTTGCGTATGTAAAAACTACTTGTGTAGGTGAAAATAGTTGCTACTAATCGGCTGGGCCGGCGCATGGGCGGCTCTGGGAGGAATTTCGGCATGACAAGACTGCGCGGCCTCGCGTGGGATCACCGACGCTGCTGGGGTCCGCTCGAGGCCAGCATCGGGCCGTATTGCGCCGCCAATCCCGGTCTTGAGATCGAATGGGACCGCCGCAGCCTCTATGAGTTCGGCGAGGGCGCGCTTGGTCCGGTGCTCGGCGCCTATGATCTTGTCGTGTTCGATCATCCGTTCATCGGCGATATTGCCGAAGGCGGGCTGATGGTGCCGTTCGATTTGTCGGCTGAGCAGCGCCGCGGCTTCGAACGGGATTCGGTCGGCGCATCCTGGCAATCCTACGCGAGGGACGGGCGCCAATGGGCGTTGCCGATCGATGCTGCCTGCCAGGTTGCCTCGTATCGCCCTGATCTACTGGAGCGCTACGGTTCGTTGCCGCGCAGCCATGACGAGGTGCTGGAGCTCGGCCGGCGCGCCTTGAAGGACGGTAAATGGCTTGGGCTGCCGTTGGTGCCGACTGACGCCATGTGCCTGCTTTTGACGCTCGGTGAGCCCCGCGAAGACGGCGACGAGTTCATTGCTGGGGAAAAAATCGAGCAGGCCGTCGGGCAGTTGCGCCAGCTTGCGGCGCTGTCGCACCCGAACTCGCCGAAATGGAACCCGATCCGCTGCTACGATCATATGATCGCGCATGACGACGTGGTCTACGTGCCGTTCGCCTTCGGCTATGTGAACTACGCCTCCAGGGCAGACAGGCCGTATCTGCGCTTCGCCGACGTGCCGACACCGCGATCCGCCGGCGCCTTGCTTGGCGGCGCCGGCATCGGCGTCAGCGCTCAATCGAAACACAAGCAGGCAGCCATCGATTACGCGCAGTTTCTGTGCTCGCCCGGCTATCAGCGCGGCGACTACGTGAAATCCGGCGGACAGCCGGGATCGCTGGCGGCGTGGCAGGATGCCGAGGTCAACGCTCTCTCAGGCGGCTTCTTCGCCTCGACGCTGGCGACGATCGAAGCTTCCTATCTGCGCCCGACCCATCCGGGCTTCATCAGCTTCTTCCGCCAATGCGCCCCTCACGCCGCGGCGGCCATCACCGGCGAATTGCCGGCGGCGGAGCTCGCGAACCGGCTGAACCGGCTCTATCGCGAGACCAGGCATGGCCAGCCGCAACGGAGCGTCGCGTAATGGCCACCGATATTGCCAAGATCGCCGACGAAGGCGAAAGCGGCCGCAACGGCTACCGCGTGCCTGCTGTGGAGAAGGCGCTCGACATCCTGGAATTCATGGCTGCCGGCGGCGAGCCGCTGACCCAGACCGAGATCGCCACCGGAATGGGGCGCTCCATTCACGAGATCTACCGCATCCTGCTGCTGCTGGAGAAGCGCGGCTACATTTTCCGGACGCAATCGGACCGCTTCCGCCTGTCGCTGAAGCTGTTCGAACTGGCGCATATGCATCCCCCGGTGAACCGCCTGGTCGAATGCGCGCTGCCGGTGATGCGCGGCCTGGCCGCCAATGCCGACCAGAGCTGCCATCTGGTCGTCCGCCAAGGCGAGAGCGCACTGGTCGTGCTGCAGATCGATTCGCCTTTGCCGATGCGTTATTCGGTTGCCCTTGGCTCGCATTTCCCGATCCTCGAAACGAGTTCCGGCGCGGTGCTGCTGGCGCATTCTAGCCGCGCCGAGCGCGACCGCATCGTCGAGCGGATCGTCGCTGCAGGCGAAGGCCAAGGCAGCCGGGCGGAAATCGAAGCGCGGCTGAACGAAGTCGCAAGGCTCGGCTATGAAATGCGCGCCTCGCTGGCTGTCGAGGGCTGCATCAACATCTCGACGCCGGTGCGCGACCATACCGGCGCAGTCATTGCCGCGCTCACCGTCCCGTTCCTGCCGCAAAAGGCCGCGCGCTTCGATCGCAGCACCGTCTTTGAGCGGACTAAGGCGGCGGCCGAGACGATATCGGCGGCGCTGGGCGCGGGCGAAGCTGCCGCCTCTTCACGTGCCGACCCGGAACGGCGGGACTATCCGTTCAGCAACTGACAAGAAATACAGGGAGAAGAAACATGAACTGGTCCAAATCGATGCTGTTTGCCTCGGCGGCCGTGCTGGCTCTGAGCGCCGCCGCGGCACAGGCCGAAAACATGCCGAAGCGCATCGGCTATGTCACCAACTACGCCACGCATGAGTGGTATCAGAACGTCATCAAGGGTATGCAGGCCCGCGCCAAGGAACTCGGTATCGAGCTCGAGGTGCAGGACGCCAATCTGGACGTCGCCAAGGAGGTCTCCGCCGCCGAAGATTTCATGGCCAAGGGCGTCGACGTCCTGATCATCACGCCCGTCAACGAGGAAGGCGTCGTGCCGCTGCTGCGCCAGGCGAAATCCAACAACGTTCCGGTCGTGCTCGAAGGCAATCCGGTCAAGGGCATGACCACAATGGTCGCGATCTGCGACTACGACACCGGCTACACCGCCGGCGTCGAAGCCGGCAAATACGCCAAGGAAAAGCTCGAAGGCAAAGCCAAGGTGATGAATGTCGGCCTGCCGCTGCTGTCCGCCACCGTCCTGCGGTCGCAGGGTTTCATGGACGGCCTGAAGACCATCATCCCCGACGCGGTCATGGTCCACGACCTCGACGGCGGCGGCAATCCCGATCGCGCACTCGAAGTCTCTTCGGCGGCTCTTGCCAAGAACGCCGACATCAACATCATCTACGGCATCAACGATTCCTCCTCGCTCGGCGGCCTTCAGGCCTGGAAAGCGGCCGGCAAGTCGCAGGACGGCCTGTTGACTGTCGGCACCGGCGGCGAAGGCCTCGCCTTCATCAATGCGATGCAGAACGAGCCGTCCTACCGGATCGAGGCCGCGATGTTCCCGGAAAAGGAAGGCTACACCGCCATCGATGCAGCGGTTAAGCTCTTCAACGGCGAAGAGGTGCCGGAACACATCGTCAGCCCGACCGCGCCGATGAACGGTGACGACTGGAAGAAGTTCTACGACTACGATGGCACCACACGCAAAATCAAATGGGATGCCGTCAATGCGCTTCAGCCACCGGAAAAATGCATGAAAACTTCCGCCGATCTGAAGAAGTAAGAATTCCGGGTAGCCCTTCCCGCACGGCGGGAAGGGCAGCGGATCGGATATGCCGACGGCAAAACAGGGCAACCGTCCTGTTTTGGCCGGCAGGTTTCGAAACGGCGACGGCACCGATACGGGCCCGGAGATGAAATGGACATGAGCGAGCTTACGCAATCCTCTGCGCCAAGGCGTTTCATCGGCGGCCAGCTGCTGGGCAGCAGCCAGCTGGTGCTCGGCGTGATCCTGGCCGTGCTCTGCATCGCCATTTCGATTGCGGCGCCGCAATTCTATTCCGAGGCCAACATCATCGCCATCCTGCGCCAATGCGCGCTGGTGCTGATCGTTGCTTCCGGCATGACGATGCTGATCATCACCGCGGAAGTCGACCTGTCGGTCGGTGCATCGCTGGCTTTTGTCGGCTGTATCGGCATGGCCGTGCTCAATTCAACACACAGCCTGACGCTCGGCCTGCTGGCGGCACTCGCCTTTTCAGGCGCGGTCGGTCTGTTCAACGGGCTGGTCGTCACCATGCTCAAGGTGAACTCGCTGATCGCCACCATCGGCACCATGATGATGCTGCAGGGCGGCGTCTATCTGTTCACCCGCGAGGCGGTGCAGAACCACCACCGACTTGCCGGCTTCACCGATCTCGGCGCCGGCTATATCGGCGCGATCCCGCTGCCCGTGGTCGTTGCCGCGGTGATTTTCGCGCTGGCCGCGGCAACGCTGCGCTTCACCACGCTCGGCCGTTATCTCTACGCTGTCGGCGCCAACGAGCGCGCGGTTCGTCTCTCCGGCGTGCGCTCGCAACGCTTGAAACTCTTCGCCTTCGTCGTCACCGGCCTCTGCGTCGGCATTGCCGGCATGATCCTGTCGTCGCTGATGAATGCCGGCCAGCCGACCGCCGGCCGCGGCTTCGAGCTGACGGTTATTGCCGCGGTCATCCTCGGCGGCACCAGCCTGCTTGGCGGCCGCGGCTCGCTGCTTGGCACGTTGCTGGGCGTGCTGGTGCTGAAGGTCATCGACAACGGCATCATCATCCTCGGCTGGAACCAGGATCTGCAGATGGTGGTGCCCGGCATCGTCATCATCCTGGCGACCTATCTCGACATCGCGCGGAACAGAGCCAATGTCGGTTGATTTCCTTCACCCCGACGAAACCGTGGCTGTCGACAAAAGCGTGCCGGCGCTGGAGATGCGCGGCATCGGCAAGCGTTTTCCCGGCGTAATGGCGCTGGACAATGTCGACCTGACCCTGGAACCCGGTAAGATTCATGCCCTGATGGGCGAGAACGGCGCCGGCAAGTCGACGCTGATCAAGATCATGGCCGGGGTCTACGGCAAGGATGCCGGCACCATTCGCCTGCGCGGCCGCGAGGCCGACATCAAGTCGCCGCGCGACAGCCTGAAAGAGGGCATCAAGGTGGTGTTCCAGGAGATCGCGCTGATCGCCGAATTCAGCGTCGCCGAGAACATCTTCCTCGAAGGCTATCCGACCGGCAAAGGCGGGTCGATCGACTGGAAGAAAATCCGTGCCGATGCGGCCGCTCTGTTCAAGCGTATCGGCTTCAATGTCGACCCGGCGGCGCGCACGGGATCGCTGCCGGTCAGCCAGCAGCAGATGGTCGAGATCGCCCGCGCACTCGCCCATGAAGCACGCGTCGTGGTGATGGACGAGCCGACCTCCTCGCTGACGCCGAACGAGGTCTCGCTGCTGTTCACCGTCATTCGCCGGCTGGCCGCGCTCGGCATCGCCGTGCTCTATGTCAGCCACAAGCTCGACGAGGTCTTCGAGATCGCCGACACGGTGACCGTGCTGCGCGACGGCCGCCACGTCTCGACCAGGCCGATCGGCGAGCACACCAACGATACGCTGATCCAGGACATGATCGGCCGGCGCATCGAAAACCTGTTCCCGCGCAAGCGCGGTGCACCAGGCAGCAAGGTCGCCCTTTCCGTGCAAGGACTTAGCACGGCGAAGAAGCTGAAGGACGTGTCGTTCGAAGCGCATGCCGGCGAAGTCCTCGGCTTCTTCGGCTTGATGGGAGCGGGCCGGACCGAGCTCGCCAAGGCGATTGTCGGCTTCGATCCGATCACCTCCGGCACGATTTCGGTCGATGGCAGCCCGCTGCTGCCGCACGACACGCACACCGGCGTCCGGCTCGGCATCGGCCTGCTCACCGAAGACCGCAAGAGCGAAGGGCTGATGGGCGAGCTGCCGGTCTACCAGAATGCCAGCCTCGCCTCGCTCCGTGCCTTCGCCAGGATGGGCTTCGTCGATAGGGCAAGCGAACGCAAAGCGGTGCAGGACTATGTCGACCGTTTCCGCATCAGGACGCCGAGCTTGTTCCAGCAGGTCAAGAACCTGTCGGGCGGCAATCAGCAGAAAGTGCTGATCTCGCGCTGGCTGATGCGCGGTCTCAAGGTGATCGTCGTCGACGAACCGACCCGCGGCATCGACGTCGGCGCCAAATCGGAGATTTTTGCGCTCATCGACCGGCTCGCCGGCGAGGGCCTGGCGGTCGTCATGATGACGTCCGAAATGCCCGAGCTGCTGGGGCTTGCCGACCGCATCGCGGTGATGTGCGAAGGCCGCCTCACCGCGATCATGTCCCGCGACGAGGCCACGCAGGAGAACATCCTCAATGCGGCGATCGGCTAAGACGATGACGCTTCGCAAAGGGACCAAGTGATGAGCCTGGCAAGCACCGACACGATGAAAGCTGGGCCGTCCATGCTGGCACGGCTCGTCGCACGGCAGGAAGTGGCATTGCTCCTCTGCCTCATCCTGGTGATCGCGTTCTTTTCCTTCACCGCCGAGAATTTCTTCTCTGTGCGCAACATCACCAATGTGCTCGGTCAGGCTTCGCTAGCACTGACAGCCGGCATAGGCTGCGCCATCGTCTTCATCTCCGGCGAGGTCGACATCTCGATCGGGTCGCTGCTGGCGACGATCGCGCTGCCGCTGATCATCATCATGAACGACACCAGCTCGCTTGTGCTCGGCATCAGCGGCGCGTTGCTGTTCGGGCTGATCATCGGCGTTGTGAATGGTTATCTGACGGCCTATGCCGGCATCAACTCGCTGATCGTGACCCTGGGCACGATGTTCATCATGCGCGGCGGTGTCTACCTCTACACCGGCCAGCGCGCCATCCCCGACGATGCAGCGCTCGACAGCTTCATCGCGCTGTCGGACGGTCGCCTGTTCAACGTCGTTCCCTATTCGGCTGTCATTGCCATCGTTCTGCTCGCCGTCTTCGCCTACGTGATGCAGCACCGGCCGTTCGGACGGCAGATCTATGCCGTCGGCGGCAATCCGGAAGTGGCACGGCTGGCAGGCTACGACGTGCGCCGTGTCAAGTTCATCTGCTTCATCATCAGCGCGCTGCTGGCAACGGTAGCCGGCATTATCCTGGCCGCCCGCGTCGGCTCGGCGCAGCATACAGCCGGGCTGAATTTCGAGTTCCAGGTCGTCGCCGCCACCGTGCTCGGCGGGGTGAGCCTTGCCGGCGGCATCGGCAGCCTGACCGGCATGGCGCTCGGCGTGCTGATCCTGCAGTTCCTGTCCAACGGGCTGCGCGGGCTCGGCCTGCCGACCGAATGGCAATTGGTCATCACCGGCATGATCATCATAGCCGCCGTCGCTTTCGACGAAGCGAAGCGCCGGCGCGCCATTGGAGTCTGACATGGATCGTCTCAAAGGGAAAACCGCAATCGTCACCGGCGCCGCCGACGGCATCGGCCATGCGATCAGCGAGGCAATGGCGAGTGAGGGCGCGCACGTCTTCCTCGGCGACATCGATGATGAGAAGGGCGAAAAATTCGCAGCCGAGCTGCGCGCCGCCGGCCACCGCGCCGACTACATCCATTGCGACGTGGCGGAGGAGGCCGACATCGCCGCCCTGGTAGACGGCGCCGTCGGCAGGACCGGCCATCTCGACATTCTGGTCAACAATGCCGCCATCGCCATCGGCGGCATGCCGGTCCATGAGATGACCGACGAGCAGTGGCACCGGCTGATCGCGGTCAACCTGACCAGCGTGTTCCGCGGCTGCAAATATGCGCTGCCGCATATGATCGCGCAGAAATCGGGCTCGATCATCAACATGGCCTCGGCGCAAGGGCATATCGGGCTCGACGGCTGGACCGCCTATGCCGGCGCCAAGGGCGCGGTGATGGCGATGACGCGTCAGATGGCGGTCGAGTTCGGCCCGCTCAACATCCGCGTCAACTCGATCTCGCCCGGAACCATCAACACGCCGATGAACGACAAACTGATCAAGGAGATCGGCGGCAATCTCGCCAAGGCCTGGGTGAAAATGCATCCGCTCGGTCGCATCGGCAAACCGTCCGAAGTGGCAGAAGCCGCCGTCTATCTCGCCTCCGACGCCGCCGGCTTCACCACCGGTACGGACCTGCGCGTCGACGGCGGCCTCACCGCGGCACCCCGCTACGTACCCGACCTGCTTTGACAACCAATGAGACAAAAATGAACAAGGCCCTCGAAGGCGTCCGCATCCTCGATTTCAGCCATCTGCTGCAGGGGCCGTTCGCCACGCAGCTGCTCGGCGACATGGGCGCCGACGTCATCAAGATCGAGCGTTCAGGCGCCGGCGACATGTTCCGCGGCATGACCTTCTTCGCCAAATGGGTCGGCGGCTCCGAAAGCCCGAATTTCCTCGCTTGGAACCGCAACAAGCGCTCCATCGCGCTCAACCTGAAAAGCCGCAAGGTGCATGCCATCATCATGGACATGGCCAAGAAGGCGGACGTGGTGGTGCAGAATTTCCGCCCCGGCGTGCTCGCCAGGCTCGGCTATGGCTACGAGGATTTCAAGGCTGTCAACCCCGCCATCATCTATTGCTCTGGCTCCGGTTATGGCGAGGAAGGCCCCTATGTCGAGCGTCCCGGCCAGGACATGCTGATCCAGGGGCTGTCCGGGCTGATCTCCAACACCGGCCGCGGCGATCAGGCTCCTGTCCCGGCCGGTGCCGGCCTCGCCGACCAGATCGGCGCCATGAACATGGTCTACGGCATATTGTCGGCGCTCTACTATCGCGAGAAGACCGGCAAGGGCCAGAAGATCGAGGTCAATCTGCTGGCCGGGATGCTGGCGCACCTCAATCAGGAATATGTCGCCGTGCTCAATCTCGGCGAGGATTTCGTGCGTCCGAAATCAGGCATCGGCCACCCCGGCATGCAGGCGCCGTTCGGTATCTACGAAGCGAAGGACGGTGGCTATGTGTCGATCGCCATGAGCCCGTTCAAGACGCTGTATGAAGTGCTGGAGGCGCCGCAGCTTGCTGTCTACGATGATCTGAAGACGCTGTTCGACAAACGCGACGAGGTGTTCGACAAAGTCAACGCCGAAACCAGGAAGTTTGCCACGCAGGACCTGCTGGCGCGGCTGCTGGCAGTCGACATTTGGTGTGCCGAGGTGAAGGACATAAGGCGCGCAGCCGAGGACCCGCAGGTCAAGCACTTGGGCATGATCACCAGCTACGATCATCCGCGCGGCGGTAAGGTCAGGGTGGTCGCACCGGCGGTCAAGATGAGCGAGACGCCGCCCACCATAGAGCGGCCGGCGCCGCTGGTCGGCCAGCATGGCCGCGAGATACTGGCCGAGTTCGGCCTCTCCAGCGGCGAGATTGCAGCGCTTGAGGCGTCCGGCGACATGACCGTGGATGCTGTCTGACGATGAGCGTTTACCAGACACTCAGCTTGGAAATATCCGGGCGCGTCGCAGTCGTCACCTTCCGGCGCGCCGATCAGCTCAACGCCATGAACCGGCTGATGCAAAGCGAGATCACCGATGTTTTCGAGGTGCTGTCGCGGGATGACGGGGTCGGCGCGATCGTGGTGACCGGCGAGGGGCGCGGCTTCATGGCCGGCGCCGACATCAAGGAATACGCCGCCCAGACAGCTGCCGAGTTCGACGTCTTCCAGACCGCCGGCACGCGCATGTATGCGGCGATCGAGCAGAACCGCAAGCCGGTCATCGCCGCGGTCAATGGTTTTGCGCTCGGCGGCGGCATGGAGCTGGTGCTGTGTTGCGACATCGTCATCGCCAACCAGTTCGCGAAGCTCGGCCTGCCGGAGATCAAGCTAGGGCTGGTCCCCGGCGGCGGCGGCACCCAGCGCAGCGTCCAAAAGCTCGGCCGCAACCGCGCCAACCTTTTGCTGATGACCGGCGCCATCGTGCCGGCTTCCGAGCTCGTCGCCGCCGGGCTGGTCAACGAAGTCGTTGACGCCGAAAAGCTGATGCTGCGGGCGCTGGGACTCGCCGGCATGATAGCCGCCGAACCGGCTGCCGCGATCGCGGCATTGAAGGCGCTGACAGCGCACGCCGTGTCGGGCGACTTGGCGGAAGGTCTTGCCATGGAGCGCGACGAACTGGGCCGGCTTTATCGTAGCGAGACCGGCCAGCAGCGGGTGAAGGCGTTCGCCAAAAAAAAGCGCCGTGCGGGCGAAGGCTGGGCAATGACATCCCTGGTCAAGCCGAACCGGCCGCGCTTCACCGATGTCGAGGGCCTGGCGGCGATAGTCGGCGGCGGCGATGTCTTTGGCGTCGGCGGGCATCATTTTGCCCGGCTGCCGATCGCCCTGCTGCGCGCCATCGCCCGCTCGGGCGTCAAGGGCCTTCGCTATGTCTGCTGGGCCGGCGGCCTGCCGCTCGAACTGCTCCTCGAAGCGAATGCCGTGGCGGAGGTCGACATCTGCTTTTCCAGCCTCGACATTTTTGGCTTGCCGCCACGCTTCCGCGCGGCCGCCGAGACCAATGCCGTGCCGGTCCGCGACTGGACGGCGCTGGCCATGATCCAGGCGCTGCGGGCGGCGCAGCAGAACCTGCCGTCGATGCCGTTTCAGCTTCCCGAGGGCTCGGACATGCTGGCGCGCGTGCCGGGCGCGATCGCCGCGCCCGATCCGATCGCGGGAATCACGATCGGGTTCATCCCGGCCTTGCGGCTCGACACGTTCGTCGTCCATGCCCAGCGCGCCGACGAGAGCGGCGATGTCCAGATCATCGGGCCGCGGGCGCTGGATTTCGCCATGGCCGGCGCGGCGCGCCAAGTGCTGGTCACGGTTGAGGAAATCGTCCCGGTCGGGGCGCTGCGGCATGACGGCCGGCAGAGCATTTTGACCCGCAATCAGGTGTCGGCCATAGCGCTGGCGCCGGGCGGCGCCTATCCCGCTTCCTGCCTGCCATTCTATGTGACGGATTATCAAGCGTTGGCGGGGGCGTTCGCGGTCAAGGAAATACCCTTGCCGGACAGCCTGAGCATGCCTTCGGAAGGCGTGCCGGAGCGGGTTCAAGACGCTGCAAAAGTCCGGGCTGAGACAGTCCTCGCCATGCCCGGGCTCGTGCACGGCGAAAAGCAGGCGTCCATCGACGAGATCATCGCCGCCCGCATCGCCGCCGAACTCGACAATGCGAGCTTTGCCAGTGCCGGCGCGGTGTCGCCGCTGGCCAATGTCGCCTATCGGCTGGCCAAAGCGACGCACGCGCCGGACATGATCATCGCCACCATGAGTTGCGGCCATCTCGACATCGCGCCGAGCCCGATGATCCTGTCGCTGATCGAAAGCCTAGATTGCGAGACGGCGGTGGCGCATGCCGGCGGCGATGACACCTATTCGACCTACTACCAGGCCGGCGCAGTGACGCATGAGATCGTCGGTGCCGCGCAGGTCGATCGACGCGGCCGCGTCAACACCATAGCCTTGCGCAAACGCGATGGCAGCGCCATCCGGCTGCCCGGGCAAGGCGGCATGGCCGATGTCGCCAACATGCACCGCGATTATCTGCTGTACGTCCCCCGCCATTCCGTGCAGTCGCTGGTCGATGCGGTCGAGATCGCCAGCTCGGCGCGCGGACTGTTGACGCAGGCCGAACGCGAGCCGATGGGCTATCGGACCGGGGCGGCGCTAGTGTTCACCGACCTTTGTGTGTTTCGGCTCGACCGGGAGAGCCGGCAACTGGCCGTCATCGAGACCATGCCGGGCGTGACGCGCCAGCAGATCCAGGAGGCCACCGGCTTTGCTGTGATATTCGCTGCCGATTGCCGCGACGTTCCGCTGCCCGCGAACGAAACGCTCGATGTCCTGCGAAACCGGATCGACCCGCTCGGCCTGCGGCGACTGGAATTCGTCAGCGCCAAGGAGCGTGGCGCGCTGATCGCCGAGATCCTCGCCGCCGACCGGCTGATGGTCGAGCGCTGTATTGCCGCGCAGCAATCGCATACCGAAAAACGCTGAAGAGGGGGCGGCGCATGGCAAAGCCGTTGCTCGAAATGTCGGCCGCGAAGGTCTTCTTCGACGGCATCTTCACCAACCCGCGCGTCGCGCATCCTGAAGGCGTGGCCATCCATCGCGACGGCTCGATCTGGTGCGGCACCGAAACCGGCGACCTGCTGCGGCTGGCCGCCGATGGCGGCTCGGTCGAACGCATGGGTGGCACGGAAGGCTTTCTGCTTGGCATCGCCTTCGATAGCGCAGGCAACTGCTTTGCTTGCGATCTCAGACATGCGGCGGTCTTTCGCTGGGATGCCGCGGTGGCCGAGATGCAACGCTTCGCTTCGGCCGGCATCCGCGTGCCGAATTATCCGATCGTCGACGAGGCGCGCGGCTGGCTCTATGTCTCCGATAGCCTCGGCGAAGACAACCGCTCCGGTATCTTCCGCTATGATCTGAAGACCGGCGAAGGCGGCCTGTGGTGCCGCGAGGCCATGGCCTTCGCCAACGGCATGGCGATGGCGCCGGATGGCAATGGGCTTTACGTCGTGGAAAGCCATGCGGCCTGCGTCAGCTATGTGCCGATCCGTGCCGAGGGCACGGCAGGACCTCGCCAGCTCGTCGTGGACGGCGTGAACAACGTCCCCGATGGCGTCGCCTTGGCCCCGGACGGTTCGCTGTTCATCTCGTGCTACGAGCCGAGCCGCATCTATCGCTGGCGACAAAATAGCGGGCTCGAGGTGCTGATCGAGGATCCGGCGGCAACCACGCTCGCCCATCCCACCAACATCGCCTTCAAGGGCGACAAGCTCTACACCGCAAATCTCGGCCGCTGGCACATTACCGAAATCGACTTGACGGCGATTCCATAGATCTGGGCAGCGGCGGCGCCTATGCCAGCCGGCCGTGGCTGGAGCGGATGCGCAGCACCTGCACCTTCGACGGCAGCTCGATCAGGAACTCTTCGTCCCGCTCCAGATGGTGGATCCTCGTCGGATCGCCGCCGGTGAACGCCGCCATCGCCTCGACATCTTCCCAGTAGGAGATCGTCACGAATTCCGAATGGCTCGGCGTGTCCTCGCGAAAGGCCTGAACGCCCAGTGCCTTCTCGATCAGCGGCTTGATGCCGGCTTCGTAATTGTAACTCTCGTAGGCATCCGCCTTTTCAGGCACGGTTCTGCCGCGCCAGATACGGGCGATGGTCGGAGTTTTCTCCGTAATTTTCTCTGTCATGGCCAACGAATCCCTGCTTGGTCTGATTGGTCCGCCGCCGTTCGAAGGCCAGCCAAGGAACGGATCTCCCCGGCTGGCAGCCTGGTCTGCCGTTGCCAGCGACGTTTCATCTTCCCGGCCGACGTAGGTGGCGCTGCCCGGATTGGCCTCCTTGCCGACCGGTGGGAGACTTACTCCTGATCCTCGGCGCCGCCTCCGTGAAAGAAGGACCGGATTTCCTGCATGTCGACGCTGCCGTCACCGTCCTCATCGACGGCGTTGAATATCCGCCCGACGAAATCCTGGACTTCGGTCTGGGAAAGCGCGCCATCGCCGTCCGCATCGACTATGGCGAACATCATTCGCATCCTCGCGCCATGCATCCCGCGTCCCATGCCACCGCGGCCTCCCGTCTCCCAATCTCGGTCAGGCGGGCCCATCCTGTAGTCGTGATGCCAGCGGTCGCGACCGCGCCGTTCCGCCCGGGGCGCGCGATCCTCTTGCATTCTCTCCTCCAGCATCTCGGTCATCATCTGGCGCATCATATCGCGCATGGCATCCTGGCTCTGCCCGCTCATTCCGGGCGCCGGAGCTGCGGGCGCGGGCGGGCTCGTCTGGCCGAATGCCGGCGCGGCCAACATAGCCAGAGCCGCGGCAACTACAGTGGTTTTGCTTGCGAGCGTCATCGTAATCTCCATCGGTATGAATTGGTGGCTGCTGCATCCAAGCCAAACCGGCTGCTCGCCTCATGGTTCCTGGTCAGTCGGCTCGACGGCGCAAAAGTCCGCCTGGTCGCGGCAACGAAAGCCGCTTGCCCACGTTGCCGTTGATGCGAAGCTCCACCAGGAGGAAAAAATGGCCGACGATAAGAGCAAGCGGGATTTCCGCGACCGCGATCGCGTTTCGGCGGAAGACGACCGTGAAGTCGAGTATTTTGCCCAGCAGAACGGCATCACCGCCGACCAGGTCCGCCAGCTGATCAAGAGCTTCGGCAATGATCGCGGCCGCCTGGTCGAAGCCGCGAAGGCGTTGCGGGGGATTTCACCTGCCGGAGCCGACGAGGTGACCAGGGAAGCCCGCCAGCAGGCAACACCCATGCATCTCGGTAAACCCGACGAGTGATGCCAGGCAGCTGCGCTGCCGCTGCCGCAGGCGTCAGAACTTGCGGCTCAGATAATCCGAGCCGCGCAGCCCGAACCGCCACTCGGCATCGACAGCCTTGGAAATGCCGATCCGGCGGCCTGTAAGAATGGCGCTGGTGTCGCCCGGCTGCCTGATTCGAATGGCGGCACGTCCAGCGGCAGCCCGTCATGGAATTTGTCGATTGCCAGCGCCTGGCAAAGACGACCGGGTCCCGAGCAAAGCAGCCGGGGGTCGTCAATGCCGCGATTGGCCCGCATCACCTCCAGCCCGGATTGCGGTTCGATTGCGCGGATGAGCACGGCGCTGCCGGGCAGGCACACGGCATTGAGGCACCAGTGCAGGCCATAGGAGCGATAGACATAGGCGCTGCCTGGGGTGCCGAACATTGCGCCATTGCGCACCGTCCTGCCACCGAAAGCATGCGAAGCCGGGTCATCGGGGCGATAGGCCTCGGTCTCGACGATGATGCCGCCAACGCCGTGCAAAAGCAGCGAGGCGCCAATCATGTCGCGCGCCACGGTGGTGGCGTCTCGGGCAAAGAATTGGTGGTTCGTGGTCAACGTGCACCGGACTGATCGCGCCTCAACTGGCGCGTCAGCAAGTTCCCGGACCGGAAGCAAAATGTCCAGCCACTGCGTTGTATTCAGCGCAGCATCGCTGCGCCGATGAAAACCGCCGCGGCCAGCACGACGATGGCGGCAATCACCATGACTGGCCCATATCTGCTCGGTTGGACGTCGGGCTCATCCTTCAGCGGGCGCATCGCATTGGCATAGCTCGCCTGGTTGGCGAACTCCGGCTTTTCATGAGGCGCAGACCGATCCTTTGCCGGAACGCTGCCGGCCGATTCCGCGTCCGTCTCCATGGGAGCCGCGGCTGGGTCGATTCCCGGTGTCTTATCCCCTCCGCGCCCGGCGTCGATATCGCCCCGCGCTTGAGCCGGGCTTCGCCCAACAGGTGCTGCGTCGGTCATCGTCGAGGTCCTTTCAGAGCATCGGCCTCAAGCATTCTAACCAGCGTCTCATTTCAAAGTTCCCACGTTTCCAAGTTCCCCTTTTTAAAGTTCCCCCTTCTTAAAGTTCCAACAAGCGGAAGCCACCTGGGCCTGCTTCCAGGAACAACCGGCGATCGAGCGGGTTGAGCAAGCATCGGGAGAACAACATGGACTTGGTGCGCCACGCGCCCAGATCGGCAGTTCGAAACAGGCTCCAGCGCATGATCTACTTCACCGCCGACACGCATTTCAGCGACCCGCGCATTTTGCGCATCGACCGCCGCCCGTTCGGCTCGCTGGCGGAGCATGATCGGGCGCTCATTGCGTTCTGGAACGAGACTGTCGGCCCGGACGACGAGGTCTGGCACCTCGGCGATTTTGCCAGGGGCTCGGCGTCCTTCGTGTCGTCGCTGCTATCGTCTCTTCATGGCAGCAAGCACTTGATCATCGGCAACAACGATGCTGCGGCCACCATTGACGCGACGGGTTGGGCGAGCACGCAACACTACAAGGAGCTGACGCTCGACGGCAGCCTGCTGATCCTTTGCCACTATCCTTTTCGCACCTGGAACCAGATCGGCCGGAAATCAATCGACCTGCATGGCCATTCGCACGGCCGGCTCACCCCGGTCACGCGCCAGTATGACGTCGGTGTCGACAGCTGGGATTTTCGTCCGGTCACGCTTCCCACCATCCGCGCCAGCCGCGGCCGCCGACCGGCGCGGGCAAAACCCGGCTGAAGGCGGCTGGCCGCAACCGGAACCTCTGCGGAGCTGAGGCGTTCGAAAAAATGCAAGGCGTAAAGGCAACGGCGATGGCTCAGAAGATCACGACAGGCGCGAACGACCGGCCGCGCAATGAAACCATCGGCCAATCCGGCGAAGGCCTGCCGGACGATAGCAGCAGGCCGCTCGAGGTCGACGAAGGCTGGGTCGCCCGGTTGAGAAACAAGCTGCAGGGCAAGCCCCGGCAAGCCGCTCAAACCAACATGGACGAGGTTCCGGCAGGCGTCCCCGGCGCTGGCGAGAACATTTGCCGCCGCTGTGCAGGGTCAGGCATGATCGACGGCCGGACCTGCCCCGAATGCGGCGGAACCGGCAAGGTGACGACGCCGA
The DNA here is from genome assembly GCF_040323385.1 of Mesorhizobium sp. M0045. NCBI lineage: Bacteria > Pseudomonadati > Pseudomonadota > Alphaproteobacteria > Hyphomicrobiales > Phyllobacteriaceae > Mesorhizobium > Mesorhizobium sp. M0045. The sequence continues at coordinate 231,446 of NZ_JAMYUY010000005.1, forward strand.
TAGGCTGAGGCCAGAGCAATTCCAGGAAAAGTGTGAAACGGTTTTCCGTCCGGAATTGCGTCAAAAAAGATAGACCGGTTCTGCGTTTCCGTGAAACGCAGAACCGTCCAGCACGGTCAGATCGCTGGCACCCACTTCCAGAACACGCCCTCCTTGCGGTCGGGGTAGTGCTTGAAGTCGCATTCGAAGCGCCAACCGTAATTCTTGGCGGCGGCAAGCGCCTCCTTGCTGACCGGGTTCATGCCGGTTCCCGGCGCAAACCAGTCCTCCAGCAAATCGTCGGGTATGTAGGCGCCGATCCTCAACGGCAGCTTTTCGAGGACGACATCCATTTCGGGCGGTGCGGGCACGGGGCGCTCCCTTCGGGGTCTGCTGATTAAGAAGTCGTTCAACGCCAAGCGGGTTCATTCTTTTGCTCATAGTCCTGGAACGCCTTCTGGAGACCGCCGATCACCTCGGCGGATGTCTCGAACATCGCCTTCAGCTGCGGCTCATCGACCTTCTCGATGTCCTCGCGAAGGTGCTGTTTCACCTCCTCCAATTTCTTCTGCATCTTCTGCGTGTGGTGGCGCGGATCGCGGTCGGCAGCGCTTGTCATGATCAATCTCCAATTTGTGATCTCGGAGAACTCGGCCGGCTCTGAGGATCGCCAGGCGGGTTTGCAGCGTAAACGGCTTGTCGATAGCTGTGGTTCCCGACTGTGCAGCGGTCTTCGTAGGCCTCAGCGCGCCGTTCTCGTTCTCAGCCGTCCGGTAGAGGCGGCCACAAGGCAGGTCGGAGAGGTCGCTTCCAATGAATTCGAAACGCGAGCAGTCGAAACGAGCCTAAATAAAGCTGAGAACTGATGGCGCCTCTGGCCAAGGACGGTAATCCACCACCACTAGCCTACGCCGCGTCCGCGATCCATTCGAGCGAGGCGCCATGCGGGTCAGTCCAGGCTACAGGGGAACCGTTCGCAGACAGGAGGAAGCGGCCGGGCGGCCAGCTTGTTCCGGCGCGTGTTGCGATGGACGGGAAGACGCGAGGGAACTCGTTCGATACCCAATAAGGCGAGAGACGCATCGCCTGCTCGGCGAAAGCTTCTCTGTCACCAGGGTCGGAGACATAGTCGAGGACGGCTGTGTGAAAGATCACGAGTGTAGCGTTGTTTGGCGCTTCGTTGCAGAGTTGCACGAGGTCGCTCCCGCGCAGGTCGCCCTTCACCACCCGAGGCTTGACTGTGGCAGCGATCTTCAGGGCCGCCCGCAGATTTGCGAGTCGTGCTGTCTGTTCCGGCCAGACCAGTGTCTCAAGCCATGCGACTTGCGAGTCGTCCGAAGCATCTATCGGGCTCAGGTCCAATCCCGCCCGCCAGACGACTTGCGGCAAGGCCGTCGGCAATGGCGTTGTTTCGCTGGCGAGGCATCGGAAGACAGGCGGCTCCAAGGCCGTCGCGGGTGCGCGGATCACCTTGCGTCCGTAGTCATATCCATAGAGGTCGGGCATGAGGCAGAGCCCTGCGGAGGTCCCGACCTCGATGAGGGCCAGCGGCTGCGGCAAACGCGCCAGGACGGGGAGCAGGGTGGCGCATCTTCCCGGCTCGTTGGTTTGCGTTGAGCGCTCGAGCATGAGCGAGCGGATAGCGTCGGGATTAGCCTGAAGCGCCTGGCGAAATTCGGTCCATCCTGTCGGCGTGCCGAACAGGTGACGCACCGCTGCAAGTAGAAGGTTCGGTTGCCGCTTTAGGTCCGGAAGGGTCGACAGGAAACCGAGCGCCTCCCGATCCCCAGCGACTGCCCGAGCCAACTCCTCGTAGAGCGGCGAGCGACCGCGAGCTTCCGTATCGGCGAAGCGAATATATCGGGCTGAGATCTCGGCCAAGCCCTCCTCGTCCATATCCGCTGATCCACGGTCCCGACGTCTATCACAAGTACACGATCCACGGATCTGATTGGAGCCAGGCCCGCCGTTTTTGCACAGGCTTGACCCTCCGCGGACTTCCCGCGGTCGCCTACTTAACCGTTGCGCTAGGAGGTTGTACGCAATCCAAAATCTGGGGAACTGTCCGTAATTGGTGTCTCACCCAAGGGGTGCAGTCCACCCTGTCTCCGGTATAAACCGCAACCCATGTCTCCGGGTCGTACCTTTTGAGATTTGGCGCACCCGACAGGATTCGAACCTGTGACCTCTGCCTTCGGAGGGCAGCGCTCTATCCAGCTGAGCTACGGGTGCCTTCAGGATCGGCGATCCGGAAAACGAACCAGCCGGTAAACCGGCCAGTTCCGGCTTCTTAGCGGAAGCCGGCCCGGGCTTCAACGGGCAATCGCGGACGGACTCACGTTGCCGTAGCGGCCCATGGGATAGATACCTGTCCCGTCCAGCGGCCGCGGCTGCTCATGCGGTCACGGTAAGCACCGCCTTGCCGCTGATGCTGCGCTGCCGCAGCGCGTCGAGGGCGTGGCCGACGTCCCGCCACGGCACGGTCAGGACCACGCGCGTTTCGAGCCGGCCGGCTGCGATCAGCGCGAGCAGCGAGGCGATGTCGGCGCCGACCTCCGGACCGGACGTGTAGTAGGCGAAGGTCTGAAGCCGCGCGCCCTCATGACCTGGAACGAACTGGCGGAAGCCGATGGGCGTGAGTTCGCCGCTGCTCGAGCCGAACATGACGACGGTCCCGCCAGGCGCCACCCGTTCGATCGCGTGGGCGAGGCTATCGCCGCCGACCGATTCGGTAATCAGCGAGAACAGTCCTTCGGCCAGCTCGACCGTTTCGACGACCCGCCCGGCTCCCAGTTTGCGGAGATCCGCGGCATGCCGGGCGGCAGCGACCGCCGTCACCGACGCGCCCTGCCGGCGGGCGATCTGGACCTGGAAACGGCCGACCGCGCCGCTTGCGCCGGTAATCAGGACCCGCTGGCCGGCCAGCTCGCCGCCAAGGCGCAGGGTCCGCAGCGCGGTCGTGCCTGCGACAGGGACAGTGGCGGCGGCAAGGAAGCTGACGTCGTCCGGCAGGATGGCGAGGTGGTCGGTTGGAACGGCAACATTTTCGGCCCACCCGGCCTCGTCGACCAGAGCCGCAACCCGGGCGCCGACGGCCGGCCCGGAGCCGTCGGCCGCAGCGCGCTCGACAATTCCGGCGACGTCCTGGCCAGGCACCCAGCCGTTCGGGCGGATGTTGAGCAGGCGCAGTTCGCCGCGGTTCAGCGAGACAGCCCGGACCGAGACCAGCGCCTCGTGCGGGGCGGGCTCGGGTTCGTCAAGCTCGGCGAGCTTCAACCCTGTGGCGCTGTCGAGAGAGGTGATTAAAGCGAGCATGGCGTCATGGCTCCTCGGACGTGCCCGGCTTGGCGGGACAGGCGCGGGACGGAGGGTCTCGGAGCCCAGCCGCACGTCGAGGCAACGGGCCGCCAAGCCGTCGCCGTCTCCGATGGCCGCTGACGATGCGATCCACCGCCCGGTCTTTCAGTACGACCGCCGCGCGTCCGAACAATCTTTCTCATCGCTTTTGTAGGCTCCTGACTCATTCCGGGTCGGAGCTTATCGACTTTGCCGATGGAATAATTTAGCTATCATGTCACATGATCGCTAAAATCAGTCAAAATGAGACAGCCGCTTCGCTACCCCTGGCCGAATTTCGATCCCGATGACGTCCTTGCACCGGCAATTGCCGTGCGCGTCGACGTTCCCGAGACCAGGGCGGAGGTACCGGACCACCACCACCGCAAAGGGCAACTCGTCTTCGCGCTCGGCGGTGGCGTCACATGTCGCGTCCCCAGCGGGCTGTGGATGGTGCCGCCTCATTGCGCGGTGTGGATTCCGGGTGGCATGAAGCACAGCAACGTCGCGACCGCCAATGCCCGGATTTTTTTCGTCTATATCGAGCCTGGAGCCACCGACCTGCCGGACCGGTGCTGCACGCTTTCGATCTCGGCGTTGCTGCGCGAGCTCATCATCGAGCTGGCGGATCGCGGTGAGGATGATGACGCGAGGGGCGAACTCCTGACCAGGGTATTGCTATCCGAACTGCCGCGCATGCCTGTCCAGCAGCTACATTTGCCGATCTCGTCCGAGCCGCGCTTGAGGCGCATCGCCACGGCGCTGGCGGAAGATGCTGCTGACCGCAGCACCCTGGCGGAATGGGCCAATCGCGTCGCGCTCAGCGAGAGCAGTCTCGCACGTCTCGTGGTCAAGGAGACAGGGCTGACCTTCGGGCGCTGGCGCCAGCAATTGCACTTGATCGTTGCATTGCGCGAGCTGGCCTCCGGCGCCAGCGTGCAGCAGGTTTCGGCCGATCTCGGCTATGAATCGGTCACCGCCTTCATCACCATGTTCAAGAAAGCGCTTGGCAAGCCACCGGCAAAGTATCTCAGCAGTGTCGCGCAAAACGGCGGTTCTGCGTTTGTCGCCTGATGAGCCCCCGATCCGCCGCCCACCCGGACGTCAACCCTCACTGCTGCTCGGCATACAGCAGCCGCGTCGTCGCATTCGCCGTCGCCGTCGACAGGCTGCGCTGGATCAGCGCCTCGACGTGGTCGTTGCGCTGGCGCGCGCTGTCGGCGCCCATCACCACGATGATCAGCCTGTGCCCGTCCGCATTATAAGAGGTGACGATGTTGAAGCCCGAAGCCCTGATATAGCCGGTCTTGATGCCGTCGACGCCGCGCACCCGGCCGAGCATGTCGTTGTGGCCGCGCACCAGCCTGCCGCGGAACATGAAGTCGCTGTCGGAGAAATAATGGAAATGCTGCGGGAAGCGGGTGTGCAGCGCCATACCGAGCACCGCCATGTCACGCGCCGTCGTGTGCTGGTCGCCATCCGGCAGGCCCGAGGCGTTGCGGAAGACGGTGCTGCTCATGCCGATCTGGCGCGCCTTGGCGGTCATCATGCCGGCGAACGCCTCTTCGCTGCCGCCGAGATATTCGGCAACGGCGACCGCTACATCATTGGCCGACTTGACGACGATGGCGCGGATCGCCGAATCGACGTCGATCGTCTCGCCGCGCCTGAACCGCAGCTTGGTCGGCGGCTGCCGCGCGGCGTTGTCCGATACCGGAATTTGCGTCTCCTTGCTGATCCGCCCCGACTCCAGCGCCTCGAAAAGAAGGTAGAGCGTCATCATCTTGGTCAGTGACGCCGGATAGCGTGGCGCCGTGGAATTGACCTCGAACAGCGTCTTGCCGGTGCCGGCGTCGATGACCATCGCGGCATATTTCTGCGGCGGCGCCGGCACGGCCAGCACGCTGTCGGGCGGCGTCACCGTCGTGCAGCCAGCAGCAAACAGCAGCAGCGCCAGCACCGCGGCGTAATTGTGAATGAGCGAAAAGAAGCGCAAGGCGGACAAGTCGTTTCCGAAGGCAGGCTGTTTCTGAGACGAGGCGAAGCTATCTTACCGCAAAGGCACAGTCCATTTGGTTAATATCGGTCGGGGCCCTGGATTGGTGCCCTGTCCACAGGCCGACATGGCCGCTGTGCCGAGCCGGCTGATGAGAATTGCCGGCCATCACGCTTGCGCAACCGGCGGCGAGTGGGCTTTGTTGGCGCCGGCAGAATCGGTAGGTGCACATGGATACGGTCACGATCACGGCAAAAGGCATTTCGGTATCGGTCGATCTTGCCGTCGGCCATCTCGCCGACATGGCGGTCGATATCGATGGCCGTCGGCTGAAGCCGCTGCATCGCGCACCCTGGGTCGGCGAGCCGCGCGAGACGCTGCCGAAAGATCTGCCTGAAGGCACGGTCCACTTGTCCGGCGATTTCCTCTGCGCGCCGTTCTCGATCAGCGACGTCGAAGAGGCACCTTTGCATGGCTGGCCGGCCAATAGTCGCTGGGACGTCGTCGACAGCGCCGCAACGGCCGATGGCTGGCGCGCGGTCCTCCGCCTGCAGCGCCCGGTTATGGGCGCAACCGTCGACAAGATCCTGATCGTGCGCGACGACCATCCCTTTCTCTATCAGGAACACGTCTTTTCCGGCGGCGCCGGCGCCATTCCGGTCGCCCACCATCCGATGACGGTGATGAAGGCCGGCGGCAGGCTGGCGTTCTCGCCGAAGCGCCTTGCCGCGACGCCGAACGAGCCGCCGGAGCCCGATCCGGCCCGCGGCCGCTCTTTGCTCGCCTACCCGGCGCGCAGCACCGACCTGACGCGCTTTCCCGCCGCCGACGGCGGCACGATCGACCTGACCGGCTATCGCATGGACCAGCTGCGTGAGGACTTCGTCACGCTGGTCGAGGCCGACCATGGCGGACCGGGCTGGACCGCGCTGGCGCGCCAGGCGGAAGCCGACCTCGTGCTGGTGCTGAAGAACCCGGCCGAACTGCCGGTCACCATGCTGTGGGTCAGCAATGGCGGGCGCGATTACGCGCCATGGAGCGGCCGCCACCGCGGCGTGCTCGGCATCGAGGACGGCCGCACCGCCGTCGGCCACGCCGCATCGCTCGGCGACAACTGGCTGAAGCGCGAAGGCGTGGCAACCGCCTTTGCGCTTTCTGAGGGGGGGAACTTTTCGTTCCGCCATGTCATCGGCGCACTGCCATGGCCATCCGGCGAGCCGCCGCGCGACGTCACGACCTCGCCGGGCCGCATGCGCATCCTGGCGGCTGACGGTGCCGAGCGCGACTTCGGCTTCGACAGCGATTTCCTGCGGATCAGCCAGTCCAGGCCCGATTGAAGGCCTGGGACAAGCCGCGTTTGAAATTTTCGAAAACTGCCGCCAAAATGCGCCAGAACCATCTTAACGGATGCCAATGTCTGAGATCGCCCATCTCGCCGCTACCATTTTCAAGCGCGCCGGCAAGGCGCCGCGCTTCATTGTTGCCATTGCGGGTCCGCCCGGCGCCGGCAAGTCGACATTGTCGGCAGGCTTGCATGACCTGCTGCCGGAAGGCACGGCGGAAGTCGTGCCGATGGACGGGTTCCACTACGATGACGTCGTGCTCGAGCGGCGCGGCCTTCGCCAGCGAAAAGGTGCCCCGGAAACCTTTGATTTTGCCGGCTTCGAAGCGCTGCTTAAGCGCATCCGCGCTGGCGAGCCGGATATCGCTATCCCGGTGTTCGACCGCAGCATGGAGCTGTCGCGCGCCGCCGCTGCGATCATCGCCGCCGAGACCAAATTCATCCTGGTCGAAGGCAATTACCTGCTGCTCGACGAAGAGCCATGGACGCGGCTGGCGCCGCTGTTCGACTACTCGATCTTCGTCGACGTGCCGCGCGCCGAGCTCGAGCGCCGACTGCTCGAGCGATGGCACGAGCACGGCCGGTCCGACGAGGACGCGCGCGCCTGGATTGCTTCCAACGACATGCCGAACATCGATCGCGTGCTTGCCCGTCGGCGGCCCGCCGACCTGGTGGTCGGTGGACAGGCCTGATCTGGTAAGGACTGTTCGGCCGGAACCTTAACACTTTCAGGCCGTTATCCCGGACACGGCAATTGTGCCGCATGAGGGAACGGTTCGATGGAAACCATGGCAAGAAAGCCTGCGCCCGCCAAGGGCAAGGTAACACGATCAAAAATCACTCGAGCGAAAACCAGCGCCGGCCCGGCAGGGGCGGCCCATTCCAAGGATGCGGCAAAGCCCAGCTTTGGCAAGGCGGCGCCGAAAAAGGTGATGCCTGCCGCGGCCAAAGCCGCTGCACCCAAGGCCAAAAGGTCGGCAAGCAGCAGAGGATCGATCGCCGGCAGCGCAATGCGCACCGTTAAGGCAACGGCCAATGTCGCCGCCGGTGCCGTGCTTGCGACCGCCAAAGGTGCGGCGTCGCTTGCCGCTTCCGTAGTCGGCAAGGGCGGCTCGAAACCCCGGACCAAGGCAAAATAGCCGGGGCAGTCAGGGTTCTGATCAGGCTCTGGCCGGAATGGTGAGGCCCCTCTGCACCGCCGGCCGGGCAAGGCCACGCTTCAGCCATGCGCCCACGCCGGGGAAATCGTCGAAACCGACGAGGTCCCGCGCCTCGTAAAAGCCGATCAGATTGCGCACCCATCCAAGCATCGAAATGTCGGCGATGGTGTAATCGTCGCCCATAATCCAGCTGCGGCCCTTGAGCCTCGTTTCGAGGACGCCGATCAGCCGTCGCGACTCGTCGCGATAACGCTCCAGCGGGCGCTTGTCGGCGATTTCGCGCCCAGCGAATTTGTGGAAGAAACCGACTTGGCCGAATATCGGCCCGATGGAAGCCATCTGGAAGAACACCCACTGGATCGTCTCGTAACGCAGCGTTGCGTCTGCCGGGACCAGCTTGCCGGTCTTATCGCTGAGATAAAGCAGAATGGCGCCGGATTCGAACAGGCCGATCGGCTTGCCGCCCGGGCCGTCCGGATCGATCATCGCCGGGATCTTGCCGTTCGGGTTCAAAGACAGGAATTCCGGCGTCCAGCTCTCGTTCTTGCCGATGTCTACGGCATGCGGCTCGTAGGGCAGGCCAAGTTCCTCCAGCGCGATCGATATTTTCACCCCGTTCGGCGTCGGAAACGAATAAAGCTGGATGCGGTCGGGGTGGCTCGCCGGCCAGCGCCTGGCGATCGGAAACGCGGACAGATCGGTCATCGAAACTCCTGGTCGGGGACCGCGCCGAGCGGCATGGTCATGGCGGGTCGCAGTGAGTTAGGCGCGACGCCTGGCGCGATCAATATGCGCATGGAAAGTTTCACCGGCCCCGGTGAAGGGATCGCAAGGGGTGTGGTCACACGGCCTTGACCGCCAGCACCGCATTGGTGCCGCCGAAGGCGAAGCTGTTGCTCATCGCGGTGCGCACCGCGCGCTCGCGTGCCACGTTCGGCGTGATGTCGAGATCGCAGTCGGTGTCGGCTTCCCGATAATTGGCGGTCGGCGGCACGATGCCTTCGCGGATCGCCATCACGCAGGCGATCATTTCCAGCGCGCCGGATGCGCCGAGGCAGTGGGCATGCATCGATTTGGTCGAGGAGATGGAAAGCTTGTAGGCATGGTCGCCGAACACGCGTTTGATCGCCGCCGTCTCGATCTGGTCGTTGGCCTTGGTGCCGGTGCCATGCGCGTTGAGATAGTCGACGTCCTCCGGATTGAGCCCGGCATCGACGAGGCAGAAGCGCATCGCCGCCTCCGGCCCTTCGATTGTTGGCGCGACGATATCGGAAGCGTCGGCGGAAAGGCCCACACCGGCGATTTCGGCAAGGATGGCGGCGCCGCGCGCCATGGCATGCTCATACGTTTCCAGCACCACCATGCCGGCGCCTTCGCCGAGCACGAGCCCCTGGCGGTCGGCCGAAAACGGCCGGCAGGTGTCCGGCGACAATACCCGCAGGGCTTCCCAGCCCTTGAGGATGCCCCAGACCAGTGGCGCATCGGTGCCGCCGGCGACCATGACGTCGGCCCGGCCGAGCCTGATCTGATCGACCGCCGAGGCAATGGCGTGGTTGGATGATGAGCAGGCAGAGGTGATGCCGAACACCGGTCCACGCAGACCAAGATTCATGCTGACATGGCCGGCGGCTGCGCCCGGCATTACTTTTGGTACGGTGAAGATGCCGGCGCGGTTCTTGCCTTCGAGCAGGATGGCGCGATAGTTCTCTTCGATTGCCTCCCAGCCGCAGACGCCGACGCCGACGATGGTGCCCATCCGGTAGGTGTTGGCCGCGTGCGGGTTCAATCCCGCCTGCTGTGCCGCCTCCCGCGCGGCGATCGTCGCCAGAAGGCTGAAGCGGTCCATCGACACGACCTGCTTGCGGTCGATGCCGTGCTCGGGAAGCGCCTTGATTTCGCAGCCGACCTTGACCTTCAGATCATGCAGCAGCGGATTGTCGATCGCGCCGATTGCCGAACGGCCGGCGCGCATCTCATTCCAGATTGCCGGTGCATTGGTGCCGAGGCCGCATAACCCGCCGATGCCCGTGATGACGATGCGCTTGTGCATTCAGTCAGGCTTTTTTCGCGATCAGCGCGCGAACCGCCTCGACCATGTCGCCGACATTTTTCAGATTGCTCCAGGCATCGACCGTGTTCATCTCGATTTCGATGCCATACTCTTCCTCGAGATCGAAGATGATCTCCGTCAGTTCCAGCGAATGGATGCCAAGCGCGGTCAGTTCGGTACTGGTGGTGATTTCCTCGCCGCCCGGCTCGGCATGAGCCTTGATCTTGGCGATGATATCGTTTGCCAGCTGGTCAGCCATTCGGTTTCTTCCCCAACTCTGTCGTTTCCCGACGCCAACTGATCAGCGCCCCTTTTGTCCTCGATTACGTGGTCATCGTCGCCTTCTACCCCCGCCAGGCGCCGGTGACCGTACCAAGGTGGCTCCCTCTATAGAAACCGAAACGCTGTCAAGCAACAAGCTATATATCGACAAAGCCGCCGCAGTGCTTAACGTTGGTGTCGTGGACACGATCGCATATAGCTTGACCTCAGTGCCGCCGGCCCAGCGCGTTGCCGGCGTTGCGCGGCTTGGCTGCGACTGGAACGGAGGCCGCACGCGTCTTCGGCGCCTGTACCAGGACGGCTCGGCCAAGATCCGCATGCCGGCAGTCTCGGCCGATCCGCTCGAAGCCGTCCTGATCAACACCGCTGGCGGGCTGACCGGTGGCGACCGTCTCGCCTGGGAGGTCGATGTCGGTGCCGGCGCGTCCGCAACGATAACGACGCAGGCCTGCGAGAAAATCTACCGCGCCGCATCCGACCGCGCCGAAGTGCGGGTGCAATTGAGCGCCGGCGAAGGCGGCCACATTACCTGGCTGCCGCAGGAAACCATCGTCTTCGACCGCTCGGCCTTTGCCCGCACGCTTGACGTGGAGCTTGCCGCCGGAGCCGAGGCGCTGATCCTGGAAGCTACCGTCTTCGGCCGCCTGGCCATGGGTGAACGGGCTTGGCAAGGCCAATTCCATGACCGCTGGCGCGTCCGCCAGGAGGCGGCGCTGATTCACGCCGAGGAGTTCCGCATCGGCACCGACATTGCCGCCACCTTGAATCGTCCGGCGGTTGCCGGTGGCGGCATCGCCGTGGCGACGCTGCTGATGGTGTCGCCGCGGGCAGAAGCTTTGCTCGAGCCGGCCCGGGCTATGGTCGGCGGCCAGGGCGGCGTCAGTTTCTGGAGCGTGCGGAAATCTGGCAAGCTTCTTGCTCGGCTGTTCGCCGAGGACGGCTACCAGCTCCGCAAGCGGCTGGTGCCGCTTGTCGAATTGCTCAACGGACGGGCGGGCCTGCCCAAATTATGGTCACTCTGATTTCGATTGTGCCACTGCAGGAAAACGCATGAATCTGACGCCGAGGGACAAAGACAAGCTGCTGATCGCCATGGCGGCGATCGTGGCCCGCAAGCGGCTCGAACGCGGCGTCAAGCTTAACCATCCGGAAGCGATCGCGCTGATAACCGATTTCGTCGTCGAGGGTGCCCGCGACGGCCGCGCCGTCGCCGAGCTGATGGAGGCCGGCGCCCATGTCGTCACCCGGGCCCAGGTGATGGAAGGCATTGCCGAAATGATCCACGATGTGCAGGTCGAGGCGACGTTTCCAGACGGCACCAAGCTGGTGACCGTGCACGAGCCGATCAGATAAAACCGCCAAGGAGAGGAAAATGCTTCAGCTGCGTCCGAACTGCGAATGCTGTGACAAGGATCTGCCGCCCGATGCGACGGACGCGGTGATCTGCACCTTCGAATGCACCTTCTGCGCCGACTGCGCACAAAACGTGCTCGGCGGCGCCTGCCCGAATTGCGGCGGCAACTTCTCGGCTCGCCCGATCCGTCCGGCAGCGCTGCTGACGAAATATCCGGCCTCTACCAAGCGCGTCCTCAAGGCAGAAGGCTGCGGTCCGGCCCGCAAGGCGGCGTGAGAGGCATGATGATCTCGAAGATGGAAGCTACGCCGATGATCCCCGCTACGATGAAATGCACGACGCTGTCGGCGGCCCTGCTGCTGGCGGCAGCTATGCCGGCCTATGCCCATGTCGGCGTCGGCACGGTTTCGTCCTTCACCGCCGGCTTCTCCCACCCGCTCTCCGGCCTCGATCATATGACGGTGATGATTGTCGTCGGCCTGTGGGCGGCGCTCAGGGGCGGCAAGGCGATCTGGGCATGGCCGCTGGCTTTCGTCGGCGTCATGCTGGCCGGCGGCGCGCTCGGTATGCTGCATGTGCCGATGCCTTTCGTCGAGCCGGCCATACTGGCGTCCGTCGTGGCACTCGGGCTGCTGGTCGCGCTCGCCGTCGATCTTCCCGTCTCGGCCGGCGTCGCCGTCATCGGCCTGTTTGCGCTGTTCCATGGCTACGCCCACGGCACCGAGGTGCCTGAAAATGCCGCTGGGCTTGGCTATACCGCAGGCTTTGCCGTTGCCACCGCGTTGCTCCATGCCGTCGGCATCACGGCTGGTCTCGGCCTCGGCTGGCGCTTCAGTGGGCTTGCCCGCGCCGCTGGCGCCGCCTGTGCCGCGATTGGCGCCGGCCTCGCCTTCGGCATCCTGTGAGGCAGTGATGATCCCCGGCGAAATCATCACGGCAAGCGGCGAGATCGAACTGAACAAGGGACTGCCGACGGTCACCATGAAGGTGGCCAACAGCGGCGACCGGCCGATCCAGGTCGGCAGCCACTATCATTTCTTCGAGACCAATGAAGGGCTGAGATTCGATCGCGACAAGGCGCGGGGCATGCGCCTCGACATCGCCGCCGGCACCGCGATGCGCTTCGAGCCCGGCCAGGAGCGCGATGTTACGCTAGTGCCGTTCGGCGGCAAGCGCGAGGTCTACGGATTTCAGCAGAAGATCATGGGCAAGCTGTGAGATCGAAGGCGTCGAGCAGTTTCGGCTCAGCCGGGCGGCTTGGCCGCCGCATAGATGACGACCTTTCCCGAATCGTCGAATTCAACCGCCAGAACGTCCTCGGTCTGCACTCGCCGCGAGTCGATAGCGTTGAACAGCAATGCGTTCGCCTCGATCTCCTTGCGCAGCTCGGCAATGTCGTCCCGATGTTGCCTGACCTTGCTTTCGATCGCCGGCGGCGGGCCGCCTTCGGTGCGCGCGGCGTCGGTAAGAAACACGATATCGACTTTGTCGAGCTTGGATGTCTTTCGCACGGCAGCGATGTTCTCACGCGTGCGGTCGATCGCCGAGCTGACCTTGCCGGCTTCCGCATTTGTCTTGGTCTCTTCCTGGCCGACCTCCGAGCCGACGATCCGGTTGACGGTCTCGGCGCTGTCGAGGCTCTGCGCGTTCAGCGCGGCGTGCGGAATGCTGGCTGCCAGAAACGCGGTCGCGGCAATGCCATGCAGCCATCTGGTGTCGGAGAAGGTGGTGATCGCCATCGCTCGTTCTCAGGGTCCTTTTCGAGGCTTGTGTCAGGGCGACAGGACCGAAACGAAACGTCCCCCGTGAAGGTTCCCTTTGCGATGCGGCGGGCTGACCGGGCGCCGGCCCGCCGCCTTGTCTCGTCAGCTCGCTTTCTTGGTGATCAGCGTCAGCGCGCCATTGGTGCTCATGCTGGCGGCGATCACCTGCGCCGAGGTGAGCCCCTTGGCTTCGAGTGCGGACTTGACCTGCGGTGTCGCGTCGATCGAGCCGCGCAGTTTCTGCAGATCGGCGTCGCTGCGCTTGGCGATCACCTCGTTGACCTTGGCTTGAGTGTCCGCCGGCAGATCCTTGATGTCGACGACGTTGATCGCCTGGATGGTGGGCGCCTGTGGCTGCGCTCCGGGCGCGGCAGGAGCAGGCGCGGCCGGCGCCGGACTGGGCTGCTGCGCAGGCTGTTGCTGGGCGCTGGCGGCGGTTGCGAGCACCAGCGTGGCGGCGGCTGCCAAAAGGGTCGTTTTGCGCATGGATGTTCCTTTCCATCGATTGGCAAATGGTCGTTTTGGGGTGACCCGGCCACCTCAAACGCCAAATGGGATCGGAAAGTGTCGCTCAGCGGGTCATTGCGTGATCATAGGATGGCGGCAATGTGGGGCCCGCCTTCGACAAGCGGTATTTTCGGGCTGTATTTCGGGAGCAATTGCTGATGGCTAAAATCACCCGCGCCGCCTATGCGCAGATGTACGGCCCGACCGTTGGCGACAAAGTCCGGCTCGCCGACACCGAGCTGTTCATCGAGGTCGAAAAGGATCTCACCGTTCACGGCGAGGAGGTGAAATTCGGCGGCGGCAAGGTCATCCGCGACGGCATGGGCCAGAGCCAGGTTTCACGCGCGCAAGGCGCGGTCGACACCGTCATCACCAATGCGCTGGTCGTCGATGCCACCGCCGGTATCGTCAAGGCCGACATCGGCTTGAGGGACGGCCGCATCGTCGCGATCGGCAAGGCCGGCAATCCGGATACCCAAGGCGGCGTCACCATCATCATCGGTCCCGGCACCGAGATCATCGCCGGCGAAGGCAAGATCCTGACCGCCGGCGGCTTCGACGCGCATATCCACTTCATCTGCCCGCAGCAGATCGAGGAAGCGCTGATGTCGGGCATCACCACCATGCTCGGCGGCGGCACCGGCCCGGCGCACGGCACGCTGGCCACCACCTGCACGCCGGGGCCGTGGCATCTGGCGCGCATGATCCAGTCCTTCGATGCCTTCCCGATGAATATCGGCCTGTCGGGCAAGGGCAACGCGTCGCTGCCTGCCGCACTCGAGGAGATGGTGCTCGCCGGCGCCTGCTCGCTGAAGCTGCATGAGGACTGGGGCACGACGCCGGCTGCAATCGACTGCTGCCTGTCGGTCGCCGACGATTACGACGTGCAGGTGATGATCCACACCGACACGCTGAACGAGTCCGGCTTCGTCGAAAACACGGTCGCGGCGATCAAGGGCCGCACCATCCATGCCTTCCACACCGAAGGCGCCGGCGGCGGCCACGCGCCTGACATCATCAAGGTCTGCGGTCTGCCCAACGTCATTCCGTCCTCGACCGATCCGACGCGTCCCTACACGGTCAACACGCTGGCCGAGCACCTCGACATGCTGATGGTCTGTCACCATCTGTCGCCGTCGATCCCCGAAGACATCGCCTTTGCCGAAAGCCGCATCCGCAAGGAAACCATCGCCGCCGAAGACATTCTTCACGACATCGGCGCCTTCTCGATCATCTCGTCGGACAGCCAGGCCATGGGCCGCGTCGGCGAAGTGGCGATCCGCACCTGGCAGACCGCCGACAAGATGAAGCGCCAGCGTGGTTCGCTGCCGCAGGAGACCGGCGACAACGACAATTTCCGCGTCCGCCGCTACATCGCCAAATACACCATCAATCCGGCCATCGCGCATGGCCTGTCGAAGGACATCGGCTCGGTGGCGGTCGGAAAACGCGCCGACCTTGTGCTGTGGAACCCGGCCTTCTTCGGCGTCAAGCCGGACATGGTGCTGATCGGCGGCATGATCGCCGCCGCCCCGATGGGCGATCCCAACGCCTCGATCCCGACGCCGCAGCCGATGCACTATCGGCCGATGTTCGGCGCCTACGGCAAGGCGATGACCAATTCGTCGGTGACCTTCGTTTCGAAGGCCGCGCTCGACGCCGGCCTGCGCGGCAGGCTCGGCGTCGACAAGCAGATGGTGGCCGTCGAGAACACCCGCGGCGGCATCGGCAAGCATTCGATGGTGCTCAACGACGCCACGCCGCATGTCGAGGTCGACCCGGAGACCTATGAGGTCCGCGCTGACGGTGAATTGCTCACCTGCGAGCCGGCAACGGTGCTGCCGATGGCGCAACGCTACTTCCTGTTCTGAACCCTAGGCGTTAGAACGACCGATGTAGAACATGCCGCGCCAGGCCTATGGACCAGCAACTCCCCTACGCCCACGACATCTTCCCGCATATCCGCATTGTCCTGGGCATGGTGATCGGGCTTGGCGTCACCCGCCTGCTGTCGGGGCTCGCCCGCATCGTCCAGCATCCCGGCCAGTACCGGCTCTATCCCGTGCATCTCGCCTGGGTTGCGTCGGTGCTTTTGATGCTGGTGCATTTCTGGTGGTGGGAGTTCGGCCTGTTCCAGATCGAGAATTGGACCTTCGGCAAATACCTGTTCATCATCTTCTACGCCGTCACGCTGTTCCTGCTCTGCGCGCTGCTGTTTCCGGACTCGATGCTGGACTACACCAGCTATGAGGATTTCTTTTATTCGCGCCGGGCCTGGTTCTTCGGCCTGCTGGCGGCGACCTATCTGCTCGACGTGGTCGACACGCTGCTGAAAGGGCCGGCGCATTTCGCCCATTTCGGCGTTGAATATCTGATCCGCACGCCGGTTTTCGTCGCGCTTTGCGTCATTGCGGTCCTGCTGCGCGACCGCCGCTTTCACATCGCCTTTGTCGCCGGCGCGCTCGTCTATCAGGTATCGTTTATCATGCGGCTCTTCGACACGATCGTTTGAGCGCCATTGGGGCGGCGCACGCGATAGGCTAGGCTTTTGGGAGAGGCAGTTTTTACATGAAGCTCGATATTCGCACCGACTTCACCAAATTCCCGCGCGCCGTCGCCGTCCTGGCCGCAGGCGAAGCCGGAACCACCACGCCATACGACCGGGCGGTGCTTGCCCATGACGAGCGGCATCTGCGCCGTCGTGCCATCGAAACGGCCGGTAGCGACAAGGTGCTGGTCGACCTGCCCGAACCGGTGACGTTGAACCATGGTGACCGGCTGGTGCTGGAGGATGGCCGCCACATCGAGATCATCGCGGCCGAAGAGCCGCTCTACGATATCAGGGGCAGCGACCCGATCCATCTCGCCGAGCTCGCCTGGCACATCGGCAACCGCCATCTCGCCGCCGCCATCGAGGCTAACCGCATCCTCATCCTGCGCGACCATGTCATCAAGGCGATGCTGGAGGGATTGGGCGCCATTGTGAGCGACGTCTCCGAACCGTTCAAGCCGGTGCGCGGCGCCTATTCCGCGCTTGGCGGGCACGGCCATGCCCATGCCGAGGCACATGCGCACAGCCACGCCGAAGCGCATTCCCATAGCCATAGCGATTCGCATTCCCACAGCCATTCGCACGACCATGACCATGACTGACCGGCCTTCCAGCGTTGCCCAGCCTTCCAATATTGCTTTGTTGCGGCTGATGGCGTGGCTGTCGCCTTCCTTCCCGGTCGGCGGCTTTTCCTACAGCCATGGCCTGGAACAAGCCGTGCATGCCGGGCTGGTTGCCGACAGCAAAGACCTCGCCGCGTGGCTGGAAACGCTGGTCGAAATGGGTTCGGGCTGGAATGATGCGGTGCTGTTTGCCGAAAGCTGGCGCAGGGCGCGCGAAACCGGCGATCTCGATGAAATCGTCGCCCTTGCCGAAGCTCTGGCAGGCTCGCGCGAGCGTCATACCGAGACGATGCTGCAGGGCGCCGCTTTCCTGAAAGCAGCCTCCGCCTGGCCGTGCCAGGTGCTGGATCGCCTGCCGACCGAATGTGCCTATTGCGTTGCCGTCGGCGCTGTTGCCGGCGATCACGGCATTTCGCTGCGGGACGCCCTGGCCGCCTTCCTGCAGGCCTTCTTCTCCAACCTTGTTCAGGCCGCGATCCGGCTCGGCGCCGTCGGCCAGACCGGCGCCACCGCGCTGCTCGCCGGCTTCGAGCCGCTTGCCCTGGCTACGTCCGACCGCGCTGCCGGCTCGACCCTCGATGATCTCGGCGGCTGCGCTTTTATCTCCGACATCACGGCGATGAAGCACGAGGCCCAGTATTCGCGGCTGTTCCGCTCATGATCGTCCTCGCTTTCGCCGTCTCGCTCGTCCTGCTGCTGATCACAGCACTGCATGTCTATTGGGGCATTGGCGGCATCTGGCCGGGCAGGGACGCCGCCTCCTGCGCTCGTGCGGTCATCGGCTTTCATGGCGTCGACGAGATGCCGGCACCCTTCGCCAGCTTCGCCGTTGCCGCCTGCCTTGGCCTGGCGACACTGTGGCCGATGGCGCTCGAGGGCATCTTTGCCACGCCGTTTCCCAAAGCCGGGCTTGCCGCCACGTCGCTGCTCATCGCGCTGGTTTTCCTGGCGCGCGGCATTGCCGGCTTCACGCCCTGGTGGCGCCGGCTGACGCCCGAACAGCCTTTCGCGCGGCTCGATCTGCGTTATTATTCGCCGCTGTGCCTGCTGATCGGGCTTGCCTTCGCCATTCTTGCCGTCACGGAGTTCCCCGCATGATATCGCCCAACGGTCCTCTTCGCATCGGCATTGGCGGCCCGGTCGGCTCGGGCAAGACGACGCTTACCGAAAAGCTCTGCAAGGCACTGCGTGACGAGTTTTCGATCGCCGTCGTCACCAACGACATCTACACCAAGGAAGACGCCATGATGCTGGCCAGGTTGCAGGCCCTGCCCGAGGATCGCATCGTCGGCGTCGAGACCGGCGGCTGTCCGCACACCGCCATCCGCGAGGACGCCTCGATCAATCTGCAGGCGATCGCCGAGATGACCAGAAAATTCCCCGATCTCGACATCGTCTTCATCGAATCGGGCGGCGACAATCTCGCCGCCACCTTCTCGCCGGATCTTGCCGACCTGACGCTCTATGTCATCTCGGTTTGCCAGGGCGAGGAGATCCCGAGGAAGGGCGGACCGGCGATCACCCGGTCCGATTTCCTGGTCATCAACAAGAGCGACCTTGCGCCCTATGTGAACGTAAATCTCGACATCATGGAACGCGACGCTGCCCGCATGCGCGGCAAGCGGCCGTTCGGCTTCACCGACCTGTCGCGCGGCAAGGGGCTGCAGGAGGTGATCGATTTCATCGTCGAGCATGGCGGGCTTCGGGTCGGCGCGGCCACCAGCACGGCGGCATAACGGCGCTCGCCTGTACCAAACGAAACCGGTTGCGCGTGTTCCAGCCGCGCGGCATCCTTGCTTCTTTCACGGAGGGTTACGATGAGCATCACGCGCCTGCAGAAGGAAGTGCTGACCAACCTGCCGTTCTATGAGGAGCGCGTCGACCTCGCTTGCGCCTTCCGCTGGACGGCGCGGCTCAACATGCACGAGGCGGTGGCCAATCATTTCTCACTGGCCGTCAACGACGATGGTTCGCAATTCCTGATGAATCCCAACCAGGTGCATTTCTCGCGCATCAAGGCGAGCGATCTGCTTCTGATCGACGCCAACGATCCCGGCACGCTCTCCGGCCCGAATGCGCCCGATCCGACGGCGTGGGGCCTGCATGGTGCCATTCATCGCAATGTGCGTCATGCGCGCTGCGTCATGCATGTCCACTCGATCCACGCCACCGTGCTTGCCTCGCTCGCCGACTCGACGCTTCCGCCGGTCGACCAGAACTCGGCAATCTTCTTCAACCGCGATGTCGTCGACGCTCATTATGGCGGGCTGGCCTTCGAGGAAGAGGGCGAGCGCTGCTCGCAGCTTCTTGTCGACCCGAAGGTCAAGGTGATGGTGATGGGCAACCATGGCGTGCTGGTCATCGGCGACAGCGTCGCCGACACCTTCAACCGCATGTTCTATTTCGAGCGCGCCGCCGAAACCTATATCAAGGCGCTGTGGACCGGGCGGCCGCTGCGGGTACTGTCGGATGAGATCGCCGAAAAGGCGGCAAGGGAACAGGAAGACTATCCCGGCCAGGCCGAACGCCACCTTTCCGAACTGAAGGCGATCCTCGACGAGCAGGAGCCTGCCTACCGGAGTTGAGCGCGGTCCCGCCGGGCCTGGCTTAAAGCCCGAGTTCGGCTCGCAATTCGTCGGCGCTGTTGATGATTATCGCCCCCGGCGGCCCCTCCATGGGCGCTTCTGGCCAGAAGATCGTCTTCATTCCCGCTGCCAGCCCCGCCGTGGCGCCGGTCACGCTGTCGTCGACCGCCACGGCCTCGGCGGGATCGACGTCGGCCAGCCAGGCGGCGCGCAGGAAAGGTTCGGCATGCGGCTTGCCTTCACGCACGTCGTTGCGGCTGACCGTCTTCATGCCGGGATAGACGAGGCCGACGGCGCGCAGATTGGCATCGACGATCAGCCTGTCCGAGTTGGAGACCACCGCTTGCGGTATGCCAACCGCGCGCAGCTCGTTGAAGATCTCGATCGCGCCTCTGCGCGGCGTCAGCGTTTCGGCCATCGGCAGATAGTGATCGTATTTGCGCACGATCCAGTCGTCGAAAGGCAGGTCGAGGCCGAACTCGTCGCGCAGCATTTCGTAGACCGGCCATGCGGCGATGCCGAGCACGCGGTCATGCAGGTCGGCCGGCGGTACGATGCCGACACTGTGCAGCGCCGCGATCAGCGCCGCTTCGTGCAGCGGCTCGCTGTCGACCAGCGTGCCGTCCATATCCCAGAAAACCGCTTTCGGCGTCATGCAAGGCTCCATTCTCAAAAATCCCTTAAAGCGTTTGGCGCGGGAGATAAACCGCGGCGTCCCCGCTAATGCATGTCGCGCAACAGTGTGCAGCGGTTTTGCGATACGGACATGCATAGAAAGCAAGAGTCTAAAGCGCATCGCATAAGCCCGATTGAACGCGACGCGCTTTGGACCGAGATTATGCGACCTCCACAGCCTTGCTGTTGCGACGAGACTGGGTCGACCCGCCACTTCGCTCCAAATACCCAAGTCTCAGCCCTAAGCAATTGCTCTTGCAATAGGCAATTGCGCGCAAGTTCATTCCCTGCGAAACTACGGCGCTCCGCCTCTTATGCCCGGCGGGGTTGGGAGGCAGGAACTTGAATTCGCGGCAGGATAGCGGCGGCAACAGGCTGGACGATGCGGCGCGCGCCGGCTGGCTTTATTACGTTGCCGGCAACACCCAGGACCAGATCGCCGCCACGCTTGGCATCTCCCGCCAGACGGCGCAGCGGCTGGTGTCGCTCGCAGTCTCCGAAGGATTGATCAAGGTGCGCGTCGACCATCCGATCGCCAATTGCCTTGACCTTGCGGCACGGCTGAAATCGCGCTTTGCGCTTGATCTGGTCGAGGTGGTGCCCAGCGACCCTTCCTCTTCCTCCACCGTCATCGGCGTCGCCGAGGCTGCGGCGGCCGAGATCGAACGGCGGCTGCGGTCGCCGACGCCGATCGTCATGGCGATCGGCACCGGCCGCACGCTGAAGGCCGCGATCGAGCAACTGCCGCCGATGGAATGTCCGCAGCACAAGGTGGTGTCGCTGACCGGCAACATCTCGCCGGACGGCTCGGCCGCCTTCTACAACGTCATCTTCACCATGGCCGACAGGGTCAAGGCGCGCTCGTTTCCGATGCCTTTGCCGGTCATCGCCTCCTCGCCGGAGGAGCGCGAGATGCTGCTGAGCCAGCCGATGATCCAGCCGACGCTGGCGCTTGCGGCCGAGGCCGACGTCACCTTTGTCGGCATAGGCGATCTCGGCCCGAAGGCGCCGCTTTACGAGGACGGCTTCATTTCGGAGGGTGAATTAAAGGCGTTGCAGAAGGCCGGCGGCGTCGCCGAGATCGTCGGCTGGGTGTTCGATCGTGACGGCCGTATGATCGAGGGTATTACCAATGATCGGGTGTCGTCGGCACCGCTGCCGTCGCGCGAAAAGTCGCTGGTGATCGCGCTTGCCATGGGCGACCGCAAGCTGCCGGGCATCTTTGCCGCCGTCAACCGGCGGCTGGTCAACGGCCTGATCACCGATGAGCGGACCGCCGCCGCCTTGCTAGCGGGCGCATGATCTCCGAGCCGCTGGCGGTCGGAAACGATCATGTGAAATCGAAACGCATCTGAATCCCTGATAAAAACGAGCGTCACTACTGGTGCCGGCCGCATGGATCGTTGCCGTCGAGAAAGCCCATGTCGCGCTGCAGATGCGGCGGCAGCTCCCGGACGTCGAGATAGGCCCGTTTCCGCGCCGCGTGCCTTGCCAATCCCCGCGCCAGCCGTGAAAACCAGCCATGGGCTGGAGCAAGAAGCAGCTTTTCCTGTATTGTGGTCATGATCGTCAGCCTTCGCTATCTCTAGGCGTAGTTGATCTTCAATACGGAATATCGGTAGGCCCGGCCGGTGCCGCCAATCAAACGTCGATCACTGCCCATAAGGAGGGCTTATGCCGGAGCTCAATTCACGACAGCTGGTTTCGCAGCTTCCTCCGCTTCAGGCGATCCGGGTATTCGAAGCGGTGGCGCGGCATCTCTCGTTCACCAAGGCCGCCCAGGAGCTTGGCATGACGCAGGCGGCGGCAAGCTATCAGATCAAGCTTCTGGAGGAGCGCATCGGTGCGCCCCTGTTCCTGCGCCAGCCAAAACAGATCGTGCTGACCGAACCCGGCCAACGCCTGGCGCCCGCGGTCAGCGAAGCATTCGCGCTGTTGAGCGGCGCCTATGCCGCCGCGCGCACCGGCGCCGACGGCGTGCTTTGCGTTTCGACGCTGCTGACCTTTGCCTCCAATTGGCTGGCCCAGCATCTCGGTTCGTTCCAGGTCGCGCATCCGTCGCTGGCGGTGCGCGTCGATACTTCGAACAGGGTTGTCGACTTTGCCAGAGAGGATATCGACATCGCCATCCGCTCCGGCGGCGGCAACTGGCCGGGCGTCGAGACCCATATGCTTTTCAGGGCCGATTTCACGCCGGTCCTTAGTCCAAAGCTCGCGGCAAGCATCGGCGGCGTCAAGGAGCCGGCCGACCTGCTGCGGCTGCCGATCCTCGACCCGGGCGACATCTGGTGGCGGGACTGGTTTGCCGCCGCCGGCCTGCCGGTCGAGGAACTGGCCAAGCGCCCCGGCACCAGCATGGGCGCGCAGGCCTATGAGGCCAATGCCGCGATTGCCGGCCACGGCGTGGCGATCGTCACCAAGGCGCTGTTCAAGGCCGAACTTGCCGACGGCCGCCTGATCCAGCCCTTTCATCTGGTCGGTGACGACGGCCACGCCTATTGGCTGGTCTATCCGACGGCGCGGCGCAACGTGCCGAAGATCCGCGCCTTCCGCGATTGGATCCTGAGCGAGATCGCTTGCCAATAGGCTGAATCCCAGCAAGCCCGACAGCAAAGCTCCGGGCCCAATCAGCCCGGCTGAAATTCTTCGTCAGACATGCCGCAAACGTCCCGGCTTGTCGCCGCACGAGACCCGGCGTGCTGCGCTGCAGCAACGATTCCGTCTTGACATATTTCATCGCAAGTGAGTAATTGCCCACAGCCAAGGCAAATGCTCATCTTGGTTTATGGGAGGAATTTTGATGAAACTTCGCACGTTCACCCTAGGCCTGTTCTCGGCCAGCGCCCTCGCTTTCGCCGCGCATGCCGAATCCATCACCATCGCCACGGTCAACAATGGCGACATGGTCCGCATGCAGAAGCTGACCGACGACTTCACCGCCAAAAATCCCGACATTCAGCTGCAGTGGGTCACGCTCGAGGAAAACGTCCTGCGCGAGCGCGTCACCACCGACATCGCCACCAAGGGTGGCCAGTACGACGTGATGACCATCGGCACCTATGAGGTGCCGATCTGGGCCAAGCAGAACTGGCTTTTGCCGCTCGACAAGCTCGGTGACGATTATGACGTCAAGGACATCATCCCGGCCATAGCCGGCGGCCTGTCGGTCGACGGCAAGCTCTACGCAGCGCCGTTTTACGGCGAAAGCTCCTTCGTCATGTACCGCAAGGACCTGATGGACAAGGCCGGGCTCAAAATGCCCGATGCACCGACCTGGGACTTCATCAAGCAGGCCGCCGACAAGATGACCGACCGCGCCAACGGCGTGAACGGCGTCTGCCTGCGCGGCAAGGCCGGCTGGGGCGAGAACATGGCCTTCCTGACCGCCATGTCGAACTCCTTCGGCGCGCGCTGGTTCGACGAGAACTGGAAGCCGCAATTCGACCAGCCCGAATGGAAGAACACGCTGCAGTTCTATGTCGACCTGATGAAGGCCGACGGCCCCGAGGGCGCGTCGTCCAACGGCTTCAACGAAAACCTGGCGCTGTTCCAGCAGGGCAAATGCGGCATGTGGATCGACGCTACCGTCGCTGCGTCCTTCGTCTCCGACCCGAAGAACTCGACCGTCGCCGACAAGGTCGGCTATGCGCTGGCCCCGGACAATGGCCTCGGCAAGCGCGGCAATTGGCTGTGGGCCTGGTCGCTGGCCATCCCCGCCGGCACGCAGAAGGCCGACGCCGCTCAAAAGTTCGTTTCCTGGGCGACTTCGAAGCACTATCTCGAACTGGTCGCTTCAAAGGAAGGCTGGGCCAACGTTCCGCCCGGAACGCGCACCTCGCTCTACAACAACCCGGAGTACCAGAAGGCGGCGCCTTTCGCGAAAATGACGCTGGATTCCATCAACGCCGCCGATCCGACGCACCCGACCGTCAAGCCGGTGCCTTATGTCGGCGTCCAGTTCGTCGCCATTCCTGAGTTCCAGGGCCTTGGCACCACCGTCGGCCAGCTCTTCTCGGCGGCCCTTGCCGGCCAGACGAGCGTCGACGACGCCTTGAAGCAGGCACAGGACGCCGCCACCGCGACGATGACCGAGGGCGGGTACATCAAATAAGGCGCCTCCCGGTGCCGGTTGCCCATGGCAGCCGGCACGGGCCGCCCGAATCCCAGTTCGGGCGGCCAACTTTACGCCGCTGAAAAACTTGGCCGACCTCGAAGGGTGACCGTCATGGCTACTCAGCAGACCCGTTCGCTTGCCCGCTTCATGATGGCGCCATCCGTGGTGCTGCTGCTGGTTTGGATGATTGTGCCGCTGGCATTCACGCTGTGGTTCTCCTTCCAGCAGTACAACCCACTCAATCCGATGCGCGACGGCTTCGTCGGGTTTTCGAATTACGCGCTGTTCTATTCCAACCCGGCATTCCTGCAGTCGATCCTCAACACGCTCACCATCGTCGTCAGCGTGCTTTTGATCACGGTGATCGGCGGCATCCTGCTGGCCCTTCTGCTCGACCAGCCGATGTGGGGACAAGGCATCGTCCGCATCCTCGTCATCTCGCCGTTCTTCGTCATGCCGCCGGTGGCGGCACTTGTCTGGAAGAACATGATCATGCATCCGCAATACGGCGTCTTCGCCGATATTGCGCGTTTCTTCGGCGGGCAGCCGATCGACTGGTTCGGGCAGCACCCGCTCCTGGCGATCATCATCATCGTCGCCTGGCAGTGGCTGCCGTTTGCGACGCTGATCCTGTTGACCGCGCTTCAGTCGCTCGACGGCGAGCAGAAGGAAGCCGCCGAAATGGACGGCGCCGGCTTCATCAGCCGCTTCATCTATTTGACGCTGCCGCATATGTCGCGCGCCATAACCGTCGTCATCCTGATCCAGACGATCTTCCTGCTGTCGGTCTATGCCGAGATCCTGGTCACCACCAATGGCGGCCCGGGTTATGCCTCCACCAACCTGCCCTTCCTCGTCTACCAGAAGGCATTGCTGGAGTTCAAAATCGGCCAGGCGTCCGCCGGCGGCATCATCGCCGTCATTCTCGCCAACATCGTCGCCTTCTTCGCCATGCGCGCCGTCGGCAAGAACCTGGACAAATAAGGGAGGATAAGATGGCACGTGCAGTCACCACCCGGCACAAGACGATTGCGACCGCGGCCGCCTGGATCGTCGCCCTGCTGATCTTCTTCCCGATCCTCTATACGATCATCACCTCGTTCAAGTCGGAGCAGGAGGCCATCCAGGGCTTCAACCTGTTCCCGTCGGGAACCATGGAGAGCTATTCCGAGGTCCAGGCGCAGAACGGCTATTTCAAATTCTTCCTCAACTCGGTGTTCCTCTCGGTCGGCTCGACCGTCCTGGCTCTGCTCGTCGCCATACCGGCGGCTTGGTCGATGGCGTTTTCGCCGGGCAAACGCACCAAGGACATTCTGATGTGGATGCTTTCCACCAAGATGATGCCGGCCGTCGCCGTGCTGTTTCCGATCTATCTGATCTTCCGCGACACCGGATTGCTCGACAGCCGCATCGGCCTGATGGTCATGCTGATGCTGATCAACCTGCCGATCGTGGTCTGGATGCTCTACACCTATTTTCGCGAGATACCTGGCGAGATCCTGGAAGCGGCGCGCATGGACGGCGCATCGCTGTGGAACGAGATAATCTACGTGCTGACGCCGATGGCGGTGCCCGGCATCGCCTCGACCATGCTGCTCAACATCATTCTCGCCTGGAACGAGGCGTTCTGGACGATCCGGCTGACCACCACCGAGGCAGCGCCGCTCACCGCTTTCATCAGCTCCTTCTCCAGTCCGCAGGGGCTGTTCTGGGCCAAGCTTTCGGCCGCCTCGACGCTGGCGATCGCGCCGATCCTGATCATGGGCTGGTTCAGCCAGAAGCAGCTGGTCCGAGGCCTGACATTCGGTGCGGTAAAGTAGCGGGCATCGCCTGACGCAAAACGAAAAGGATAGCCCTTCGGGGGAGGAAACCATGGGAAACATCACGCTCAAGAACGTCTCCAAATCCTTCGGGGCGACGTCCATCATCCCCGGCCTCGATCTGGTCATCGAGGACGGAGAGTTCGTCGTCTTCGTCGGTCCGTCGGGCTGCGGCAAATCCACCCTGTTGCGTCTGATCGCCGGTCTGGAGGATACCAGCGGCGGCACCATCATCATCGATGGCCGCGACGTCACCGGCGAGGCGCCGGCCAAGCGCAAGCTGGCCATGGTGTTCCAGTCCTATGCGCTCTACCCGCACATGACGGTGGCCAAGAACATCGCCTTCCCGCTGAAGATGGCGGGCGAGGACCAGGCGACCATCGACAAGAAGGTGAAGGACGCCGCGCGGATCCTGAACCTCACCAACTACCTCGACCGCCGCCCCGGGCAGCTCTCCGGCGGCCAGCGGCAGCGTGTCGCCATCGGCCGCGCCATCGTCCGCCAGCCATCGGCCTTCCTGTTCGACGAACCGTTGTCCAATCTCGACGCGGCGCTGCGCGGCACCATGCGGCTGGAGATCAGTGAACTGCACCACCAGCTCCAGACCACCATGGTCTACGTCACCCACGACCAGATCGAGGCGATGACCATGGCCGACAAGATCGTCGTGCTCAATGCCGGCAATATCGAGCAGGTCGGCTCGCCGATGGAGCTCTACAAGACGCCGAAGAACCTGTTCGTTGCCGGCTTCATAGGTTCGCCGAAGATGAACCTGATCGAAGGCGCGCCCGCCGCCAAATATGGCGCCAAGACAGTCGGCATCCGCCCGGAGCATATGAACATTTCGAAGACGTCAGGCGACTGGAAGGCGACGGTCGGCGTTGCCGAGCATCTCGGCTCCGACACGTTCTTGCACGTCCAGGCGGATGGCGTCGGGCAGCTGACGGTGCGTGCCGACGGCGAATTGGCCGCCCATCACGGCGACACGATCTATCTGACGCCGGACAAGGCCAAGCTGCATCGTTTCGGCGCCGATGGGAAGGCGATGCTGCAATGAGGCTCGGAGGTAAATCGGCGCTGATCACCGGATCGGCGCGCGGCATTGGCAGGGCGTTCGCCGAAGCCTACATGCGGGAGGGGGCGACCGTCGCCATCGGCGACATCAATCTCGAGGCTGCCGAGAAGACGGCTTCCGAAATCGGCGGCAATGCCTACGCGGTGACGCTGGACGTCACCGATCTCGCGTCGATCGATGCGGCCGTCAAGGCGGTCGAAACCAGGGCCGGCGGCCTCGATATCTTGATCAACAACGCCGCCCTGTTCGACCTGGCGCCGATCGTCGAGATCACCAAGACAAGCTACGACAAATTGTTTTCGGTCAACGTCGCCGGCACGCTGTTTACGTTGCAGGCCGCCGCCCGTTCTATGATTGCCCGCGGCAAGGGCGGCAAGATCATCAACATGGCAAGCCAGGCCGGGCGCCGCGGCGAGGCGCTGGTCGCCGTTTATTGCGCCACCAAGGCGGCGGTCATCTCGCTCACCCAGTCGGCAGGGCTCGACCTGATCAAACACGGCATCAATGTCAACGCGATAGCACCGGGGGTCGTCGACGGCGAGCACTGGGATCATGTCGATGCCTTGTTCGCCAAGTTCGAGAACCGGCCGAGGGGCGAGAAGAAGAGACTGGTCGGCGAAGCCGTGCCTTATGGCCGCATGGGCACGGCGCAAGACCTCACCGGCATGGCGGTGTTCCTGGCCAGCGATGAGGCCGGATACATCGTCGCCCAGACCTACAATGTCGATGGCGGCCAGTGGATGAGTTGAGGGGGGCGAAGGCGCTCTTCTCCCCGTCTCCTCCACGGGGGGAAGAGCCGTCCCGCTAAAGGGTAAAGCAGATGACCGTGAAACTCTCTTCTTCCATCCTAGCCAAGCTGCCGCCCAAGGTCGCCGGCCCGAAATACGATCGCGCCGCGCTTAAGGCCGGCATCGTGCATTTCGGCGTCGGCAATTTCCATCGCTCGCACCAGGCCGTCTACCTCGACGACCTGTTCAACTCGGGTGTTGGCCACGACTGGGCTATTGTCGGCGCCGGCGTCTTCGAGGGCGAGAAGGTCGGCCGCGGCAAGCTGCAGGAGCAGGACTGGCTGACCACCGTGGTCGAGCAGGACAGCGGCCATATGAGCGCGCGCGTCACCGGCGTCATGATCGACTTCCTGGTGCCTGGCGACGCGATTGCAATCGTCGAGCGGCTTGCCGATCCGGCGATCAAGGTCGTTTCCCTGACCATCACCGAGGGCGGCTATTTCATCGATCCGGCTTCTGGCGTCTTCAATCCGACACATCCCGACATCGTTGCCGACGCTGAGCCGGGGGCGACGCCGAAGACCGTCTTCGGCCTCATCCTCGCCGGGCTACTACGCCGCCGCGCCGACGGTATTGTGCCCTTCACCGTCATGTCCTGCGACAACATCCCCCATAACGGCCATGTCACCTCAGATGGCGTCATCGGCCTTGCGCGGCTGATCGACGAAGGTTTAGCAAACTGGGTGAGCGAGAAGGTTGCCTTTCCCAATGGCATGGTCGATCGCATCACGCCGGCCACCACCGACCGCGAGCGCGGCATTCTCGCCAGCGAGTTCGGCCTCGACGACAATTGGCCGGTGTTTTGCGAACCGTTCAAGCAATGGGTGCTGGAGGACCGTTTCACCGACGGCCGCCCGCCGCTGGAGAAGGTCGGCGTGCAGTTCGTCACCGACGTCGCGCCCTATGAGCTGATGAAGATCCGCATCCTCAATGGCGGCCATGCGACCATCGCCTATCCGGCCGGGCTGATGGACATCCATTTCGTCCATGAGGCGATGCAGGAGCCGCTGGTACGCGGCTTCCTCGACAAGCTCGAGCATAATGAAATCATCCCGACCGTGCCGCCGGTTCCGGACACCGACCTCGAAGATTACTACCAGCTCATCGAGCACCGCTTCTCCAATCCGAAGATCGGCGACACCATACGCCGGCTTTGCCTCGACGGCTCCAACCGCCAGCCGAAATTCATCATTCCGACGATCGCCGACCGGCTGAAGGCTGGCAAAAGCGTCACCGGCCTGGCGCTGGAATCTGCGCTCTGGTGTCGCTACTGCTTCGGCACGACGGATTCCGGTGCCGTCACCGAGCCCAACGACCCGAACTGGGGCCGGTTGCAGGCGACGGCCAAGGCGGCCAAGGACATGCCTGGCGCCTGGCTTGCCATGGAGGACATCTATGGCGATGTCGGCCGCTCGCCGTCCTTCGCCGAAGCGTTCGCCCATGCGCTCAAATCGCTGTGGGCGGACGGCGCGCGCGCGACACTGACGCGCTATCTCGCCGGCGACCTCTGAAGCCGATCCAGCGCGATGACGCCTGAACTGGTCATTTTCGACTGTGACGGCGTGCTGGTGGACAGTGAGATGCTGTCCGTCTCGGCATTGCTGGAGATGATCGCGCTTGCCGGCGGCAACGTCAGCGAGGACATTGCCTATGAGCACTTCCTTGGCAAGAGCATGAAGAGCGTCCGCGAAATCCTCGCAAGCGACTTCGGGCTCGATGTCACCGACCAGCATCTGACCGAGATGCGCTCCGAACTGATGCGCAAGTTCCGCCAGGAGCTGAAACCGATGCCAGGCATCGCACAGGTCCTGCCGAAGCTCGGCGTGCCGTGCTGCGTCGCCTCCTCCGGCACGCTGGAGCGCATCCGCTATGCGCTCGAGGTTACGGGGCTGCTTGGGCTGCTGGAACCGCATCTGTTCAGCGCTGCCATGGTGGCGCGGGGCAAACCGGCGCCCGATCTCTTTCTCCATGCAGCAGATAAAATGAGAGCGGCCCCGCCAAACTGCCTCGTCGTCGAGGACAGCCCGGCCGGCATCGAAGCGGCGCGGGCGGCCGGCATGCGCGTCCTTGCCTTCACCGGCGGCTCGCACACCGGCAACCCGGCCTTGAAAGCGCGGCTTGCGTCAAGTGAGCCGGACTTTATATTCGCTGACATGCTGCAATTGCCCGATCTGATTGCAGGCCTGGGAGCGAGAGCAAGAACATCTTGACCAACAGTTTCGTTTGCGCGGTCGATGTCGGCACCGGAAGCGCCCGTGCCGGCATTCTCGACACCGGTGGCGCCTTGCTCGGCCGCGCCGAGCACCCGATCGCCATGCAACAGCCGAAGGCCGATCACGCCGAGCACGATTCGCAGGATATCTGGTCGGCGGTGTGCAGTGCCGTGCGCGCTGCCCGCGAAAAGGCGCGCGTGAAGGCTGAGGATATCGTCGGCATCTCTTTTGACGCCACTTGCTCGCTGGTGGTGCGGGACCGGCATGGCGGCCAGCTCAGCGTATCCGTTACTGGCGAAAGGCGCTGGGACACCATCGTCTGGCTCGACCATCGCGCAATTGCCGAGGCCGATGAATGCACCGAAAGCGGCCACGCCGTGCTCGACTATATCGGCGGCGTCATGTCGCCCGAAATGGAAACGCCGAAGCTGATGTGGCTGAAGCGCAACCTGCCCGGAACATGGAACGAAGCCGGCTACCTGTTCGACCTTACCGACTTCCTCACCTGGAAGGCGACCGGCTCGCTCGCCCGTTCGCAATGCACGCTGACCGCCAAATGGACCTATCTGGCCCATGAAGCGACCGGCTGGCGGCGCGACTTCTTCGAAGCGGTCGGGCTCGGCGACCTTTTCGAGCACGGCAATTTGCCGGAGAAGGCGAGCCCGGTCGGCGCAGATATCGGTCCGCTCAGCCCGCAAGCCGCGGCGGAGCTTGGCCTCACCGAAAAATGCCGGGTCGGCGCCGGCGTCATCGATGCCTATGCCGGCGCGCTCGGCGTGCTCGGCGGTTTCGCAGGTGACGCGACGAACATCGGCCGCCATCTGGCCCTGATTGCCGGTACGTCGAGTTGCGTCATGGCGATGTCGCCCGATCCGCAGCCTTTCGCCGGTGTCTGGGGGCCATATTATGGCGCAGCCCTTCCCGGCCTTTGGCTGTCGGAAGGCGGCCAGTCGGCCACCGGAGCGCTGCTCGATCACATCATCCGCTGGCATGGCGCCGGCGGCGAGCCGGATGCCGTCATGCACGCCAGGATCGCCCGCCGCGTCGCCGAGCTGCGCGCCGCCGAGGGTGGCAACCTCGCCGCAAGGCTGCATGTATTGCCGGATTTCCATGGCAACCGCTCGCCGCTTGCCGACCCGCATGCCGTCGGCGTCATCAGCGGACTGACGCTGGATTCCTCCTTCGACAGCCTGTGCAAGCTTTACTGGCGCACCGCCGTCAGCATCGCGCTTGGCGTCCGCCATGTGCTGGAAGCACTGAACGAGAACGGCTATCTGATCGACACGCTGCACGTCACCGGCGGCCACACTAAGAACCCGCTGTTGATGGAACTCTATGCCGACGCTACCGGCTGCACGGTGGTCGAGCCGCTGGCGGACGAGGCGGTGCTGCTCGGCACCGGCATGATTGCCGCCACCGCGGCCAGGCTTTTTCCCGATTTGAATGCCGCCTGCGTCGCCATGCAGCAAGGCGGCAGGACGCGAGAGCCCAATCCGGCTGCCGCCGGCCGGTTCGACCGCGACTACCGCGTGTTCCTCGAAATGCACAGGCAAAGGCGGGCGCTGGACGCGATCATATAGGTCGAACGGCCTCACGCGCTATCGCTGGTTCCAGCGCCGAACAACCGGCTCGTCGAGATCATGCTCATAGCCGAGCACGCTTATGCTGGCGGTATCTAGCACGAACAGCGCGCCGTCTTGCGGCGGCAGGCCGAGCCAGCGCGCAGCCAGCACTCGCAGGAAATGCGAGCTTGAAAACACCAGGATGTTGCCATTGGCCTCGCGCAGCTGGCTGACGATGCGGTCCGCCCTCGAGCCGACATCCGCGGCTGACTCGCCCCTCGGGCAGCCGTCGCGAAAGAGACGCCAGCCTGGACGTTCGGCAAGGATTTGCTTGGTGGTCAATCCCTCATAGGCACCATAATCCCACTCCGCCAGATCGTCCTTCTTCACGCCCGAAGAGCCGAAGCCGGCCAGCGCACAGGTGTTGAAGGCGCGCTGCGACGGGCTCGACCACACCGCCGAGAAGGACAGGCCCTTTAGCCGCTCAGTGACCCGCCTCGCAGCGTCCTCGCCGGCCGGCGTCAGCGGTATGTCGGTCCGGCCGGTATGCTTTCCGGACGCACTCCACTCCGTCTCGCCATGCCGAACCAGATAGATTTCGGGAAACGCGCTCATCAGGGTGCCTTTCAAATGAATCCACCGTGACCATAGCGGCTTCCATAGCCTCTCCAACAGCCTGCATTGAGCTGACTGGCTTAACCCTTCCGCAAGTCAGCCCCTTGCCACCGGTGCCTATTTCATAGACAAACCCGTCGTAATGCGGAATCCGGCCGATCGTGGCCGTTTCCGTGCTGAGACGTGGCTTCCGGCTCTTGCCGACGTGCCGCAATCGGATAGGCGGAACACTGGAATGTCTGCGATCGAAGCCGACGCTCGCGCGCCGGAAAACCTTTGGCGTCGGGAAATCAGGGCGATGCTGGCGCTCGCCTGGCCGATGGTGCTGACCAATCTCGGCCAGACCGCGATGACCGCTACCGACGTCATGATGATGGGGCGGCTGGGGCCCGACACGCTGGCCAGCGGCGCGCTTGGCGCCAACCTCTATTTCATGCCGCTGATCTTTGGACTTGGCCTGATGCTGGCGACCTCGCCGATGATGGCGACCGAGCTCGGCCGTCGCCGCCACTCGGTGCGCGACCTGCGCCGCACCGTGCGCCAGGGTCTGTGGCTGGCGATCCTCATCTGCCTTCCGATATGGGCCCTTCTCTGGCACGGCGAGAGCGTGCTGCTGGCCATGGGTCAGGAGCCGGCGCTGGCGCACCAGGCGGGTATCTATCTGCGCTGGCTCGAATGGGCGGTGCTGCCCTTTTTCGGCTACATCGTCCTGCGCTCGTTCATTTCGGCGCTGGAGCGGCCGGGCTGGGCACTGATCATCGTTTTCGTTGCCGTCGCCTGCAACGCCTTTTTCAACTGGCTGTTCATGTTCGGCAATCTCGGCATCCAATCGATGGGCATCGCCGGCTCCGGCCTTGCCACCACGCTGTCCAGCACACTTATGTTCGCCGGCATGGCGGCGGTGGTGATGCTTGAGAAGAAATTTCGGCGCTATCGTCTGTTCGGACGCTTCTGGCGGGCCGACTGGCCGCGCTTCAAGGGCCTGCTGCGGCTCGGCCTGCCGATCGCGGGCCTGCTGGCCTTCGAGGTGACGATCTTCAACGCGGCGGCCTTTCTCATGGGCCTGATCGATGCGGCTTCGCTTGCCGCCCATGCGATCGCCATCCAGATCGCCTCGATCACCTTCATGGTGCCGCTCGGCCTCAACCAGGCGGTGACGGTGCGCGTCGGGCTCGCCCACGGCGCCGGCAATCCGGAAGGTGTCAGCCGGGCTGGCTGGACCGCCTATGTCGTCGGTGTCTCCTTCATGGCGCTGATGGGGCTGGTGATGATCTTGTGGCCGCATCTCTTGATCGGCGCCTTCATCGATGTGGGCAATCCGGCTAATGCCGAGGTGGTGGCGCTTGCCGTGTCGTTCCTCGCTTTTGCCGCGCTGTTCCAGGTTTTTGACGGCGCGCAGGCGGTAGCCAGCGGCATGCTGCGCGGCCTGCACGACACCAAGGTGCCGATGATCTACGCCGCGATCGGCTATTGGGGCATCGGCCTGCCGCTCGGCGTGCTGCTCGCCTTCCGTTTCGGCTTCCATGGCGTCGGCATCTGGATCGGCCTGTCGTCGGGACTGGCGGTGGTTGCTGCACTCCTGCTGGGGCGCTGGCTGCGGCGGGACAGAATCGCGCCGCCGCTGGTATTCGGGCGTTGAATTGCTGGTCGCCCGGCTCAGCGGGCCGCCGCCCGCTGCTCGAGCGAACGTGCGTATTGCGTTAGCGGGAAACACATGACGAAGAAGATCAGCGCTACCAGCCCATAGACTTTGAACGGTTCGAAGGTCGCATTGTTGATCGCGTTGGATGTCCTCACCAGCTCCTCGAAACCGATGATCGAGGTCAGCGCGGTCGACTTGATCAGCTGCACCAGGAAGCCGACGGTCGGCGCGCGGGTGATCGAAAACGCCTGCGGCAGGATGATCAGCCTGAGCTCCTGCAGGTAGTGCAGGCCGAGGCTGGCGCCGGCGTCCCACTGGCCGGGCGGCAGCGCATCGACGCCGCCGCGCCAGATCTCGGCGAGATAGGCGCTGGCGAAGAAGGTCAGGCCAAGCACCGCCGCGGTCCACGGCTCGATGCGCAAGCCAAGCATCGGCAAGCCGAAGAACATCAGGAAGAGCTGCATCAGCAGCGGTGTGCCCTGGAAAAGCGCGATGTAGCCGGAGGCAAGCCGCCGCGCCCATTTATTCTTGGCGATCCGGAAGAACAGCACGACCATACCAACCACGGCGCCGCCGACAAAGGCGGCCAACGACAAGAGCACCGTCCAGCGCGCGGCCAGTAGCAGGTTGCGCAGAATGTCCCAGAAGGTGAATTCGATCATGACACGCCGGCTCCAAGAAGCCGGCGGCCGCCGCCGACCAGCAGCCGGCGCAGCCCAATCGACAGGGCGA
Source organism: Mesorhizobium sp. M0045 (assembly GCF_040323385.1). Classification (NCBI taxonomy): domain Bacteria; kingdom Pseudomonadati; phylum Pseudomonadota; class Alphaproteobacteria; order Hyphomicrobiales; family Phyllobacteriaceae; genus Mesorhizobium; species Mesorhizobium sp. M0045. The sequence continues at coordinate 266,210 of NZ_JAMYUY010000005.1, forward strand.
GATAGACCATCGTCACCACGAAATAGGTCTCGAAAGCCCGGAACGTGCGCGCCTGCAGCATGTCGGCTTCATAGGTCAGCTCGCGCACCGCGATCTGCGACACCACGGCGGATTCCAGCATCATGATGACGATCTGGCTGGTCAGCGCCGGATAGATCACCTTGAGCGCCTGCGGCAGCACGATCTTGATGAAGACCTGGCGTGGCCTGAGCCCAAGCGCCAGTGCCGCTTCCGTCTGCCCGGACGGCACCGCGTCGAGCCCGGCGCCAACGATCTCGATCGTGTAGGCGGCCATGTTGAGCGTCATCGCCAACATGGCCGCCAGCACCGGATCGAGCCTGACGCCGATGCTGGGCAGCCCGAAGAAGATGAAGAACAGCTGCACCAGGAACGGCGTGTTGCGGATCACCTCGACATACCAGCCGATCGCCCGCTTGAGCAGCAGCGGACCGTTCCGCCGCCCTGCCGCGCCGAGGATGCTGAGCAACGTTCCCGCCAGCGTGGTCACAGCGATCAGCAGGATCGTCGTGGCCGCGCCGCGCGCGATCGCCCCTGTCGCCCCGGCAAGCCAGCCGAAGTCGAGGCTATAGGTCACTGGCGGTTAATCCTTGAGATTGGCGGGATCGAGCGGTGTCTTCAGCCAGGCCTTCGAGCTTTCGTCCAGTTTGCCGTCGGCCAGCATCTTGGCGACCGCATCGTTGACCGCTTGTTTGAGGCGGTCTTCCTTCTTGTTGAGCCCGATATGCGAGGGCGAGGTGAGAAGCTGGAATTTCTGCTCCGGCTTCAGTTCCTCCTGGCGAGCCAGCACCTGGGCGCCGACATCGTTGCCGACCACCATCAGTTGGGTCTGGCCCGAGATGAACGCCTGGATGACGGAATTATAGTTGTCGAAACGGCGGATGTCGGCCGAGGCGGGTGCCGCCTCGGTCAGCGAGGTGTCCTCCAGCGTGCCGCGATTGACGGCGATCGACTTGTCGGCAAGGTCTTCCTTGCCTTTGACCGAGAGTGCTGCCGGGCCGATGACGGCGATGTAGTAGGGTGCGTAGGCGGCGGCGAAATCGATCACCTGCTCACGCTCCTTGGAGTAGCCGACGCTCATCAGCAGGTCGACGCGCTTGTCGGTCAGGTACGGAATGCGGTTCTGGCCGGTCACGCTGACCAGGTTGAGCTTGACCTTGAGCTGGTCGGCGATGGATTGCGCCACGTCGATGTCGTAGCCCTTGATGCTCATGTCGGCGCTGGCCGAGGAGAAGGGCGGGAAGTCGGAAAAGATGCCGACATTGATGGCACCGGCCTTGGCGATGTCGTCGATGGCGTCGGCATTGGCGGCCTGGGTGGTGAAAGCAAGACCGGTCGCGCCGAACATCAGCACGGCGACGATGGATGATTTGAGCTTCATGTGAAGTGTCATTGTCATTCCCCTGCTGGAAGCTTGTTTGTTGAATGCAACCGCCGGCTCCAGCGCGGCGGTCGCCTTTGGATTCTCTAGTGGACCATGATCTTTTCCGAAAACCGGTTCCCACTTTCGGGATCATGGTCGAGCTGCGTCAGCCTGCCCTGCCGGCAATCGCCGGGCTGAACACCATCAGGCTGAGGATCTCGAACAGCACCTGCGCGCCGGCATGCGCCGTGTTGGTGGTCGCGTCATATTGCGGCGCCACCTCGACGACGTCGCCGCCGACGATGTTGAGGCCCTTCAGGCCGCGCAGCAGCTCGAGCACTTCGCGCGTCGTCAGCCCGCCGACCTCCGGCGTGCCGGTGCCCGGTGCGAAGGCCGGATCGATGCTGTCGATGTCGAAGGAGACATAGGTCGGGCCGTCGCCGACTATCCTGCGCGCCTTCTCGATAATTGCGGGAATGCCGAGGCCGGTCACCTCTTCGGCATGCACCACGGTCATGCCGGACTCATAGGTGAACTCCCACAAATATTCGGCCGAGCCGCGAATGCCGATCTGGATGGTGCGGCTCGGGTCGAGCACGCCGTCCAGCACCGCGTTGCGGAACGGCCCGCCATGGTGGAACTTGGTCATGTCGAACAGGCCGCTGGTGTCGCAATGGGCGTCGATATGGATCATGCCCACCGGCGCCTTCTTGCCGACAGCCTTCAGGATCGGGTGGCTGATCGAATGGTCGCCGCCGACCGAAAGTGGAAGGACGCCGGCGTCGACGATCTGGTTGGTGCGGCGTTCGATGTCGTCATGGCTGGTCTCCAGCCGGTAGCGGCTCTGGAACGGCACGTCGCCGATGTCGGCGACCTTCAGCTCATGCGTCGGCGCGCATTCCAGCACATGATTGTAGGGGCCGATGCGCTCGATGGCGCGCAACGCCCTTGGCCCGAAACGGGCGCCCGGCCGGTTGGTGACGCCAAGATCCATCGGCACGCCGATCATTGCCACCTGCAGATCGCCGAAATCCGGATTGTCGGCGGCGATCTCACGATAAGGCGCCGCGAGGAAGGTCGGGATGCCGGAATAGGGCGCCAGCCGCGTGCCGGTCTTGGAGAAAATCTTGTCGGCGACACGCTGGAATTTCGGGTCGAACATTTCGCCGCCATGGCTCTCGCCATATTTGCGGCGCAACGCTTCGAGCTTGCCGCGGTCGTAACCCATGTCGGTCCTCCATGGCTGGTGCGGTGCGCGGACGGCGGCCTCGATAGCCGCAGCGTTGGCTGCCTGCAGATTTCACGTCTTGATGCAATGCCTGGGCAAAGTGTCCTGTAGCTGCATTGAAAAATCAATTGATATTGTTAGGGTGTTCGCTGTGAGAAAATCTCACAGAGTTCAGGTTCCAAATGGCCAAGCGTTTGCCACCGCTCAATCCGCTGCGCGCCTTCGAGGCGACGGCGCGCCATGCCTCGCTGAGTAAGGCGGCGGCCGAGCTGAACGTCACCCACGGCGCCATCAGTCATCAGATCAAGGCGCTCGAGCAATCATTGGGCGTCAAGCTGTTCGAGCGTGCCGGCCAGCGGGTGAAGCTGACGCCGCACGGCGCCGAGTTGCTGCCGGCGGTGTCGACCGCCTTCGACGGCATTGCCGCCGCCACGCAGCGCATGACACGGCCGGCCAGCACCGGCGCGCTGTCGGTATCGTGCGTGCCGGCTCTGCTGTTGCTGTGGATGATCCCGCGGCTGGGCAGCTTCACCTCGCAATATCCGGATATCAGGCTGACGCTGATCCCATCCAATGACGCCAAGGACGTCCGCGCCCCGCACATCGATGTCTGCGTGCACTATGGCGACGGCAGCTGGACCGACTGCTGGATGCGCAAATGGTCGGGTCTCGAACTGTTCCCGGTGGTCAGTCCGACGCTGATCAACAACCGCCCGATCCGCACCGTCCGCGACCTCGCCGATCACGTCTTCCTGCATGGCGATGACGGCCGCGAATGGCACACCTGGCTGGCCGCCGCCGACGCACTGGACCTCGAGCGCGGCCGCCGCCATCATCTCGGCGATGCGCGCATGGCGACCGAGGCCGCGGTTCACGGCCATGGCGTGGCGCTCGGCGATACGGTGACGGCAAGCGGACTGCTCGCCCGGGGTCTGCTTGTCGCCCCGTTCAGCCTTTCCGTGCCGGCGGTCGACGATTTCTACGTCGTCTGCCGCAACGAGATGCGGTCGGCGCCGATCGTGCAATTGTTCATCGACTGGCTGTTTGCCGAGAAAGAGCAGGCCGACCGCCGCGCCGACGCGCCGGTGGCAGGTCGCATCGGCATTCGCCGCAAGCGTCCAGCGCTCAAGGTGGTCGGCTCCAAGACCGCATCCTGAGGCCGAAACTGCCGCAGGCGCCGCTTGCCGCAGGGGCTTCTTTTTGTCGGGCCAGCCCGCAAAGCGGGAGGCGCGTTCAAAAATTCGATGCTAAGAGGCATTTGGAGCAATTCCAGGAAAAGTGCCCAGCGGTTTTCCATCCGGAATTGCGATAGACAAAAGCTAGAGCGAGCAGCGAAGGCGCATTGAGCGATGGCAAAGACCGATATAGCGCGGCGCGTCTACAACCACACCTGGAAGCTCGACCCGATCGTCCGTAGCTTGCTCGACACCGATTTCTACAAGCTTCTGATGCTGCAGATGATCTGGGGCATGTATCCCAAGGTCGACGCCACCTTCACGCTGATCAACCGAACCACCTCGGTCCGCCTTGCCGAGGAGATCGATGAGACGGAGCTGCGCGAGCAGCTCGACCATGCCCGCACCTTGCGCTTCTCGAAGAAAGAGATGATCTGGCTCGGCGGCAACACCTTCTATGGCCGCAAGCAGATCTTCGAACCGGAATTCCTCGCCTGGCTGGAAAATTTCCGACTGCCCGAATACGAGCTTTCCAAGCGCGACGGCCAATACGAACTCGCCTTCAGCGGCCCGTGGATGTACACGACGCTGTGGGAGATCCCGGCGCTGGCAATTATCAATGAACTTCGATCGCGCGCGGCCATGCGGGCGTTCGGGCCGTTCGCGCTCGACGTGCTCTATGCCCGCGCCAAGGCCAAGATGTGGGCCAAGACCGAGCGGCTGAAGGCGCTGCCCGGCATCCGCATCTCGGATTTCGGCACCCGCCGCCGCCATTCTTTCCTGTGGCAGCGCTGGTGCGTCGAAGCGTTGAAGGAGGGCATCGGCGAGGCCTTCACCGGCACCTCCAATGTGCTGCTCGCCATGGACAACGATCTCGAGGCGCTCGGCACCAACGCGCATGAACTGCCGATGGTGTTCGCCGCGCTCACCAATTCGGAAAAGGAATTGAAACAGTCGCCCTACAACGTGCTGCAGGACTGGCAGCGCTACTACGGCGGTAACTTGCTTATCGTACTGCCGGACACCTTCGGCACCGCGGCGTTCCTGCGCGATGCACCGGACTGGGTCGCCGACTGGACCGGCTTCCGCCCCGACAGCGCACCGCCGATCGAAGGCGGCGAGAAGATCATTTCCTGGTGGCGCGAAAAGGGCAAGGACCCCAAGCAGAAGCTGCTCATCTTCTCGGATGGGCTAGAGGTCGAGACCATCGAGGAGACCTACCGCCACTTCCGCGGCAAGGTGCGCATGTCCTTCGGCTGGGGCACCAACCTGACCAATGATTTCGAGGGCTGCGCGCCGACCGAGACCAACCGGCTAGACGCCATCTCGCTGGTCTGCAAGGTCACCGAAGCCAACGGCAGGCCGGCGGTCAAGCTTTCCGACAATCCGGCCAAGTCGACCGGCGACGAGAAAGAGATCGAGCGCTATTTGCGGATATTCGGCCAGAAGGATCGCGTGGAGCAACTGGTGAAAGTGTGAGGTGGGGGGACTCTTGCGTAGTATGAGTTCCTTCGCGCCCCCCTCTGTCCTGTCCGGCAGGACAGAGGGGGGCGCCGTAGAGCCCCGTCGTTACAGTCTAGCTCTCGTCGTTGTTGCCTTTGCATTCTCGCCCACTCCCGCCTTCGCCCATGCCTCCGACCGCGGCCACGTCCTGCTGCTTCCCACCGGTTACTACGCCGTGGGTGGCGCGCTCGCCGTTGCCGCCAGCTTCCTGATCCTCACTCTACTCCCGCCGGACTCCCTCGACCGCTTCTGGCGCAAACGCCTGCCGCTTTTCGCCTTTGGCGACGGCGCGCGGACTGCCGCCAGCCTGGTATCCTTTGCCGGCTTTGCAATTCTGATTGCCGCCGGCCTGTTCGGCAGCCGCGATCCGCTCTCCAATCCGCTGCCGCTGACCGTATGGACATTGCTCTGGGTTGGGTTGGCTCTGTTGCAGGGGTTGGCCGGCGATCTCTGGTCGTGGGCCAATCCGTGGTACGGGCCGTGCCGCGTCGTCTCGCACCGGTTCGGCAGATCGCAGCCGCAGTTGCTCCCCCAGTGGCTCGGCTATTGGCCGGCTTTCGTGCTGTTCTTCGCCTTCGCCTGGTTCGAGCTGATCGACCCTGCGCCCGACGATCCGGCGCGGCTGGCCTGGGCGGCCGGCGCCTATTGGCTGCTGAGCTTTGCCGCCATGCAGGTCTTCGGATACCGCGACTGGAGCCGGCGCGGCGAGTTCCTGACGGTGTTCTTTTCCATGGTAGGGCACTTCGCCATCGTCGAGCGCAACGAGGACGGCCGGCTCAAACTCTGCTGGCCGGGTGCCAAGCTGCTCGGCGCCGCGCCGCTACCGCTCAGCGGCGTCGCTTTCCTGCTGCTTGCGCTGTCGTCTGTGTCCTTCGACGGCCTGTCGAAAACCTTCTTCTGGCTAGGCTGGTTCGGCATCAATCCGCTGGAGTTTCCTGGACGCACCGCTTTGATCGGCATCGGCAGTTTCGGCCTTGCGCTGAGCTTTGCCGTGCTTGCAGCCGTGTTCGCGCTCGCCGTCTTTCTTGGCCAGCACCTTGCCGGCAGCAAGCATTCGCTCGGTCACGCCGCCGGGCTTTTGGTCTGGTCGATCGTACCGATCGCGCTCGCCTACCACTTCGCGCATTATCTGACGGCGCTGCTGGTCGACGGCCAATATGCGATTGCCGCTCTTTCCGACCCGCTTGCGCTGGGCTGGAACCTGTTCGGTACCGCCGACATGTCAATTGAAGCCGGCGTTGTCGCCGGCGCCGGCTCGGCGTGGTGGCTGTGGAACCTCCAGGCCGGCGTCATCATGGCCGGCCACATGCTTGCAGTGCTTGTCGCTCATGGCTTGGCCTGGCGGCTGCATCCCGGTCCGGCTCGCGCCGCGCTCAGCCAGTTCCCGCTCACCGTGCTGATGATTGCCTATACCGTGCTCGGCCTATGGCTGCTTGCGACGCCGAGCGCCGGATGAACGAGGTGCGCGATGGCCGTCAATCGAACCTTGGGGAAAGCTCGCTTGCCACGTCAGAGCTTTGGTGATTTAGTTTGTACACATGCAATTTTCGCCCCTCTTAACAAGAGTGGCCTGCCTGCTACAGCCATTGGTCAAAGCTCAAAAAAGGGGAACTGCCGTGACTGACAAGAATGGGTTTTTCGATCTCTCCAGATCCGCTCTCACCCGCCGCACGGCGCTGAAGGGCCTTGCCGCCGGCGCCGGTCTTGCCGTCGCGCCGGGTTTCGTGCGTTACAGCCAGGCGCAGAGCTCGGCGCCGATCAAGATCGGCTTTCAGTCGCACCGCACCGGCATCGGCGCCGCCTATGGCCGCTGGTACGAGAAGACCACGGCCGCTGCCGTCAAGGCTATCAACGATGCTGGCGGCATCAACGGCCGGCCGGTCGAGGTGATCATCGAGGATGACGGCACCGATCCCGGCCGGGGCGCCGAAGTCGTCGGCAAGTTCGCCTCCCAGCACAAGACCGACATCGTCTACGGCACGCTGTTTTCGCATGTCGTCATCGGCTCGGCGCCGGCCGCCGGCGAGGCCAAGATGCCCTATTTCGTCGTTAGCGAAGGCCACCACGTCGCGTCGACCAAGTTGAACCGCTACGTCTTCCAGCCCGGCATCACCGATGTGAAGAGCCAGATCCAGTCGATGGCGCCGTGGATTGCCGCCAATGCCGGCAAGAAGGTGACGCAGATATTTCCCGATTTCGCGTTCGGCTACGACCATCGCGACTACCTGCCGCCGGCCCTGAAGGCGCAAGGCGCCGAGGTTATCGCCCAGATCGCCATCCCCCCGACGGAATCCTCCTTCACCAAATATTTCCCGCAGATCCCCGCGGAGACTGAGGTGATCTACCACGTCATGGTCGGCCCGGCGGTGCTCACCTTCGTCAAGGAGCTCGGCGAGTTCTACGGCTCCAATCGGCCACAATTGTTCGGCTTCATCGATTCGCTCGAAGCTACGGACATCAACAGCCCCGGCCTCGAATTCCTCGACGGCAGCCATTTCTGGGAAGGCTCGCCGCGCTACGCCCAGCCCGACGATTCCCCCGCGCAGAAGGCCTATCGCGCCGCCGTCAGCATCGACGACAATGGTGCCGCCGTCGGCGACCCCAAGGACGTCTCCACCGCCGCGCATATGTTCGGCTGCTGGGAAACGCTCTATGTCGTCAAGAAGGCGATGGAAGATGCCGGCTACAAGGGCCCGGAAGACCGCGCCAAGCTGGTCGAGGCGACCGAGGCATTGACCGAGTTCGCCGAAGGGCCCGAGCATCCGCAGGGGCCGAAAACCTTCAACGGCAAGATCCACCAGTGTTTTGGCATCCAGAACATCTCCAAGGTCGAAGGCGGCCGGCTGAATGTCGTCCACAAGACCAAGATCGAGGACGGCCTCTACGAGCCGGAAGGGGATTACACGACGCAGGCGCTGTGAGCTTGGCTGCCGCAGCAAGCGTGAGCGCCAAGACACCCCCCTCTGGCCTTGCGGCCAGGCCGGCAGGCCAGAGGGGGGTGCTTTGCGCATCCGCCGGTGCTTAGCCGATGCACTTCGGACCTCACCTGCTCCTCGCCGCCCTCGAAGGTCTCGTCACCTCCGCCGTGCTGGCGCTGACGGCGCTCGGGTTGTCGCTGGTGTTCGGCGTCATGCGCGTTGTCAATGTCGCGCATGGCGAGTTCTTCATGCTGGGCGCGGTGCTTGCCTGGGCAATCTCTACGGCGATATCCGGCCATCCGGCGCTCGGCTTCCTGGCCGCCCTGGTGCTGGCGCCGCTGATCGTCGGCCTGATCGCGCTGGTCGCCGAACGGCTGGTGCTGCGCCGGCTCAACTACAATCCGGAAGCCACCATCGTCGCCACCATCGGCATGCTCTACATCATCCAGCAATTGGCGCTGACCTTCTACGGCCCGGAGGCGCGGCCGGTCGAGCCGCCGTTCAGCTACCGCATCCTCCTGCCGTGGTTCGGCTATTCCGGCTACAAGCTGTCGATCATCGCCGCGTCGGCGCTGCTGCTGATCGCGACCTGGCTGGTGCTGACGCGCACGAAAATCGGCCTCGTCATGCGCGCCACGCAATATGACAGCGAGACGGCGCAGGCCTTCGGCATCCCGGTGACCAGAGTCTATGCCGGCGTTTTCGCGCTCGGCGCCATCCTGGCGGCTGTGGCCGCGGTACTGATCGTGCCGATCAGCCAGGCGCATTATCTGATGGGGCAGGACCCGCTGCTGCTCTCGTTCATCGTCGTCATCATCGGCGGCCTCGGCTCGTTGCGCGGCACGGTGCTCGCCGCAGTGCTGATCGGACTGTCCGACGGCATTATCTCGGTGTTCTTCTCGCCGACGCTGGCCAAGATCATAGCCACCTTGCTTGTCGCCATGGTGCTGGTGTTCCGGCCGCAGGGCCTGTTCGGGACAGCATCGCGATGAAGGATGCTTCGCCGGCAAAGCCATATGCGCTGCATCTCGGCGTCATCGCCCTGCTTTTCGGGCTTAGTTTTGTCCTGCCGGAATATCATCACGGCCTGCTCGCCCGCATTATGGTGCTGGCGGTCTTCGCCATCGGCTACAATCTGCTGTTCGGCTATGTCGGGCTGCTCAGCCTCGGCCATGCCATGTTCTTTTCAGCCGGGCTCTATGGCGCCGGCCTTGCCGTCATCCATCTCGGCTGGAGCGTGCCGGCCGCCTTCGCAGCCGGGCTTGCCTGCGGCGCGCTGCTTGCGCTGGTGATCGGGCTGCTGGCGCTGCGCACCTCCGGCGTCGCCTTCATGATCGTCACCATGATGTTCGCTCAGGTATTTTATCTCCTCATTCTTTATTTCGCCGCCTGGACCGGCGGCGACCAGGGCTTGGTGGTGCCGCAGCCGATGCGGGTCCTTGTCCTGGGCAGCACGTCATTCGACCTCACCAACCCGACCGTGCGCTATATGAGTGCGCTGGCACTGTTCTCGATCGTGCTGCTCATAAGCCTGGCGATAGTCCGCTCCGGCTATGGCCGTGTGCTGGTCGCCATCCGCGAGAACGAGGAGCGGACCAAGATGCTCGGCTACGACACGTTCTCCAGCAAGCTTGCCGCCGTCGTCATCTCCGGCAGCATCTGCGCGGCTTCCGGCGCCGCCTATGCGCTGCTGTTCGGCTATGTCGGCTCGAGCTTCGCTTCGGTGCAGTATTCCATCCTGCCGCTGCTCTGGGTGCTGCTGGGCGGTGCCGCCACCACGCTCGGTCCGCTGATCGGCACGCTGTTCATGTATTATGTCATCGACGTCGCCAGCGGCTACACCTCGGCCTATCTGCTGATCGTCGGCATAGCGCTCATCCTGCTGGTGCTGTTCTTCCCGAGAGGCATTCTCGGCAGCATCCGCCAGCGCTGGCTCGGGTGGTTGCCATGATGCCGCTGCTTACCACCAAAGGCCTGTCGCGCAGTTTCGGCGGCTTGCGCGCCGTCGACGGCGTCGACTTCGCGCTGATGCCGGGCGAGATCCGCGCCATCATCGGCCCCAACGGTGCCGGCAAGACCACCTTCGTCAGCCTGGTCAGTGGCCGCATCCAGCCCTCGTCGGGCATGGTCGTCTTCGACGGCGCCGACATCACCAGCCTGCCTGCCTACGCCAGGGTTCGCCTTGGCATCGCCTACACGTTCCAGATCACCAGCGTCTTTGCCAATCTCAGCGCCTACGACAATGTTGCCCTGCCGGTGCAGCGCACGCTGACCGACGGCCGCTCGAAGGGCGCGGTTCACACCGGGGTCATGGCGGCTCTCGAGCGCACCGGCCTTGCCGACCGGGCGCAAATGCCGGCCGGGCAATTGTCCTACGGTCACCAGCGGCTGCTGGAAGTGGCAATGGGACTGGCACTGAAGCCGCGGCTGCTGATCCTCGACGAACCGACGCAAGGGCTGGCCGATAGCGAGATCGACAATTTCATCGAGTTGGTGCGCGAGATCGCCGATAGTGCCACCGTGCTTTTGATCGAGCACAACATGCCGGTGGTCATGCAGCTCGCCGACCGCATCACCGTCTTCAACGCCGGCCGGATCTTGGCTGAAGGCACGCCCGAGCAGATCCGCGCCAATGCCGCGGTGCAGGACGCCTATCTGGGGACCACCCATGGCTGAGGTCCAGTCCAAGGCCCAGTCCAAGACGTTGACCATATCCGGGCTCGATTGCTTCTATGGCGAAGTCCAGGTGCTCTATGGCTTGGATCTTGTGTTGAACGAGGGCGAGGTGCTCTGCCTGTTCGGCCGCAACGGCGCCGGCAAGACGACGACCCTGAAGGCGATCATGGGCCTGGTGCCGGCAAGCGCCGGCTCGATCCGGCTCGAAGCCCGGGAATTGACCGGCCTGCCGGCACATGAGGTGCCCAAGGCCGGCGTCGCCTACGTGCCGCAGGGCCGGCGGCTGTTCGCCGAGATGACTGTGGCGGAAAACATCGAGATCGGCCTGATGGCTCGCAACAAGGGCAAGGCGACGCGCGAGAACGTGCTCGATCTTTTCCCGCTGCTGCGCCAGCGCCTCAGGCAGCGTTCCGGCACGCTGTCCGGCGGCGAGCAGCAGATGCTGGCCATGGCCCGCGCCCTGTGTCTGGAACCGCAGGTGCTCCTGCTCGATGAACCGACCGAAGGGCTGATGCCGTCGATGATCGCCAAGATCCGCGAAACCGTGTCGAAACTGCGAGCGCTCGGCGTGTCGACAATTCTTGTCGAGCAGCGCGTCGACGCCGTGCTCTCGGTCGCAGACCGCGTTTGCTTCATCGAGAACGGCCGCAACCGCGAGACGGTCGATGTCGAGGAACTGCGTGCCGATCCCTCGGCGGTCCGTCGCTATGTCGGCGTCGGCTGATCAGGCAAAAAACAGCAAGCCGGCGAGCAGGAAAGTCGGGATCAGCACTGCGCCCGACCACGCCATATAGCCAAAGAAGCTCGGCATCTTGATGCCGCGATGCCTGGCAATGGCGTAGACCATGAAATTCGGCGCGTTGCCGACATAGGTGTTGGCGCCCATGAACACCGCGCCTGCCGAGATCGCCGCCAGCGTCGAGGCGAGCTCGGTCATCAGATGCTGTGCATCGCCGCCGGCCAGTTCGAAGAACACCAGATAGGTCGGCGCATTGTCGAGGAAGGACGACAGCGCTCCGGTCAGCCAGAAATACGCGAGATTGTCGGGCGCGCCGGTCGGCGAACTGACCAGCAGCACCAACGGCGCCAGCGCGCCGTCGAGGCCGGCCCGCAATATGGCGACGACCGGAACGATGCAGATGAAGATGCTGGCGAACAGCTTCGCCACCTCGGCGATCGGCCCCCAGCTGAAGGCGTTTGCGCCGCGAAACTCCTTCGGCGAGACGACAAGCGACATGAAGGCCAGTATCAGGATGACGGCGTCGCGCACCAGATTCTGCAGCTCGAGGCTGACGCCCTGAAAAGCGAAACTCACTCCCGGCTTCCAGGCAGCAGAAATCAGGATCGCGGCGATTACACCGGCCAGCAGCGGGATGTTGGCCAGGCCGCGGATGCGCACCTTGCTGTCGGGCGTCGGATCCTTGATCTTCGGCGCGCCTTCCTCCCGATGATGCATGATGATGTCGATCGCCAGGAAAACCATCAGCACCACGCCGGCGACGAACAGCGTCTCGGGCAACAGGTGAACTGTCGTCCAGAAGAAATCGACGCCGCGCAGAAAGCCGACGAACAGCGGCGGATCGCCGAGCGGCGTCAGCGAGCCGCCGATGTTGGACACCAGGAAGATGAAGAAGATGACGACATGGGCGTTGAAGCGCCGGTTATCGTTGGCGCGGATGAGCGGCCGGATCAGGATCATCGAGGCGCCGGTTGTGCCGATGATCGAGGCAAGCACCGCCCCGCCCAGCAACAGCCCGGCATTGACCAGCGGCGTGCCGTGTATGTTGCCGGCAACGAAGATGCCGCCCGAAATGGTGAACAGCGCAAACAGCAGGATGATGAACGACATGTATTCGGTGAGCAGCGCATGCAGCACCGCCTGCGTGGCCGACGGGATGCCGAAGGCGATTGCCAGCGGCCCGATCACCAATGCTGCCCAGAAGGCAGCGATCTTGCCGTAATGGTGCTCCCAGGCATGATGGAACAGCAGCGGGCCGGTCGCGATGCAAAGCAACAGCCCGGCAAACGGCAACACCCACCACAGCGACATGGCGGCGCCCGGCAATTCGTGCGCTTCGGCCGCGAGAACCGCTCCCGGAGAAAGGATTGCGGCAATAAGTGCAGCACCTGCCGTCAACGCCGCAAACCGCATGAAGCCCCTCAAAAGGTTCGGCTGGATGACGTTCAAATCAGTGCCACGCCGGCATCGCGCATCCGGCCCAGCATCGTCTCCATGGAGCCGTTGAGATCGATGCCGCGGCAGGCGTCGAGCCGCACCGACGTTGCAAAGCCGAGCTTGACCGCGTCGAGCGCCGAAAAGGCGACGCAGAAATCCGTCGCCAGGCCGACCAGGGTCAGCGTATCGATATTCCGCTCCCGGAGATAGCCGGCAAGGCCGGTCGGCGTCGTCCGGTCGTTCTCGAAGAATGCCGAATAGCTGTCGATCGCAGGACGGAACCCCTTGCGGATCACCAGCTCGGCCTTGCTCCAGGCCAAGCCGGAATGGAAGTCCGAACCAAGGCTGCCCTGGATGCAGTGATCAGGCCACAGCGTCTGCTCGCCATAAGGCATGTCGATCGTTTCGAACGGTCGCTTGCCGGGGTGGCTGGAGGCAAAGCTCGAATGGCCGGCAGGGTGCCAGTCCTGCGTCAGCAGGACGTGCTCGGTCCGCCGGATCAGATCATTGACCAACGGCACGATTTCGTCACCACCGGCCACTTCCAGGGCGCCACCTGGGCAGAAATCGTTCTGCAGGTCGATAATGACAAGCGCTTTGTCGGCCATGGAGCCTCCTTATTTTCTTCGTCCTGAGCTTAGGCTCCAATGAAAACGCGACCGGACGCAGAAACTTGACCAGATGGCCGGCTGCGTCAACCTCTCACGGCATAACAAATGCGTTCCGGGCGCACCGGTGCCAACAGCCGTGCAAACTCTGGCTTTGACAATTCCTGCCGGCTTGATATCATTTGCATACGAATGAATTTCCTGCCTTGAATGCTCGGGAAAGTCTTTCGGCAGGATCCCCTCTCGGGAAGCCCATTCTGGGAAGGCAAAGCGTGATCCGTTACGCAAAACCCACGACGGTCGACGACGCCCTCGCGTTGCTGGGCGAAGGACAATGGCGCATCCTTGCCGGCGGCACCGATTTTTACCCGGCACAGGGCAGCAAGCCTTTCCGCGACAATATCCTCGACATCAATGGCTTGGCGGCATTGCGCGGCATTGCCGAAGCCGAAAACCATTGGCTCATTGGCGCCCGCACCGCCTGGACCGATCTCGTCCGTCATCCACTGCCGGCGGCCTTCGACGCGCTGAAGCAGGCGGCGCGGGAAGTCGGCTCGGTGCAGATCCAAAACGTTGCCTCGATAGCCGGCAATCTCTGCAATGCCTCGCCGGCCGCCGACGGTGTGCCGGCGCTGCTGGTGCTCGATGCCGAAGTCGAACTGCGTTCCTCGGTCGCGACCCGGCATCTGCCCCTTGCAAAGTTCATCCTTGGCAACCGTCGCACCGCTCTGCAGTCCGGCGAAATGGTGACGGCAATCCGTATTCCCAAACCTGCTACCGCCGGCGGCTCCGCCTTCGTGAAACTCGGCGCGCGGCGTTATCTCGTCATCTCCATCGCCATGGCCGCCGCACGCCTGGCCGTCGAAAATGGTATCGTCAGGAACGCGGCCGTCGCCGTCGGGTCCTGCTCGACACTCGCCAGGCGCCTGGCGAGTGTCGAGGCGGCGCTGCACGGCCTGCCCGTCGGCCCCGCGCTGGCCACTGCGATCCAATCCGCGCCGATGGACGAGCTGTCGCCGATCGGCGACGTACGCGGCAGCGCCGAATATCGGCTGGATGCGGCGCGCGAGATCGTCGTCCGTGCTGTGCTTGGTGCTGTGGGCGCAATCCCTGGCGAAAGGGCGGTGGCCTGATGGGGATGGAGCGCGCCGACATCGCCTTCGAGGTCAATGGCGCCGCCGTCAGCGTTTGCGTGCCGCCGGTGCGGCGGCTGTCCGCGGTGTTGCGCGACGAGCTGCGGCTGACCGGCACCAAGGTCGGCTGTGATGCCGGCGATTGCGGCGCCTGCACGGTGCTGGTCGACGGCGAGCCGGTCTGCGCCTGCCTGATGCCCGCGGCTTCCGCCTCCGGCACCGTCGTGACGACCGTCGAAGGTCTCGGCAATGGCAGGCTGTCGGCACTGCAGGCCTCGTTTCTCAGCCATGGCGCAGCACAGTGCGGCGCCTGCACGCCCGGCCTGCTGGTCGCCGCAACGGCACTCCTGGACAGGACGCCTTACCCGAGCGAGGCTGAAACGCAGGATGCGCTCGGCGGTGTACTCTGCCGCTGCACCGGCTACCGCAAGATCGTCGCGGCGGTGATGGATGCTTGGCGCCACGACGGCGGTCTCGATCAGCGCATGCCATCCTCTGGCCATGCCGTCGGCTCCTCCCCGATCCGCCTCGATGGCGTGCCGAAAGTCACTGGCGGCGAAAAATTCGGCGGCGATTCCTTCCCCGCCGATGCGCTGTCGGTGCTGGTGGTCCGCTCACCGCACTATCATGCCGCCTTCAGCTTCGGCGATCTCGGCAGCTGGGTGAAATCCCGTCCCGGCATTGCCGGCGTCTTCACCGCCGCCGACATTCCGGGAAAGAATTGTTTCGGCGTCATCGCGCCCTTCGCCGACCAGCCGGCGCTGGCCGAAGGGGTTTCGCGCTTTCGCGGCGAGGCGGTGGCGCTGGTTGCCGGCGAACGCGAGGCTATCCTCGATCTCGACCTGGCCGATTTCCCTGTCAGTTGGACCGAGTTGCCGCATTTTCTGGAAACTGGCGAAGCGCAGGCCGGCGGCGCGCCACTGGTCCATGAAAACCGGCCCGCGAACCTGCTCACCTCCGGCTTTGTCGAGCGTGGCGACCCCGAAGCCGCGCTTGCCGGTGCGGCTTTCGTCGTTTCTGGCGCCATCGACACCTCCTATGTCGAGCACGCCTATATCGAACCGGAAGCCGGCTATGCCTTCATGGACGGCGACACGCTGGTCGTCGTCGCCTGCACGCAGGCGCCCTATATGGACCGTGACGACACGGCAAAAGTGCTCGGCCTTACCCCGGAAAAGGTGCGCATCGTGCCGACCGCGACCGGCGGCGGCTTCGGCTCGAAGCTCGACGTCTCGCTGCAACCGCTCATCGGCCTCGTCGCCATGAAAACCGGCCGGCCGGCGGCGCTCGCCTACAGCCGCACCGAATCGATGATCTCGACCACCAAGCGCCATCCGGCCCTGATGAGAGCGAGCATCGGCGCCGATGCCGACGGCCGTGTCACCGGCATGGTCTTCGCCGGCGATTTCAACACCGGCGCCTATGCCAGCTGGGGGCCGACGGTCGCCAACCGCGTGCCGGTGCACGCCTCCGGCCCCTATGCTACGCCGAACTATCGCGCCGAAGGCCGTGCCATCCACACCAACGGCCCGATTGCCGGCGCCTTTCGCGGTTTCGGCGTGCCGCAGGCGACGATCATGCAGGAGACCCTCTATGACGAGCTGGCCGACAAGCTCGGCATGGATCGGCTCGCCTTTCGCCTGAAGAACTGCCTTCGGAACGGATCCGAAACAGTTACCGGGCAGCGGCTTGAGTCGGGTGTCGGCATCGCCGACTGCCTGGAGGCCCTCCGTTCACATTGGCAGCGTGCCGTTCGCGATGCCGAAGCGTTCAATGCCGGTAGCAGCATCAAAAAACGCGGCGTCGGCATCGCTTCTTGCTGGTACGGCTGCGGCAACACCTCGCTGCCCAATCCGTCGACCATCAAGGTCGGCATCTCGATATCGGGCGAAGTCGTCCTGCATCAGGGGGCGGTCGATATCGGGCAAGGCTCCAACACCGTCATCGCGCAGATCTGCGCCGACGCGTTGGGTCTGCAATTGGAGAAGTTGCGGCTGAAAGGCGCTGATACGGCGATCACCCCCGACGCCGGCAAGACCTCGGCCTCGCGCCAGACTTTCGTCACCGGCAAGGCCGCCGAAAAGGCCGGCCGCGCCTTGCGCGAGGAGATCTTGCGTTTTGCCAATGTCTCGCAAAAGGCGGCGATTGCGCTGGACGGCACAAGCCTGAGCATTAGGGAAGGCGAAGCGACGCGCCGCATCGATCTTTCCTCGCTGAAGGCAGACGCCGAAGGTTTTGTCTTCCGGGCCGAGGAAAGCTACGACCCGCCGACACAGCCGCTCGATGCAAAAGGTCAGGGCAAGCCTTACGCCGTCTATGGTTATGGCGCTCAGATCGCCGAACTGGAGGTCGATCTCAAGCTCGGCACCGTGAAGCTGATAAAAATCACCGCCGCCCACGATGTCGGCAAGGCCATCAATCCCTTGCTTGCCGAGGGCCAGATTGAGGGTGGCATCGCCCAGGGCATCGGCATGGCGCTGATGGAAGAATATATCCCCGGCCGCACCGAAAACCTGCACGACTATCTGATCCCGACGATCGGCGACGTGCCGCCGATCGAGACCATCCTGATAGAAGTTCCGGATCCGGAAGGACCCTTCGGGGCCAAGGGGTTGGGCGAGCATGTGCTGATTCCGACGGCGCCGGCGATCCTCAACGCCATCCGCCATGCAACAGGTGTGCTGGTCACCAAAATTCCGGCGACGCCGACCCGCATCCGCGCCGCCATCCTCGACAAGGAGGCGCCCCGATGAGCGAGCTTGCCGAACGCTTCGAGACGCATGATCCCGGCGAGAAGCTGGTGGCCGAGAAGATCCGCTGCGATGCCTGTCCGGTCATGTGCTACATCGCCGATGGCCGCACCGGCGCCTGCGACCGCTACGGCAATGTTGGCGGCAGGATCGTGCGGATGGATCCGCTGACCATCCTCGATCACGCGGCCGAGACCGGAGCCGCAATCGTACCCTTTGCCGAAGAAGGCGAGGCATGGAACGGCGAACTGGTCAACACCGGCCGCCGCTTCGTCACCGCCATCGGCGCCGGCACCACCTATCCCGATTACAAGCCGGCGCCCTTCATCGTCAGCCAGGAGGTCGAAGGCGTCGATCTGGTCACCGTCGTCACCGAGGGCATCTTCTCCTATTGCGGCGTCAAGGTGAAGATCGACACCGACCGTCATATCGGCCCCGAAACGGCGACGGTCCGTGCCCAAGGCGAGGCGATCGGCCATGTCACCACCGGCGAATACGGCTCGCAGATGCTGTCGCTGGGCGGCGTGCATCATTTGACCGGCGGCTCGAAGGCTGAAGGGCGCGCCACCTGCGACGCCATGCTCGCCCTGTGCAACCGCAAACCGGTCGAACTCGTCATCGACGGCGGCGCCACCGTCATCGTCGAAGCCGGCAAGCCGCCGGTCATCGACGGCAAGCTCGAGCAGCGCATGCGCGTCGGCTGCGGTTCGGCCACCATAGGCATGTTCGCGACCCAATGGCGCGGCCTTGTCGACGAGGTGGTGGTGGTCGATGACCACATCACCGGCGTCGTCTCCGAGCATCAGGCCGGCAAGGTGCTTGGCTGGCAGGATACCGGCATCAAGATCATCGGCCGCCGTTCGACGCCGGGCCGTTATTTCAAGGTGTCGGAGCCCGGCCTCGGCTGGGGCGGCACCAGTATCTCCGACCCGCTGTCGATCCTTGGTGAATGGAACGCCAAAAAGGGTGCGCGCCCCGGCATGTCGCTGCTGATGGTCTCGACCACCGGCGAGCAATTCGCCTATTACGAGCTCGACGACGAATTGAAGCCTGTGCAGAAACCGTTCCCGGAGCGGCTGCGGAAGTCGGTTGAACTGATCGAGGACAATTGTGAGCCGGCGCTCTGCACCGTGCTTTTCGTCGGCGGCGCCGGCGGCTCGCTGCGCGCCGGCGTCACCGAGAACCCGGTCAATCTGACCCGCTCGGTGCAGGGCCTCAAGACCTATGTGACGGTCGGCGGCGCGCCGGTCTATGTCTGGCCGGGCGGCGGCATCACGCTGATGGTCGACGTCACCCGCGTGCCGGAAGGCGCCTTCGGCTATGTGCCGACGCCGGCGCTGGTGGCGCCGATCGAGTTCACCATGCGCCGCGACGATTATGTCAGGCTTGGCGGCTACGAAGCCGAAATCCGCAGCGTCGACGATATCCTGGCCAAGGGCGGCGAATATCTCAATCCGCGCCGCGGCACGGCCGCACCCCGGGACAATCCCTGGCCGCCGCTGGCTCAGTTGCGTCGCGCGGCCGCAAACGGGGCCGGGCGATGAACGGCCCGCAGGCGCATTGGCTCGAGGACGGCCGGAGGCTTCACCTCAATCATGGGCCGATCGACCTGATCGTCGAGGCCTTCGGCGAGGCAAGCGAATGCCGGACTGCCTATGGCCAGGCAGTGGCGCGCTTCCAGCCAATCCTGGTTGAACTGGTCGAAGAGCTGCCCGAACTACGGCGCCCGGCCGCCTCGCGGCCACGTCCTTTCGCTGGCCCGACGGCGCGCCGCATGGAAGCGGCGGTCGTTCCGCTAGCGAAACAATTTATCACACCGATGGCGGCCGTCGCCGGCTCGGTAGCCGACGAAGTGCTTGGGGCGCTGCTTGCCGGCCGCCGGCTCGAGCGCGCCTATGTCAACAATGGCGGCGACAGCGCGATCCATCTCGGCAGCGGGCAGTCGATGACGCTTGCCATTGCCGGGACAGGTCATGGGCTGGCAGATCGTCTCACGATCCGCGCCGAAGACGGGATCCGCGGCGTCGCGACCAGCGGCTGGCGCGGCCGCTCCTTTTCGCTGGGCATCGCAGACGCGGTCACGGTGCTGGCGCGGACGGGTGCTGAAGCCGATGCCGCCGCGACCTTGATCGCCAACGCCGTCGACCTGCCCGGTCATCCAGCCGTTAGGCGCGTACGGGCGCGCGATCTCGCGCCTGACAGCGATCTCGGCGACCGTTTGGTGACGCAGGGCGTGGGGCCGCTTTCCGCCGCTGAAATCGCTATTGCACTCGAAAGTGGATTTGCCGTTGCCGAGGAGTTTCGGCGGCGCGGCCTGATTGCCGCCGCGGCGCTTTTCCTCGGCGGTCAGGCGCGCATCGCAGGTCCGATGGCGCTCGCCGATAAAGCTTTAGAGAGGGAAATTGCTCATGCCTGAGTTTCCGATCCGCAAGATCGCCGTGCTGACCGAAGAGATTTTTCACGAGGGCGGGCCGGTGGCGAAGGTGCCGCGGCGCCGCGCCGCGGCCATGGCTGTGGTCAAGAACCCGTTCGCCGGCCGTTACGTCGAGGAACTGCAGAGCGCCATGGAGGATTTGAAGCCGCTCGGGCTGCTGCTCTCCGACAGGCTTATTGCCGCATTGGGCGGCGACGTGAAACAGATCGACGGTTACGGCAAGGGCGCCATCGTCGGCATGGCGGGCGAGCTGGAGCATGGCGCGCTGTGGCATGTGCCGGGCGGCTATGCCATGCGCGAGCGGCTCGGCGACGCCAAGGCGATCGTGCCGTCGGCAAAGAAGGTCGGCGCTTTCGGTGCGCGGCTCGATGTGCCGCTCGGCCACATCAACGCCGCCTATGTGCGCAGCCATTTCGATGCCATGGAAATCGGCATCAGCGATGGCCCGCGTCCCGACGAGATCCTGTTCTGCCTCGCAATGACCTGCGGCCCGCGTGTGCACGACCGCATGGGCGGGCTGGCGGCCAAGGATATCAAGGCATGGGACGGGCTGCGGTGAGCGCCGAAGACAATCTGCTCAAGCTGGTCGAGGCCGAGGAACCTGACGAGAACGACTATCGCTTGCAGGAGCAGGTCGGCTTCATCCTGCGCAAGGCGCATCAGCGCCATGTCTCGATCTTCGCCGCACACATCGCCGATCTGACGCCGCCGCAATTTGCCGCTTTGGCCAAATTGCGCGATGTTGGCGAGACCTCGCAGAACCAGCTTGGCAGCCTGATCGCCATGGATGCGGCGACCGTGAAGGGCGTCATCGACCGGCTGAAAGCGCGTGGCTTTGTCGAACTTAGCAAACACGAAGTCGACAAACGGCGCCTGCTGGTCAATCTGACGGCCGAGGGTCGCGACGCGATCGAGCGGCTGATCCCGCTTGCCCGCGAGATCACGCAGGAAACGCTGGCGCCGCTTTCCGCCAAGGAGGCGGCCATTTTCATGAAGCTGCTGGCCAAGCTGGCTTAATCTGCTGCCTGCCGGCGTTTGATTGTTGTTCCTGCCGGGCGCTGAACGCCCGGCAGGAAGGCCTCGTCTCAGAGGCCGTTGTCCTTCAGTATCTGGGCGGCATTTTCCTTGGTGATCTTCTGCGTCGGCAGGGTGATGGTCTTTTCCACCTTCTCCCCGTTCAGGAACTTGATCGCCTGCCGCAGCCCTTCGGCGCCCGGCGTCACATAAGTGAACGTCGCCGTCAGTTCGCCATTGGCGACCAGCTGCACGCCTTCATTGGGCAGGCCGTCGATGCCGATGAACTTGATGTCCTTCTCACGTCCGACGTCCTTGGCGGCAAGATAGGCACCATAGGCCATCGGATCATTATGGCCGTAGACAAGATCGATCTTCTCGTTGTTGCGCAACGCGGTCGCCATGATGTTGTAGGCCTGGTCCTGCTTCCAGTCGCCCGACTGCTGGTCGAGCAGATATTTTATGCCCGGCTCCTTGTCGGTGAATTCATGGAAGCCGTCATGGCGATCGTGTGCCGGCTGGGTGCCCATGCCGCCCCAGATCTCGACGACGTTGCCGGCGGCCTTGCCCTTGCCCCCAAGCAGCTCGACGGCATATTCACCGGCAGCCCGGCCGATCAGCTTGTTGTCGCCACCGACGAACTGCGTGTAGTCATTGGTTTCGACGTTGCGGTCGAGCACGAAGACCGGGATCTTCGCATCGATCGCCTGCTGCACGACACCGGTCAGACCGGCGGATTCTTTCGGCGATACCAAGAGCGCATCGACCTCCTGACGGATCAGGTTCTCGACGTCGGCCACCTGCTTCTCGGTCTTGTCCTCGCCGTCGGTGATGATCAGTTCGACTTCCGGATGCTTGGCCGCTTCGGCCAGGATGTCCTTGTTGAACTGAGCCCGCCAGGGTTCGATGGTCGTCACCTGCGAGAAGCCGATCTTCCACTTCTTGTCCTGCGCATGGGCGCCGCCGGCAAGCATGGCGGTCGTGGTCAGGAGTGCCGCTGTCAGCCCGGCGAGCTTCAACAATTCACGTCGTTTCATTTCTTGTTTCCTCCAATATTCAGAGACGCGGTCTCTTGCGACGGCCGCTTTGCCGCGGCCGTTTCCTTGTGCGCTTGCCCACCGGGCAGCCGCAGATAGAAGAGAAGATCACCGGCATTGCGCTCCTGTACGAGCACGGTACCGATGATGATCATCCCCTTCAGCACCAGCTGAAGGTTCGAATTGATGTTGTGCAGCTGCAGGATGTTGGAGAGCAGCCCGAAGATCAGCACGCCGCAGAACGTCCCGGTGAGGCTGCCGCGTCCGCCCATCAGGCTGGTGCCGCCGATGACCACGGCGGCAATCGCGTCGAGCTCCAGGCCGGCGCCGGCGTCCGGCTTGCCTTGCCGGTACTGCGCGACATAGAGCACCGCCGCGATGCCGGCCAGCAGCCCTGACACGGCATAGGTGGCGATCTTCACGCGGCCTGCGGCGATGCCCGACAGCCGCGCCGCCTCCTCATTGCCGCCGATTGCATAGACATAGCGGCCGAACGGGGTGAAGCGCAGCACGGCGCCGTAGATCAGGATGGCGCCGAGGAAGAACAGGCCCGGCATCGGGATCACGCCGAATACCAGCGAGCGCAGCATTTCGAAATCGGCCGTGGCGTTCGAGCCGGTATAGACCGGCAGCACCGCATTGTTCTGGCCGGCTGTCAGCCGGGCGATGCCGAGCGCAGTAACCATCATCGCCAGCGTCACGATGAAGGGCTGCAGCCGCCCCGCGACGATGATGAAGCCGTTGAGCGCGCCGAACAGCAGGCCGACGCAAGGCGCCACCAGCAGCACGCCGAGCACGCCGAATTTTGAGCCTACCTGCGGCAGCAGGAACCACAGCACCAGACTGCACAGGATCACCCCGACAATGCCGGGCGTCACCAGCCCGCGAACGCTGTCCAGCCTGATGTCGTGCGTCGCCTGCGCGCCGGCACGGGATTTTTCGACGTTCAGCAGGATGAAACGAGTGACGAGAATGCCGAGGCAAAGGGCTGCCACGGCAACTGTCGGCACCCCAAGCACCACCGCCGGCGTCACGCCGGGGACCGTCAGCAGCATGGCACAGACCACCGTACAGATCGCCATCAGCGAGCCGACGGAAAGGTCGATACCGCCGGTAATGATCACGGCCGTCATGCCGGTGGCAATCAGGCCCGTGGTCGACACCTGGCGCAGCACGTCGAGCAGGTTGCCGTAGGACAGGAAAATGTTGTTGCCCTTGGAGCTGATCGGCGAGCCGAGCACGCCGATCAGGAAGATGGCGATCAGGCCCCAATAGAGCTTCGTCCGGGACAGGATATGCAAAATGCTCATGCGGCAGGCCTCGTCATCGTCCGTCGCGGCGCCGCAAGCCGCATGATGGCCTCCTCGCTGGCTTGCGCGCGGGACAGGATTCCCGTCTGGCGGCCGTCGGCCATGACCAGGATACGGTCGGAAAGATGCAGCAGCTCCGGCAATTCCGAGCTGATGACCGCGATCGCCAGCCCGTCTCGCGCCAGCTTGACGATGAGATCGTAGATTTCCCGCTTGGCGCCGACATCGATGCCGCGCGTCGGCTCGTCGAGCAGCAGCACCCGCGGCCTCGTCGCCAGCCATTTGCCAATGACGACCTTCTGCTGGTTGCCACCGGACAGCGTGCCGGCCGGCTGCTCGACGGTCTCGCAGCGAATGCCGAGCGCCTTGACGGCGTCCCGTGCCAGCCCTTGCTCACCAGCCAGCGAGCGCAGGCCGAACCGCGCCAGCGCACCGACCAGCGGCAGCGCGACATTGTCGGTGATCGAGGCCTCGAGATGCAGGCCTTGCGTCTTGCGGTCTTCCGTGACCAGGGCGATGCCGAGCCGGCGCGCATCGCGCGGCGAACGGATTTCTACCACCTCGCCATCGAGCCTGATCTCACCGCCGGCACGTCCGCCGCTGGACCCGAAGATGGTTTCCAGGATTTCGGTCCGGCCCGAGCCCAGCAGCCCGCCGATACCCAGGATTTCACCTGCGGCAAGATCGAAACTGACGCCGTCGAGCACGGTGCGCCAGCCATGGCGATTGGGCTTCGACAGCGACAGCTCGCTTACGGAAAGGACGGTGTTGACGCCGGGGATGCGGTGCTCCTGGGAGGAAGCAAGCAGGTTTCGCCCGACCATCGCCGAAATTATGGCGTCTTCGTCGAGCTGGTCCATCGCCCGCGTCAGGACGTGGCGTCCATCGCGGAACACGGTGACCCGGCTGGCCAGATGCATGACTTCGTCGATGCGGTGCGAAATGTAGACGATCGCCACGCCGCTGTCGGCGAGCTGGCGGATGATGCGGAACAGCCGCTGGCATTCGGCTGGCGAAAGCGCCGAGGTCGGCTCGTCCATGATCAGAATGCGTGCCGACATCGACAGCGCCTTGGCGATCTCGACCAGTTGCTGTTCGCCGACGCGCAAGGCACCGACGCGCGCATCCGGATCGAGCTCGATGCCGAGCCTTTGCAGCAGCGCGCCGGCAGCGCGGCTGCTCGCCTTGCGGTCGACGATCAGCCCGGCGATCAGCTTCTCGCGGCCGAGAAAGATATTGTCGGCGACGCTGAGTTCGGGGACGAGATTCAGCTCCTGGTGGATGATGGCGATGCCGGCGCGCTCGGCTTCGCGGACGCCGGCAAAGCGCACCGCATCGCCATCGATACTGACCGTTCCGTTATAGTCCGTATAGACGCCGGACAGGATCTTCATCAGCGTCGACTTGCCGGCGCCGTTCTCGCCCATCAGCGCATGGACCTCGCCGCGCCGCAGTTCGAAATCGACATCGACAAGCGCGGCGATGCCACCGAAGGACTTGGAGATGTGCTCGGCGCTCAGCACGATAGCCGAGCCGTCCGCCATAACGCCTTGCGCAGGGATGGAATTGCCGTGCTGCATGACAAGGACGGCCTCCCTCCGCCGTCACCGAACACCTCAAACGCTAATCTAAACGTTTCGATCATGTCAAGGCAATATCTGGAGTCCGAGATTGATCCATTTCAATTCTTGCACAAAATCGTAAGATTCCGTACGTATTGCTGCCGTGGAGTGGTGAAACGTTTCGAAAATGACAGTGTCAGGACGAAAAAAGCAGCGCAAGTTCACTGCTCCGACCATGCTTCACGTGGCCGAGGCCGCGCGTGTTTCCGTGGCCACCGTATCGGCGCTGATCAACGGCACCGCGACCGTCAGCCCCGAGCTCAGCCAGCGCATCGAACAGGCGATCCGCGACATCGGCTATAAGCGCAACGCCATCGCCCGCAGCCTGAAGATGGGCACCACACGCACCATCGGGCTCACCGTCCCCCACATCACCAACCCGTTCTTCACCGACGTGGTTTCGGTCATCCAGCAGGCTTTCGACAGGGCCGGCTACGCCGTCATGCTGTGCTGCACCGACGAGCACCTCAACACGCAGGACGACCAGATCAGACTGCTGCTCGACCGCATGGTCGACGGACTGATCGTCGCGCGTGTCGGCGACGGCGCGATCCTCAAACGGATTGTCGACGACGCCAACGTGCCGGTCGTGCTGCTCGACCGTGTTTGCCAGGGTGTCGATACCGATGCCGTCGTTCTCGACAATCAGCGCGCGGTGTTCGACGCCATCACCTACCTGATCGATCTCGGCCATCGGCGCATCGGCTACATCTCCGGCTCTTTCGATATCTCGCCGATGCACGACCGCATGGCGGGATACCGCGAGGCCCTCCAGGCCGCCGGCCTGCCGGCCGAGCCCGAGCTCGTCCGCTTCGGCAACTTCCATGAAGTCGACGGCTACAACGCCACCATGCAGCTGCTTTCGCTGCACGACCGGCCGAGCGCCATCTTTTCGGCCAACAACCCGATGGTGATCGGCACGATGAAGGCCATTCGCGATATCGGCCTGTCCTGTCCGGAGGATATTTCGGTCGCCTGCTTCGACGACTTTCCGTGGTCGGATGTGTTCCGGCCGCAATTGACCACGGTCGCACAGCCGGTGCAGGCGATTGGCGAACAGGCGGCCAATCTGCTGCTCGACCGGCTCGCCGGAAACAGGGATGCGCCGCCGCGCAAGCTGACGCTCAAGGGACGCCTGATGATCCGCAATTCATGCCGTCCGCTAGGTGCGACTGCGCAGAGCGTCAGCGCGTAGGGCTCTGTTCAGAAACTTTGCAATGCCGGACGGACCAGCGCTCCCTCTGTCCTGCCGACCCGGGCATTCGCAGCCACTACGGGCGTTCGTCGTTCGAAAACCGAGCAATTGAAGGACGCGGCGCCGATCGAGCCAAGTGCCCAACGATCAGCCAGCCGACAGTCAGGAAAATCTTGGCAATCGAAGCGTGTCGGATTAGGAATATGACGAGATGCGGCTGATCGTTCACACGGGCGCCGGCTTGAGTCATGCGCGTGAAATCGATCCTAATCGGGCTGGTTCTTGCTGGGATGACCGTATTCTTCGGCTGCACTACCGGCGGCGCATTAAAGACTTTCCCCTCGGCCTATGGCGGCCTCACCGACGCCGGTTTTCGCGTTCCGCCGGTTCCGATCTACAAGGTTGACCCAAAGTTCCATCGGCAGACAGTACCTTATGCGACTGAAGAGGCGCCGGGCACCATCATTGTCGATACAGGAGCGAAGTTCCTCTACTACGTGTTGGGAGACGGTCAGGCGCTGCGCTACGGAATCGGCGTTGGCAAGGCGGGCTTCGAGTGGCATGGCACCGCTCACGTTGCGAGGAAGCGCGAATGGCCGGATTGGAGCGCGCCGTCTGCGATGATCGTGCGCGAGCAGAAGCGAGGCCGCATCATACCGGCCCATATGGAGGGCGGACTCATGAACCCGCTCGGGGCGCGGGCGCTCTATCTTTTCAACGAGAAAGGTGACACTGGATATCGCCTGCACGGTAGCCCTGAATGGTGGTCCATCGGCAAAGCTGTGTCGGCGGGCTGCATTCGCCTCATGAACCAGGACATCATCGATCTCTATGACCGCGCCACAATCGGCACCAAGGTGATCGTCATTTAGTGGACGCCGCGTTTCCCGCAAACGGACGAGCATGAGGATCGAAAACCTCCGCGTAAAGCGCGCGAAATGTTCGCTGTGTCTTCGCACACCTGTTCGCGAGGTTCCCTGCCCAAGGCCGGCCTCGCCCGCAACTGTGGCAAGTGGCGAACCAACTCTCAGGCAGCTTCCGACAGCGATTTGTGAGCGTCGGCCAGGATCTCGAACGAGCGCACCCGCGCCGCATGGTCGAAAATCTGCGCTGTGACCATCAGCTCGTCCGCGCCGGTGCGGCGCACGAAGGCCTCGATGCCTTGCCTGACCGTTTCGGGAGAGCCGACGACGGCGCAGGAAAGCGCTTGGCCGAGCATGGTCTTGGCCATTGGATCGAGGTCGCGCTCATATCCTTCGACTGGCGGCGGCAATCGGCCGGGCCGGCCGGTGCGCAGATTGACGAAGGCCTGCTGCAGCGAGGTGAACAGCAGCCGCGCCTCGGCATCGGAAGGAGCGGCGAAGACATTGAGGCCGAGCATCACGTAGGGCCTGTCGAGCTGCTCCGAAGGCTGGAAACGCGAGCGGTAGATCTCCAGCGCATGGTCGAGCTCGGCCGGCGCAAAATGCGAAGCGAAGGCGTAGGGCAGGCCGAGCATGGCGGCAAGCTGCGCGCCGTAGAGGCTGGAACCGAGAATCCAGATCGGCACCTTTTCGCCCTCGCCGGGCACCGCGCGGATGCGTTGGCCGTCTTCGGCCGGCTGGAAGTAACCCATCAGCTCGACGACGTCCTGCGGGAAATTGTCGGCGCCAGCATCGAGGTTGCGGCGCAGCGCCCGTGCCGTGGCCATGTCGGTGCCGGGCGCCCGCCCGAGGCCGAGATCGATGCGACCGGGATGCAGAGCGTTGAGCGTGCCGAATTGCTCGGCGATGACCAGCGGCGAATGATTGGGCAGCATGATGCCGCCGGCGCCGACGCGTATCGTCTTGGTGCCGCCGGCCACATGGGCAATGACCACCGAGGTGGCGGCGCTGGCGATGCCCGGCATGTTGTGATGCTCAGCCAGCCAGTAGCGCTTATATCCCAGCCGCTCGGCATGGCGGGCGAGATCGAGCGAATTGGCGAGTGACTGCGAAGCGTTGCTGCCTTCGACGATCGGCGACAGGTCGAGAACGGAAAGAGCGGTCATCGGCGCGGGGTTTCCTGTGGGCCGAACGGATGTAGGAAGCCGTTGCCGAGGCGGCAAATTCAAAATGTTGATTGAGCACTGCAGGCACAACGGACGTGCCACCGATGCAAGGTCGTGATCCGCCCCAATCGGGGGACGTTTTTGACCTTAAGCCGCTACTTTTTCGCCTCGTGAATTTCTTCGTCCTCGATCACCGCCGTATGCTGCGCCGCGAGGAAATTGCCGACATGACTGAGGCCGTCGAAATGATCGCAGAACACCTTGATGACGACCAGCAGCGGCACCGCCAGCAAGGCGCCGACGAAACCCCACAGCCACGACCAGAAGGCGATGGCGATTAGGATCGCCACAGCGTTGATCTCGAGACGGCGGCCGACCACCGTCGGCGTCACGAACTGGCCTTCGACGACATCGCACATAAGGACGAAGGCCGGCGCCAGCAGCGCATAGGAAATCGTGTCGAAGCTGATCAGCGCGATGATCGTGACCAGCGTGATGGTGGTCAGCGCCCCGATATAAGGCAGGAAATTGAGCAGAGCCGCTGCCGCGCCCCAGACCTGCGCGTTGGGCACGCCGAGCGCCCAAAGGCCGAGCCCGATGACAATGCCGAGACATGTATTGATGACCGTGACGGTAAGCAGATAATGCGAGATTTCACGTTCGACGTCGTAGACGACGCGCAGCGCCCGCTTCTTTTCGCTGAGACTGGGGAAGGACTGGACGATCTTTTCATAGAACATCGTGCCCGAGGCGAGCAGGAACAGCGACAGGACGAAGACGATGGTAACGCTGACGCCAGCCGACAGCACATTGCCGGCCGCCTGCGAGAGAATACCGGATGGCGCCATCGCCACCCTCTGAACGCCCGGCTCCTGGGAAGTCTGTGTCAGGCCCTCGATCTGGCGCGAAATCTCCACGATCCGTTCGAACGGACGGCGCAATTGTGCCAGACGTTCGGTAAGCTGCTGGCCGATCGTGGAGGTGTTGTTGATGAGGTCGATGACCGGGCCGCTGAGCAGATATCCCGCGACGGCGACGAGGCAGAACGAAAGCAGCACCAGCAGTGTCGCCGAAATGACATCGGGCATGCCATGCTTGCGCAGGAAGCGAACGATCGGCGTCAGCGTCAGCGCCAGCAGGAAAGCCAGAATGACCGGCATGAAGAAGGCGCGGGCGAAGTAAAGCGCGTAGATCGCCATAAGGATGAAGATGCCGACGAGCAGCGAACGCATCAGATGCGCATCCGCCCGTGCCTCGACGCGCGGATCCGGGCTTTCGGCAGCGCTTGCGCCCGAAGCGGCGGGTTCGGCTTTCATTCTGACCCTCGGCGGCACACCGCGATTGGTGCAGACCGTTGGCGAAAACGCCTCTGTCGCTTCAAGGTTCCGTTAGCCGGCGTCACCGGCAAGGCCGCCTCGCGGCCTTGCCAAGGAATCAGGTGACTGG
This sequence comes from Mesorhizobium sp. M0045, assembly GCF_040323385.1. Lineage (NCBI taxonomy): Bacteria > Pseudomonadati > Pseudomonadota > Alphaproteobacteria > Hyphomicrobiales > Phyllobacteriaceae > Mesorhizobium > Mesorhizobium sp. M0045. The sequence goes on from NZ_JAMYUY010000005.1 coordinate 295,845, forward strand.
GAATCAGGCAACCGGTGCCGCCACGGCGGGAACGGCCCTCGCAGTTTCCCGGCGCACGATCGGCGCCACCTTGGTGCCGTAGAGTTCGATGGCCTTCATCACCTTGGCGTGCGGCATGGTGCCGATCGCCATTTGCAGCAGGAAGCGGTCGTTGCCGAATATCCTGTGCTGGGCAATGATCTTCTCGGCCACCTGTTCTGGATTGCCGACGAACAGCGCGCCGTTTGGGCCGCGCGGTTGGTCGAAATGCGCCCGCGATGTCGGCCCCCAGCCGCGCTCGCGGCCGATACGGTTCATCACCTCGGCCTGCGGCCCGTAAAAATCGTCGGCTGCCTGGTCCGTGCTGTCGGCGATGAAGCCGTGCACGTTGAGACTGGTGGCAAGGCTTGCCGGATCGTTGCCGGCGCGTCTGGCTGCATCCCTGTAGATGTCGAACAGCGGTGCGAACCGCGCCGGCTCCCCGCCGATGATCGCCAGCGCCAGCGGCAGCCCGAGCACGCCGGCGCGAGCGACGGATTGCGGTGTTCCACCGACGGCGATCCAGATCGGCAATTTGTCCTGCAAGGGCCGGGGATAGACGCCGCGATCATTGATCGGAGCGCGCAGACTGCCCGACCAGGTCACCCTGACATGATCGCGGATGGCGAGCAGCAGGTCGAGCTTCTCGGCAAAGAGCTCGTCATAATGTTCGAGATTGTAGCCGAACAGCGGAAACGACTCGATGAACGAGCCGCGCCCGGCCATGATCTCCGCCCGGCCGCCGGACAGAAGGTCGAGGGTGGCAAACTGCTGGAAGACGCGCACCGGATCGTCGGACGACAGCACGGTCACAGCGCTGGTCAGCCTTATGCGCCTGGTTCGTTCGGCCCCCGCCGCCAGTGCCACCGCCGGAGCGGAGGCAGCGTAGTCGGGACGGTGGTGCTCGCCGAGACCAAAGACGTCCACCCCGACCTGGTCGGCGAGCTCGATCTCCTCGATCAAATTGCGCAGCCGCTCGTGCGCACCGATCGCACAGGGACCCGGTTCCGGGCTTACGTCGGCGAAAGTGTAGAGACCGAGTTCCATAGTGTGTCATCCCAGCGTTTGTCCTGGCGCTGCAGGTAGCGATCAGTCCGCCGCCCCGCCAGATGCCTAGATGGTGAACAGTGCGGGTGCCTTTCAGCCGAATTCAATCGAAATGGCGTCTCCCGGCTGCAACAGATCAGAATTTCATGGCTGGCATACCGTTTTGGCGCTTGAACTCTCGGTTTTCACGCGTATGTAAGCCTCGCAAATTGACTTCAGGGAAGTGGACTTGGCTATCTATAGGGAAAAAGACGTTTTCGAGCGGCGCAATGCCGCGAACGAGGCAAAGAAGGCGCTTCTGGAGCGCTTCAAGGCAAAGCCGGCGGCAGATGATCCAGCGGTGCTGGCACGACAGGCCGAGCGCAAGGCGATCCTCGAGGCCCGCGCGATACGCGAGGCCGAAAAGGCCAGGCTGAAGCAGGAAAAGCTGGCGCGCGAAGCGGCCGAAAAGGCCGAGCGCGAGGCAGCCGCCGAAGCGGCACGCATCGCCGCCGAAGAGGCCGCACAGGCCGAAGCGAAGATCCGGGAAGCTGAAGAGAACGAGCGCATCGCCCGTTTTCTTGCCGACGAGGCCGAACGCAAGGCCAAGCGTGACGCACGCTATGCCGCGCGCAAGCAGCGCACCGGCAGGACGCCGCCCGGCTTCTCCGCGCGATAACGCCTCCGGCACTGATTCAAGCCATCGGAACGCTCCGTTTCGATGGCTTTCGGCCGATTTCTTGAATGCGTGAAATCTGTCTTCGCCGCATCGATAGGGGATGCGCGCGAGCTTAATGAACAATCATGCCGGCCGCGTTTGCGGCCGGTCGAAATAAGCCGAAACGGCCCTACTTGTCCTTCAGCTTCATCGCCTTCACCGGCGGTGCCTTCAGGGCCGGCGCCGGAGCGGGTTTCTTCGCGTCCTTCTTCGGCTTGCGGGCTTCCTTGCCTGCCTTCATCGCACCCTTAGCCATGATTCGTTCCTCCAGTTGATGTCTGGCGAAGTGAAACAAGAGAACGCGCTCGACTGCAAGAGGCCGCTGCCGTGCAGTCGCCCTGGCCGATGGCTGTCAACCGGTTTCTAATTCCCTCGTAAACCGCAGCGGTCCGTGCCAAGGTCTTCTTCGCACTGCAGCATCAGCCCTCGCGTTTCGCCGGCTGATGATCAGGCAGGCCGGTCAGGGACGACAATGCGGATCCACATCGGTTGCCAGATGAGCTTCGACTTCCCGCAGGAAACACCGCTGATCGCGATGCTAAATGTCCATTATTCGCGCGCATCCGATCTTGAGCGGCCGGACTTCCTGACGTCGAACCCGCCGGTGCCGATCGAGAGCTACCGCGACAGTTTCGGCAATTGGTGCAACCGTCTCGTTGCGCCGGCCGGGCGCTTTGCCTTCGGCACCGACGCGGTCATCCGCGACCCCGGCTCCTTCGAGACGCGCGAGCTGACGGCGTGGCAGCACGAGGTGCGCGATCTGCCGTCGGAGACGCTGCTGTTCCTGCTGCCCAGCCGTTATTGCGAGAGCGACGTGCTGTCGAATGAAGCGTGGCGGCTGTTCGGCAGCACCCCGCTCGGCATTCCGCGCGTCCAGGCGGTCTGCGACTTCGTCCATAACCACATCGTCTTCAACTATTTCAATGCACGGCCGACGCGCACCGCCGCCGAGGCCTATCGCGAGCAGAGTGGTGTGTGCCGCGACTTTGCTCACCTCGCTGTTGCCTTCTGCCGCGCCCTGAATATTCCAACCCGCTACTGCACCGGCTATATCAGTGACATCGGCCTGCCAAAGCCGTGGTCGGACATGGATTTCGCCGCCTGGATGGAGGTCTATCTCGGCGGCCGCTGGCACGCGTTCGACCCGCGCAACAACGCGCCGCGCATCGGCCGCATCCTGATTGCTTCCGGGCGCGATGCCGCTGATGTGCCGCTGACCCACATTTTCGGGCCGGGCGCGCTGGCTGGCTTCAAGGTCTGGACGGACGAGGTCGTCGAATAGCCCCGCGCCGCCCTTTTGGATAACTGACCTCGTGAACAACTCGGCGCTTCAGGCGTTGTGAGAGCTGTGGAGCGTGGGCGGGCGCTCCGCCAATCTCGGTGCATCAACCAAGGCAGCACACCGTGGCGGCGCATGGCGGGTCGAAAAAAGTGATCTATGCGGCGCTCGCCGGAAATCTTGCGATCGCACTGACCAAATTCGCCGCTGCCTTGTTCACGGGCAGCTCGGCAATGCTCTCGGAAGGCGTCCACTCGCTCGTCGATACCGGCAATGGCAGCCTGCTGCTTTACGGCATGCACCGCGCCGCGCGCCCGGCCGACCGTACGCATCCGCTCGGCCATGGCCGCGAGCTGTACTTCTGGAGCTTCATCGTTGCGCTCCTCGTTTTTGCACTGGGCGCCGGCATATCGTTCTACGAAGGCGTGACGCACATCATGACGCCGGAGCCGATTGCCAACGCCAAGGTGAACTACGCTGTCCTTGGCCTTTCCTTTCTCTTCGAAGGCACCTCTTGGCTGGTGGCGCTGAAGGAGTTCCGCCACCAAAAAGGCAGCCACGGCTGGCTCGAGGCGGTGCAGCTCAGCAAGGATCCGAGCGTCTACACCGTACTCTTCGAGGACAGCGCGGCACTTCTCGGCCTCGTTGTCGCCTTCGCCGGCATATCGGCGGCGGAACTGCTGGACATGCCGAAGCTCGACGGCGCCGCGTCGATCGGCATCGCGCTGATCCTGGGCGCAACCGCGATCTTCCTGGCGCGCGAAAGCAAAAGCCTGCTGCTCGGCGAGCCGGCTTCGCCCGAGGTGCAAATGAAAGTATTGGACATCGTCCAGCAGGACCCGGCGGTGCAGCGGGCGAATGGCGCGCTGACGCTGCATATGGGTCCGCAGGAGATCGTCGCCGCTCTGAGCATCGAGTTCGAGGACCACTTGTCGGCGCCCGAGATAGAGACCTGCGTCGAACGCCTTGAGACGCGGCTGAAAGCGGAGATGCCGGAGGTGACGCGGCTGTTCGTCAAGCCTCAGACCACCGGCACCTGGGAACGCCGGAGCAAGGCCTTGGCGGGGGCATCCGGACAAGAACCGGCCTAAGGAAAATGGCTTGAGGAAATCGATGCGCCGTCGGGCAGTCCCGGCTATGATCGCAGGCAAAAGCTCGGGAGGAACGAAGATGAAAATCGACGGCGGGTGTCATTGCGGCGCCATCACTTACGAGGCCGAGGTTGATCCGGAAAAGACCACCATTTGTCACTGCATCGATTGTCAGAAGCTAACCGGAACGGCCTTTCGCGTCACCGTGCCGACGTCCGAGGACAATTACAGGATCACCAAGGGCAAGCCGAAAATCTACATCAAGACCGGTTCGAGCGGCGCCAAGCGCGCCCAGGCGTTTTGCGGTGAGTGTGGCTCGCATCTCTACGCCACGTCGGCGGGCGAGGGACCGAAGGTTTACGGCATCAGGGTCGGCACGGCACGGCAGCGCGAGCAACTGGTGCCGAGAAAGCAGATCTGGCATCGCTCGGCGCTGCATTGGCTGCCGGAATTCGAAGGCACCACCATCATCGAGGAGCAGTAGCGCCAGACCGGGGCGAAGCGCTCGCCTCCGGTTCCGGCGTAGCTCTCAATCGTCGCCTTCGACGACCCTTAGCCTCAATTGCCCGGTTTTCGAATCGGCGACACGCGCGCTGCTTTCCGCTTTTGCTCCGCTGCCATTCGAACCAGCGGTATCCTCCGCCGGCTGCACGCCAAACTCCAGCGCCTCGATCTTTTGTCCGCGCCGGGTCACCTTCGATGTCGAGACAAGGATGTCCTCGATATCCTTGGCCGATTGACCGAAATGCGTCTGCAATTTGCGCACCCGCTCGTCGAGCCGGGAAACATCTTCCATCAGCCGGATGACTTCGCCCTGGATCAGGTGCGCCTGCTCGCGCATGCGGGCATCCTTGAGGATTGCCTGGATGACCTGGATCGACAGCATCAAAAGCGATGGCGAGACGATGACGATCCGCGATCGATGCGCCTTTTGGACAACGGCCTCGAAATTCTCATGGATTTCGGCGAACACCGATTCCGAGGGCACGAACATGAAGGCGGTGTCCTGCGTCTCGCCCTGGATCAGGTATTTTTCGGAAATATCGCGGACATGCACCTCGATGTCGCGGCGGAAAGCCTGTGCGGCGGACTTCTGCAGGTCGGCCCCTTCGGCGGCACGGATGGCGTTCCACGCCTCGAGCGGAAACTTTGCGTCGATGGCAAGTGACGGCGCGCCGTTCGGCATCTTCACCAGGCAGTCGGGCCGGCTCCCATTCGACAAGGTCGCCTGGAATTCATAGGCGCCGTGCGGCAATCCGTCGGCGACGATGGCCTCCATGCGCGACTGGCCGAAGGCGCCGCGCGTCTGCTTGTTGGAAAGGATCGCCTGCAATTGCACGACCTGGCCGGCCAGCGACTGGATATTGCCTTGCGCGATATCGATAACCGCCAGCCGTTCCTGCAGCTTGGCGAGGCTCTCATGCGTCGATCTCGTCTGCTCGGTCATGGTCTGGCCCAGGCGGCCGGTCATGGCATCGAGGCGCTGGCCGATCGACTGGGTCAGTTCCGCCTGGCGCGCCCCGAACACTTCGGCGATGGCGCCCATGCGGCCCTGCATTTCCGCCTGGCTTGCCAAGATGCCGGCCATCCGCACCTCGGCGTCACGGGCGTGGTCGGCGGCTTCGGCGGCCGCCACTGCACGCGCCTTGGCCGATCGCCAGAGCGCAACGACGAGCGCCACGAACAGTCCAAGGAACAGCATTGCGCCGAAACCCAGGGCTTGGCCGAGCGTGAGCGTGGTGGCGCCGAGGCGGGCGACAGGTTCGGACAGGATGGTGGCCAGATCGTTCATGCCAACAGCATAGATGATTCGGTCTGCCGGCACAGATCAAAACGTGAACGACCCGACCCCGTCCCGGTTGACGCTTTTCCTGCGAGGTCTTAGGTGAGACGCCATGTCGATCAAGCCTCTTATCATCCTCCCCGATCCCGTCCTGCGCCAGGTTTCAAAACCGGTCGAGCGTGTCGATGGCGATTTGCGCAAACTGGCCGGCGACATGCTGGACACTATGTATGACGCGCCCGGCATCGGCCTCGCAGCGATCCAGGTCGGCGAACCCTTGCGCATGCTGGTGATCGACCTCGCCAAGGAGGACGAGACGCCGGCACCGCACGTCTTCATCAATCCCGAAATCCTTGAAAGCTCCGACCAGCGTTCGGTCTATGAGGAAGGCTGCCTGTCGATCCCCGATTACTATGCCGAAGTCGAGCGCCCCGCCGCGGTGCGGGTGAAGTATCTCGATCGCGACGGCAAGCTGCAGGAGATCGAGGCCGAGGGGCTGATGGCGACCTGCCTGCAGCACGAGATCGACCATCTCAACGGCGTGCTGTTCATCGACCACATCTCAAAACTGAAGCGGGACATGGTGGTCAAGAAGTTCAAAAAGCTCGCCAGGGACAAGGCGCCGGGCAAGATGGTGGGATAGGGGTCGACGAATGCCCCTGCGTGTCATCTTCATGGGTACGCCCGAATTCTCCGTGCCGACGCTGCGGGCGATTGCCGGGGCCGGGCACGGGTTGACCGCCGTCTACACGCAGCCGCCGCGCGCCGGCGGCCGGCGCGGGCTCGAGTTGACGCCGTCGCCGGTGCAGCGCGAGGCGGATCAGTTGGGCGTCGAGGTGCGGACGCCGGTGTCGCTGAAGGGCGAGGCGGAGCAGGAGGCGTTCCGCGCCTTGCACGCCGACGTCGCCGTGGTCGTCGCCTACGGATTGCTTCTGCCCAAACCCATTCTCGAGGCGCCGCGGCTCGGTTGCCTCAATGGCCACGCATCGTTGTTGCCGCGCTGGCGCGGCGCTGCCCCTATCCAGCGCGCCATCATGGCCGGCGACACCGAAACGGGCATGATGGTGATGCGGATGGAGGAAGGCCTCGACACCGGGCCGGTGGCAATGGTTGAAAAATGTCCCATTGGACCCGACATGACGGCCGGCGATCTGCACGACCGGCTGATGGCCCTCGGTGCTGCGCTGATGGTGCAAGCGCTGGAGCGGCTGGAGCGAAATACGCTGACATTTACCACACAGGCGGAGGTGGGGGTGACCTACGCCAAGAAAATCGATAAATCGGAGACTCGCATAGCCTGGCTGCGACCTGCTGGCGACGTGCACAACCAGATTCGCGGCCTGTCGCCCTTTCCCGGTGCATGGTGCGAGGCCGAAATCGGCGGCCGTGTAGAACGGCTGAAACTGCTTCGCTCGACGCTCTCGCAAGGCGCCGGCGAACCGGGAGGAATTCTCGATGACCGGCTGACGGTCGCCTGCGGGTCAGGCGCGATCAGGCTGGTCGAAGTTCAACGTGCGGGCGCAAGGCCCATAGCCGCGCAGGAGTTTCTGCGCGGGGCCAAGCTCGAAAAAGGAATGAAATTGTCATGAGCATGATGTCCATACGCGCGGCGACGCCGCGGGACCGCGAGGCGATCCGCCTTGTCGAAGAACACGCATTCGGCCAGCAGACGGAGGCCGGACTGGTCGACGCGCTGGTCACCGGCGGTGATGCCGTCGTCGAACTGGTGGCGGACGAAGACGGGCAAGTGGTCGGGCATATCCTGTTTTCACGGCTTTTCGTGCAGAATGGCGGCAAGAGCTTCCCGGCGGTGGCTTTGGCTCCTTTGGCGGTCGAGCCGTCGTTCCACGGCACCGGCATCGGCGGTGCGCTGGTCCGCGAGGCGCATATCCGCCTGAAGGCTGCTGGCGAGACGCTCGCCGTGGTGCTCGGCGATCCCGCTTACTATGGACGTTTCGGTTACAGCCGCGCCCGTGCAGCGAAGTTCGAGAGCGAGTACCAAAGCGAGGCTTTGCAGGCGCTTGCCTGGGGCGAGGCGCCGGAGACCGGCAGGCTGGTCTACGCCTCGGCCTTCGGCTCAGCCCTCGCCGCCTGATTTCGCTTCGATCCGGGAATGCCGCGTTTTCGCCTCGACATCGAATATGACGGCAGTCTCTTCGCCGGCTGGCAGCGCCAGGCCAACCAGCCTTCGGTGCAGCAGGCGATCGAGCAGGCGATCGAGAAGTTCTGTGGCGAGCAGGTTTCGCTGCGCGCCGCCGGCCGCACCGATGCCGGCGTCCATGCGACCGCTCAGGTGGCGCATGTCGATCTGATCAAGGCATGGCCCGGCGACAAGGTGCGCGACGCCGTCAACGCGCATCTGCAGGCGGCCAAGGTGCGCATCGCCATCCTGAAGGCCGCCTCCGTGCCGGATGGTTTCGATGCGCGTTTCTCGGCGATCGGCCGCCATTACCTCTACCGCATCGTCAATCGCCGCGCGCCGGCGGCGCTCGACAAGGGCAAGATCTGGTGGGTACCGAAGCAGCTCGATGCCGGGGCCATGCACGAAGCGGCAAAGGTGCTGCTTGGCCGGCATGATTTCACCACCTTCCGCTCGACCCAGTGCCAAGCCTCCAGCCCGGTCCGCACACTCGACCGGCTGGATGTCAGCCGGGCGGGCGATTTCATTGAGGTCCGCGCTTCGGCGCGCTCATTCCTGCACAACCAGGTGCGCTCTATGGTCGGCTCGCTCAAACGCGTCGGCGAAGGCGGCTGGACTGTTGCCGACCTCAAGGCGGCGCTTGAGGCGCGCGACCGTGCGGCCTGCGGTCAGGTGGCGCCGCCCGACGGGCTGTTTCTCGTCGGCGTCGACTATCCGACGCCTGGCTGATCCGGAACGCTGATCCCGAGCAGCGCCTGCAGTCCGAACAGGACGATCAGCGAGGCCACGAACATGCCGGCAAAAACGGCGCTGCCGACGGCCGCACCCCTGCCGATCGCAACGTTGGTCATCCGCCAGGTCAAGACCATCGACAGCGCGAACAACAGCAGCGACACGAGTCCGGAGACTTCGTTGGCCGACGTCAGGAAAAGCCGGATCAACGCCGATGGCAGCATCATCCAGGCGATGATCGCCGAGGCCCAGTTGCTGGCCACGACATAATGGACGAAACGGCCGCCGACGCCGACCCGCGGCGCCACCAGCGCGAGGCCTATGAGCGGCAGCACCCAGGCGCCGATATCGACGGTGGCCAGGCGGATCAACATGCTGAAACGGCCGACGAATGCGTTGGGGTCGCCGATCTCGTTGGCAATACCGACCCAGCCGACGATCAGTGCCGGCGCCGCGACGACGATGGCAAAAAAGGAGTTCCAGAATCCGTCCGCCGAAAGGTCGAGCAGGCGAAATCCGTCGGCCTTGCCGAGCATCAGCCGCCAGGCACCGGCAAGCGAAGCGTAGGTTTCATCCGCTGAAAGCATCACTAGGATATGTCCTGCGCAAACCAGTCTTCAACGAAGCGCAGATAAATCTGCGTCAGCGTCTCGAGGTCGGCAATCGCCACGCGTTCGTCGACCATGTGCATGGTCTTGCCGACAAGGCCGAATTCGACCACCGGACAATAATCCTTGATGAAGCGGGCATCGGAGGTGCCGCCGGAGGTGGAGAGCGCAGGCTTCCTGCCGGTCACCGCCTTGATCGAGCCGCCAAGCGTCTCGACCAACCTGTCGTCGCGTGTCAGAAAAACGTGGCTCGGTCCGTCGCGCCAAGCGATCTCGTAGTCGACGGGCGTCGCCTTGCCGGCGCGGTATTTCTTGCGTTTCGCCGCCCGGTCGAGGCGGTTGTGGATCTCGGCCTGGATCGTCTCGGCGGTCCATGTGTCGTTGAAGCGAATATTGAAGGTAGCCGCCGCCTTCGCCGGGATGACGTTGGTGGCAGGATTGCCGACATCGATGGAGGTCACCTCAAGATTGGTCGGCTGGAAATCCCTTGTTCCGTTGTCGAAGACGGGGTGAAGCAAGGCGTCGACCAGCGTCACCAGGCCGCGCACCGGGTTGTCGGCCAGCTGCGGATAGGCGGCGTGTCCCTGGCGGCCGTTGACGACGACCGTGCCCGATAGCGAGCCGCGCCGGCCGATCTTGATCATATCGCCGAGCACGTCGGGATTGGTCGGCTCGCCGACGATCGCAGCATGCCATTTCTCGCCTTTGGCGGCCGCCCATTCGAGCAGTTTCGTCGTGCCGTTGATCGCCGGACCTTCCTCATCGCCGGTTATCAGCAGCGAGACCGACCCCTTCGGGCCGCCCTTCTGCGCGATGTGTCGCGCTACCGCCGCGACGAAACAAGCAATGCCGCCCTTCATGTCGACGGCGCCGCGGCCGAACATCTCGCCATGGGCGATGTCGGCGGCAAAGGGCGGGTGCGTCCAGGCTGTTTCATCGCCCACCGGCACGACATCGGTATGGCCGGCAAACATCAGATGCGGGCCGTTGCCGGAACGCCGCGCGTAAAGGTTCTCTATGTCAGGTGTGCCGGATTCGGAAAACACCGGGCGCTCGACGGCAAAGCCGAGCGGCTTCAACATTTCTTCCAGCGCGCTCAGCGCACCGCCTTCGGCGGGCGTCACGGAAGCGCAGCGGATGAGAGCAGCCAGATTTCTGGTCGGATCGGTAGGCAGCGTCATGGGCAAAAGCGATAGTCGAAAGCGCAGGGACTGTCACGGCCAGACATAAGGGCCAGACATGCCGCCGACATTATGGTTTTCACGTCGTATGATTGCGGCAAGGCCTCTCGACCAGGGCAGGGCCATCGCATGATCACGCATGGCAAGACAATCGTAATCGCCGGTGCCGGCAGTATCGGCTGCTACGCCGGCGGCTGCCCGATACTTGCCGGGCGAAAAATGGTTTTGCTGGCGCGGCCGCGCATCGAGAAGGCGCTGCAAGCAACGGTCAAGAGCGGCGCGATGCAAGGCATGGCCGGCCGGGCAGGAGAGAAGCGGATCGCCCTGCCTGTCGCCGGAAGCCGTCGCCGTCAGATGGTAGCCCGCACAGGTGCCCAGTAACGGCCCTTGCCGGTGCGCTTGGCTTCGTAGAGCGCATGGTCGGAACAGGTGAGCAGGATTTCCGGATCGCCGCCGTCGGCGGGTGCGAAGGCGCTGCCGACGCTCAGGCCGACATGGATGGCGGAACCGACCCCGAGGTCGAAAGGCACCGAGACCTTTTCGATGGCCCGCTTTGCCAGGTAGGTGGCCTCGATCTCCGAGGTTGCGGGCAAAAGGATGACAAATTCATCGCCACCAATGCGGAAGACAACGTCCCCCGGACGGAAGCCGCGCTTCAATCGTTCGGCCACCTTGCGCAGCAGCACGTCGCCGACGGCGTGGCCAAAACGGTCGTTGACCTGTTTGAAACCGTCGAGATCCATACTGAGCACTGCAAACGGCTTGCCGCCATTGGCGGCCGGCGCCGCAAGCTCGCGGCACATGTCGCGCAATTTCTCCTGCAGGAAGATGCGGTTTGGCAGGCCGGTCAGCGCGTCCTTGATGGCCAGGTCGCGATTGTCCAGTTCGGCGCGGATCATGCGGGCATTGATTGCGTGGTTCTGAAGCAGCACGATGATGACGCCGGCCACATAGAACGGCGTTTGAATTCCGACGATCGGCATTCCGGGCGCCGCAGAAAACAATGCACCGACCACGTAAGGCAGGCTTACGGCCAACATGACGAATATGGCGAAGCGCGGGGTCGCCGCATTGCGTGACGACACCACGCCGACGACGCCTGCGACATTCAAGGCGGCAAGTACGGAAAGCGCCATATTCCCGCTGGCAACACAGCCATAGCAGCCGAGGCCGAAGACGACCGACCAGACGCCGCTGGCTGCCATCAGGCCCGCCAGCGGCCCTTTCGAGCCGCGCGTGCGGGCCTGCTCGCATTCCCGCATCAGCAGAACGCGGACGGTGAAAAGCATCAGGTCGGCGGCAATCCAGACGTAGGGCCACCAATCCCCGGTGGCGAGAGCGGCGCTGACCGCAACCAACAGAACGCTGATGGTGCCGAACAGGACTGCGAATTTGCGGTCGAAGGTGGTGTCGAGAAGCCGGGCGCGGACAGCTTCCGGTTCCAATTTCATTGGCGAAGAGAACCAGGCAAACAGGCGAGCGGCGGCGCTCCACGTTTTGCGCGGCTCCTCGGTGATCAGGGATAGGTCGCTTGCCAGTCGAGCGCTCCGTGCCGGTCGACACAGTCTTCGCCGGCATGCTGGGCCAGGGTGATTAACATTCGCTTAGAGCATCCGGCGCAAAACCGGGCTTTCGGAACTCCCCGCTCTGCCGCTCTAGCGGATCTGCCGCCGGGTCGCCGGTTTTAGCTTGCCGGCCCCGGTCGTCTGCGGATTGCAGGCCGACGCGGCGGACCCGGCTCGGGATCGGTCTTCGCCGCACGTGCCGGCTGCCCATGAGGGGTTTCGATCAGCGTGATCTTCTGCCAGATCTTTCGCGAGAGGTTCGAAGCCAGGTTCTCGATGTCGTTGACGCCGTCGATGACCACGGCGTCATTCACCGATTGCGCGAACAGCGCGGCGATCTTGCCGGTGATCGACAGCATTTCGGAGCAGTAGTCGAGATAGCGGGCAAGGTCGGCGGCGTTGGTGATGCGGGCTGGCGAATGGGCAGTCGGCTTGAAACTGGGTGAAAGTGCGGCCGGATCCTTGGTCAGCTGGTGCATGTCGATGACATGGATCAGCGACCGCAACCCGTGGAGCTGGCGAAACACCCGCTTGCGCTTGATCCGCTCCTCGGAGCGAATCAGGGCCAGGAAGCCCAGCACCGCGAGGATGATCACGTTGAGGGAGGCTTCGATTCCTTGCACCGACTGGAAGGCATCGTGGTTTCCCGAGATGCGGCCGAGCGGCAGGATTGTGCCGACGAACAGGAACATCAGCGCTCCGGCGACGAAGGCGGCGATGATGAGGCCGCGCAGCCACCAGATCGGCGCCTCCAGCGCCTTGGCTGCCTTTGCCAGATCGCGCGACAGCGACACCAGCTCGGCGGCGACGCCACGCAAGCCTGCATCGGGAAAGCGCTCGGCGACGCGCCCTTCCAGCCGTTCGGCGGTTTCGAGGATCAGTTTCGGATCAAGCGAGCGGTAGCGCATGACGAAATGTCCGATCGGCGCTCAGGGTTCAGCCGGGGCATTGGTGCGCTTGCCGTAGCGGTTGGGGCCGGGTTGCCCTGGAAACAGGCAAAGCACGAGGAAAGCGATGATCGAGACAACCGGCACGAAAAGCACCAGCGCCGCAACGCCCGGCTTGTCGAGGTCGTGCAACCGCTTGACCGCCAGCACCACGTTCGACCAAAGCGAGGCAATGAAGGCGATGAAGAAAATAAACGACCACATGTTGCTCTCGGTGGTGCCTTCCGGCACCAGCGTGAAACGGTAGAGCGGGAAGGCCTGTACGATGGCCACCAGCAATCCTCCAAGAAAATAGGCCGCGCGGCTGACGCGGCCCGAAGCTTTGAAGAAAAGCCAGATGAGGTCTGATCTATCAGGCAAGCGAATTCCGTCCGTATTCGTTGAGAAAGATCAAGCGCGCAGCAATTCGTTGATCGATGTCTTGGAACGGGTTCTGGCGTCGACCCGCTTGACGATGACGGCGCAGTAGAGGCTGGGGCCGGGCTCGTTGTTTGGAAAAGGCTTGCCGGGCAGCGAGCCGGCGACGACGACGGAATTAGGCGGCACCTCGCCGTAGAAGATCTCGCCGGTGGCGCGGTCGACGATCTTGGTCGACTGGCCGATGAAGACGCCCATGCCGAGCACCGAGCCTTCGCGCACAATGCAGCCTTCGACCACTTCGGAACGGGCGCCGATGAAACAGTTGTCCTCGATGATGGTGGGACCCGCCTGCATCGGCTCCAGCACACCGCCGATGCCGACACCGCCCGACAGATGCACATTCTTGCCGATCTGGGCGCAGGAGCCGACCGAAGCCCAGGTGTCGACCATGGTGCCGCTGTCGACATAGGCGCCGACATTGACGAAGGACGGCATCAGCACGGCGCCCGGCGCGACATAGGCGGAGCGGCGCACGATCGACGACGGCACGGCGCGGAAGCCGGCCTTCTCGAAATCGACGGCGCTCCAGCCGTCGAACTTCGAGGGCACCTTGTCCCACCAAACCGCCTGACCGGGACCACCCTTGATGATCTCCATCGGGTTGAGCCGGAAGGACAGCAGCACCGCTTTTTTCAGCCACTGGTTGACGTGCCATTTGCCGTCGGCCTGCCGCTCGGCGACGCGGGCGACGCCCCGGTCGAGCAGGTCGAGCGCCGATTGGATGGCCTCGCGCGTCTCGCCGCGGGTTGCGGTCGAAATCGTGTCGCGTTCCTCGAAGGCGTTCTCGATGATCTCCTCGAGGCTCGCGAGATCGTGCTTCGACATGAATTCGCTCCATTACCAAGCTGTTAAGGGCCGGCGCCTTAACCTGTTTGAAAGTCGCGCGGACCCTATGTGAAGGCTTGGGGAGGGTCAATCGCGGCAGCGTCACGGGACGGCGCAAGTGAATGATTGGACGGGTAAAGCAAATATGACTCCCATGGAAAAGGCGGGATGGACGCCGCTGCCGCATTCGGACGAGGATCTGGAGCGGTCGAGAAGCGTGCCGGACACGCCGCAAACGCGCGCGGAGACATATCGGCTGGCCTGGAACGACCCCGATTTCATGACGCGGCGCGAGTTGCGCGCGGTCAGGCTGCAGCTCGAACTGCTGAAACCGGAGATGATCCTGGCCGAGCGCGGCATCCAATCGACCGTCATCCTGTTCGGCGGCGCCCGCATTCCCGAGCCCGGCGGCGAAGCCTGGGCGGCCAAGAACGAGACGCAGAAGAAGAACCTCGAGCAAAACAGCAAATATTACGAGGAGGCGCGCAAATTCGCCCGCCTCTGCTCACAGCAGTCGGCCACCTCGTACTATCGCGAATTCGTCGTGGTGACCGGCGGCGGGCCGGGCGTCATGGAGGCCGGCAATCGTGGCGCCGACGATGTTGGCGCGCCGTCGATCGGTCTCAACATCGTGCTGCCGCACGAGCAGGCGCCAAACGCCTACGTGACGCCGGAACTCTGCTTCAACTTCCACTATTTCGCGGTCCGCAAGATGCATTTTGTCATGCGTGCCAAGGCCGTTGCGGTATTTCCCGGCGGCTTCGGCACGATGGACGAGTTCTTCGAAACGCTGACCCTGATCCAGACCGGCCGCATGGAACGCGTGCCGGTCATTCTGTTCGGCAAGGCTTTCTGGGAAAGGGCAATCGACCTCGATTTCCTCGCCGAGCAAGGCACGATCACTCCCGGCGACCAGGATATCATCGATTTTGTCGAGACCGCCGACGAGGCCTGGGGGATCGTCAGCCGCTTCTATAAACTTTGACAAGCAAGCAGGACTTGAAGCGCGCAGGCTGCCTCAAGCAGGGACTTCGACGATCGCCGTGAGAAAGCCGGCGAGATCGTCGGTGACGAAGTCCACATCATCCTCGTTGGCCGGGTCGCGTTCCCAAA
Organism: Mesorhizobium sp. M0045; assembly: GCF_040323385.1. Lineage (NCBI taxonomy): Bacteria > Pseudomonadati > Pseudomonadota > Alphaproteobacteria > Hyphomicrobiales > Phyllobacteriaceae > Mesorhizobium > Mesorhizobium sp. M0045. The sequence goes on from NZ_JAMYUY010000005.1 coordinate 311,291, forward strand.
TTTCCGAGAAGGTCGGCTCGAAATTGCGCGGCACCACCAGCACCGTGGTCATGCCCAGCGATTTCGGTACCGACAGGTTGCGGGCGAGATCTTCGAACATCACCGCATTTTGCCCGGTAACGGCATGGAGTTCGGCAAATCTCTCATAGGATTGCCGCGCCGGCTTGGGGTTCAGTCCGGCTGCGACGATATCGAAAATATCGTCGAAATGCTCGAGAATGCCCAGCTGCCGCGCGGTGCGTTCGGCATGCCGGCGATCGCCATTGGTGAAGATGAATTTACGGCCGGGAAGCTGGCGAATGGCGGTGCCGAGGACGGGATCGGGCACCAGCCAAGAATAATCGATGTCGTGCACTTTCTCGAGAAAATCGTCGGGGTCGATGCCGTGGCGCGTCATCAATCCGTTCAGTGTCGTGCCGTATTCGCGGTAGAGCTCCTTTTGCAGCTTGCGTGCTTCCTCGCGCGGCAGCGTCAGCAATTCTCCGACGTAGGCGGTCATCTTCACATCGATCTGCGAGAACAGATTCGAATGGTGCGGGTAAAGCGTGTTGTCGAGATCGAACACCCAGTCGGTGACATGGGCAAAGCGGGCGGGGTCGGGAAGTGTGGTCATACCGTCCTTATGGCACGAAACGATCTTTCTAACAGGAGGTTTATCCACAACCTATGCGCGCCAAGAGTGGTGAAAATGGCGAAACGATTAACATTTTAAGCATCGCCGAAAGGTGGCATTCAGCGCTCGCTGACACCAAGACGGAGCAGTGGGAGCCAGCGATGAATCACATATTTCTAAAGTCTGCCGCCATCGCTTTCGCCTCCGTCGCCGCCTCGCTTCTGCTGACGCTGATCGTTGTGCCGGCGATGGGATTTTCGATCAATCGCACCATCTGGCTGGCATCCACCCTGTGCCCACTCGTTCTGGCCTGGGGCGCCGGCGCCTATGCATTCTGGCAAAGCGAAAGGGTGAAGAACGCGCACCGCGACCTTGCTCGCAATCATGCCCAGCTTGCAGCCGCGCACCGGCGCCTGGCGGACAAGGCGAGCCGCGACGACATGACCGGCATGCTCAACCGCGAAAGTTTCTTTGCCGCCCTCGACGGCTCTCGGCGTAAGTCCGATCGCGGGGCATTGCTGATCGTCGATGCCGACCATTTCAAGACCATCAACGACAGCTACGGCCATCTGATCGGCGACGATGCGCTGCTCCTGATCGCAAAGGCGATAGAGCGTGGCGTGCGCAGCGGCGACGTGCTTGGGCGCATCGGCGGCGAGGAATTCTGCGCCCTTCTGATTGGTGCCACCGAACACGAGGCCAGGCGCGTCGCCGATCGCATCCGCCGTGAGGTCGAGCGTATCCGTTTCCGGCCCGTCGACGAACGAACGGTTCCGCTGACAGTCAGTATTGGCGGCATCACCTGCGGCAGGGACGCCGCAGTGTCGGAGCTGATGCGCGCCGCCGACCAGCGGCTTTACGAGGCCAAGCATCGCGGCCGCAATCTGTCGATCATCGACCGCGATATTTCCGAAGCCGCCTGAGTTCGGCGCTGAGCCTTCCGCTGGGAGAGTTCCACCCTGTCTGCATTCAACCGCGCCGTGGCCAGACTGTCAAAATCCGAGTATGGCGATGCGGAACAGCAGGGCGGCGGCCGCCAGTGCGACCAGAGCGATGCCAAGGCCAATGGGAGAGCCCCAGCCATACCACTCCATCGCCAGCTTGGCGTATTTGAACTCCTCAGCCGGTGTGAGTGAGCCGCGCGTCGGGGTCTGATTCATTTTTCACTCCCTGCAGGCTGCGATAGGCCTTGCCTTGTGCCCGATGCAGCACATTACTATAATAGCCATAATGTTAGGCGGATTGATAGTTAGATGATCGAAATAATTCGTCAAGCATGAATCGGGCAGACATGAAGACCGCTATCAGCCTTGCCATTATGGGCTGGCAGGACGCGACGCAGGCTTATGACGACGCAGTGGGCGATAGGCTTGGGCTGAGCATGGCGGAACGCCATTGCTTGGCGCTGCTCTATGGCGGCCCGCGATCGGCTGGCGAGGTCGCGGCCGCAACAGGGTTGACGCCGGCTGCGGTCACCGCGCTGATCGACCGGCTGGAAGCGCGCGGCCTGCTGACACGAACGCGCAGCCTCGAGGACAGGCGCAAGGTGGTCATAGAGGCGACGGAACTCACGCGAGAACTATCGACGCGGTATTATGGCGCGATCGCGCAGGAGGGGGAAAAGGTGATCGCCACATTCAGCGACATTGAACTCGCCACGATCCTGCGCTTCGTCACGGCATCCCTCGACCTTCAGCGCGACCAACTGGCCCGGCTGAAGGCCGAGGCGTTGGAAACAACCGACACCCTATAGGCTCGCCGGGTCGAGTGCTGGCTCGCCTTTGCGGCGCGCCACGATCGCCGCAAGATCGGCGGTCTCGAAAGCATCACGCAGGGCGTCGAACGACGGCAGCACGAAATAGGCACGCTGGAACTTGTCGATCTCGTAGCCGGTGCGCATTACGGTTTCCAAGTCGAAGGGAACATGGTGCGCCTCGCCGCCTTCGACCGCGAACTGAAGCTCTGTGAAGGATGACATCAGCCCAGCGCCGAAAGCCTTCAGCGGCTGGCCCGGCTCGCGTATCAGGCCGTATTCGACGGTGTACCAGTAAAGCCTGGTGATCATCTCGTCGCCGCCGAGCGCAATCACGCTATCGGCCTTCTTGCCATACATCTGCATGAAGTCGGCAAAGACCGCCTGCGTCAGGATCGGCACGTGACCGAAGAAATCGTGGAACATGTCGGGCTCGACAATGTAGTCGAGCTCCTTTTGGGTTCGCAGCCAGTTGGTGACCGGGAAGCGGCGGTTGGCGAGATGGTCGAAGAACGGCTGGGCGGGGATGAGCCCCGGCACGGCGACGATCTCCCAGCCGGTGAACTTGCGCAGCTTCTCGCTGACCGCACCGAAATCCGGGATCTTGTCGAGAAGGCCGAGTGCCGCGACGCCGTCGAGGTAGGAGTGGTGGGCCAGCTTCCTGGTCAGCTTCGTCTGGCGGTCGCACAGCGTGCGCCACACCGCCTGTTCTTCGTCGCTATAATTGTAGCCCTGCGCCACGGTGAAATCGGCACGGCAGACGGAATAATCGCCGCGAAGGCCTCGCGCCGCGCATTCGCGGGCATAGTCGGCAACGTTCATTGTCATGGCTTGCTCTCCCTGGAAATCATGACCAGCGAACTGCCGGAAATTCTAGCCGGATCACGCGAGGCAAATCAGCTTTGATGGTGGCTCAAATGCAGGGTTGGAGGTAAAAGACTCCACGATCGAGCTTTGGGAGAGTGAAAATGCCTCAATTTGACGAATTCGAGATCAAGATGCTCGACATCCTGCAGCGCGACGGGCGCAAGCCGGTATCGGAATTGGCGCAGCAGATCGGCCTGTCGACGACACCTTGCGCGCGGCGCTTCGAGGCTCTTCAGCAGGCGGGCATCATAAAAGGCTTCGCCGCGATACTCAGCCGCCGCGCCGTCGGTCTGATGGTCGAAGTGTTCATCCAGGTGCGCCTCGTGACCCACAGCGACGGCTCGCCCGAAACCTTTATCGCCGCCGTGCAGCGCATGGACGAGGTGTCGTCGTGCTGGACGATGACTGGAGACTACGATTTCCTGCTGCATGTCATGGTGCCGTCGGTCGACGAACTCAATGCCTTCGTCATGCACCGGCTGATGCGGCTCGAAGGCGTGCGCGACGTCCACACGCAGCTTGTGCTGCAGAACATCAAGGGACCCGGCCATGTGCCGCTGGCACATCTCAGACGATAGGCATTTCTGCGGAAAAGCTGCACACAAACTGCTGAAGCGAGCCAATCTCCGGAACTAGATCGCCGACTACGACATGCGGACCGCCATCGCATAAGGCCCGCCATGAAAATCGTCCTGATCAACCCGCCGCATACCGCCATCGGCAGCCGTGTGCCGGACGACCATCTGCCGCCGCTCGGTTTGCTGGCACTGGGCGGTCCGCTGATCGACGCGGGACATCAAGTGCGGCTTGTGGACGCCGAATTCGGGCCGATGGCGCTTGCCATGCTGGTCCGGGACGCCTTGAGCGACCATCCCGACTGCATTCTGATCGGCCATTCCGGCTCGACCTCTGCGCATCCGACAGCCCTGCTGATCGCCGGCATGGTCAAGGACATCCAGCCGGCGACAATCCTGATCTATGGCGGCGTGTTTCCGACCTATCATTGGCGCGACATACTGGCTGAAACGAATGTTTTCGACTTTATCGTGCGCGGCGAGGGCGAGGCGACCATCGTCGCGCTGGTCGAAGCGCTTGAGAAACGCAAGCCGCTGTCGGATGTGGCGGGCATCGCCTTTCCTGACGATTTGCGCCGGCCCTTTGCAACCCGGCCGGCAAGAACGATCACCAACCTCGACGACTACCGCATCGGCTGGGAACTGATCGACTTCAGTCGTTACAGCTATTGGGGAGGCAAGCGCGCGGTGGTCATGCAGTTCTCGCGAGGCTGTCCGCATCTGTGCAACTATTGCGGCCAGCGCGGCTTCTGGACGCGCTGGCGGCACCGCGACCCCATGAAATTCGCGCGGGAGATTGCCTGGCTATACCGCGAGCATGGTGTCGAGCTGATCAACCTTGCCGACGAGAACCCGACGTCTTCCAAAAAAGCCTGGCGCGCCTTTCTCGACGCGATGATCGCCGAGAATGTGCCGGTGCTGATCGTCGGCTCCACCCGCGCCGATGACATCGTCCGCGACGCCGACAGCCTGCATCTCTATCGCAAGGCCGGCGTCATCCGCTGGCCGCTTGGCATGGAAAATACCGACCAGCAGACGCTTGCATTGATTCGCAAGGGCGGCAGCACCTCATCCGACCGCGAGGCGATACGGCTGCTGCGCCTCAACGGCATCTTGTCGATGGCGACCTGGGTGGCCGGTTTCGAGGACGAAAGCTTGCGCGACCTCTGGCGCGGCTTCCGCCAACTGATCGCTTATGACCCTGACCAGATCCAGGCACTCTACGTGACGCCGCATCGCTGGACGCCGTTCTTCAGGATTGCCGGGGACCGCAAGGTGATCCAGCTGGACGCCCGCCTGTGGGACTACAAGCATCAGGTGCTGCAGATGACCCGCCTCAAGCCGTGGATGTTGTTCTTCGCCGTCAAGCTGATCGAACTGGCGGTGCAGTCGCGGCCCAAGGCGTTGGCGCGTATCCTGTTCCACAAGGATCCGGAGCAACGGCATTCGATGCGCTGGTACACCAAAATGGGCCGCCGCGTCTGGTTCCGCGAAGTCTGGGGCTTTCTGGTCCGCGACCGCCGCCTGAAACATGGCCCGACGCTCGCCGAATTCTGGGGCTCGCCGCAAGACGAGGAAGAGGAATCGATGGTTGTCGAACGCCTGCCGCGTCAGTCCGTGACCGCTATTTCGCCAAACGCTTGAGCCCCTCAGACACCCGGCCTCACGGCACGATTAGCGTGCCGGCGCCGTGTTCGGTGAACAGCTCGAGCAGCACCGCATGCGGCGTCTTGCCGTTAAGGATGACGACGCCTGCGACGCCCCGCTCGATTGCCTCGATGCAGGTCTCGACTTTGGGGATCATGCCGCCCGAGACCGTGCCGTCCTTGATCAGGGCCTTGGCCTCGGCCACCGTCAGCTCGTCGATCAGCTTCTTGTCCTTGTCGAGCACGCCGGGCACGTCGGTAAGGAACAGCAGGCGCGTCGCCTGGCAGGCGCCGGCGATGGCGCCGGCAAAAGTGTCGGCGTTGATGTTGTAGGTATGGCCGTCGCGGCCGGGCGCTACCGGCGCCAGCACCGGGATCATTTCGGACCGCGCCAGGAGGTCGAGCAATGTGCGGTCGACCTCGACAGGCTCACCAACGAAGCCCAGGTCGAGCACCCGCTCGATGTTGGAATCCGGATCGATCATGGTCTTGCGCGCTTTTTCGGCAAACACCATGTTGCCGTCCTTGCCGCACAGGCCGATCGCCCACTCGCCCTCGGCATTGATCAGCGCGACGATCTCCTTGTTGATCGACCCGGCCAGCACCATCTCGACAATCTCGACGGTCTTCTGGTCGGTGACGCGCAAGCCGCCCTCGAATTTGGATTCGATGCCCATCTTGCTGAGCATGGCGCCGATCTGCGGCCCACCGCCATGCACGACGATCGGGTTGACGCCGGATTGTTTCAAAAGTGCGATGTCGCGGGCGAAAGCCTTGCCGAGCGCGATGTCGCCCATCGCGTGGCCGCCATATTTCACCACGACCGTCTTGTTCTCGTAGCGTTGCATATAGGGCAGCGCTCTTGAAAGCAGCGCGGCCTGCATTTCGGCGGTGGCGGCGACATCCGTCATCGGCGTGGTTCCCAGCTTGGCATGAACGGCGGCGTCTTAGCGGGAATTGGACGAGGGGGCAAACGGCTTTGCTGTCACGATCGATCAAATCGGTACTACTATTTGTTTGACCATGATCTTGTCCGAAAACCGGTTCCCACCTTTCGGGATCATGGTCTATGCCGGCACCTGCAGCGGCGCCCGCCGTCCCGGCCAGCCCGAGATCTTTTCCATCTGCGCGGCAAACGACAAAAGCGTTTCCTCGTCGCCGGGGCGGCCGGCGGCCTGGACGCCGAGCGGCAGGCCGGCATCGGTGACGTAGACCGGAAGCGTGATCGACGGTTGCCCGCTGACGTTCTGGATCGCCGGCCAGTGGGTGAACCAGAGGCTCTTGTCCATCAGCTGGCCGAATAGCGGCTTGAACTTCAGCAGGCCGGCGAGGCGCAGTCTGTCCAGGACATTCTCGATGAATTCGTCGACGCCTTTCGGGTCCATGGTGCCGCAGGCGAGCGGCGGGTGCGCGATGACAGGCATCAGCACCGCATCATAGCGCGCGGTTTCGGTGATAAGCCGGCGCGAGGCGGCGTGCAGCCGCTGCAGGCCGGCGTAGATTTCGCCGGCCGAGAGGATTTCACCGAACCGGCTCATTACGCGCGTGGCGCGTTCGATGTCGCCTGAGATGGAGCGGCCGACGCGCAAGGCCTCGGCACGCATCGTGCCGGCCACCGCCGCGGCGACGGTTCTGGCGAAATCGGCGATGAAATCGCGATCGATATAGGGCAGGTCGATCTCCTCGATGCTGTGCCCGCCTTCGCGCGCCAGCGCGATCGCCGCATCCAGAGCTTTCAACGTCTCTTCCGATATCGGCAGGCCGAGCGGCGATTTTCGATAGAAGGCGAGCTTGAGCTTGCCCGGATCGCGCCCGGCCGCCGCAGCAAAACTGCCGGTCGGCGACGGTGCCGCGTAGGGCGACAGCGGGTCGGGCCCGTGGGTCAGGTCGAGCAGCAGCGCCGTATCGCGCACCGAGCGGGCCAACGCATGGTCGACGACGAAGCCGTACCAGCTTTCGGTGACGAGCGGTGTCAAGGGCACGCGGCCGCGCGAGGTTTTCAGCCCGACCAGCCCGGTACAGGCAGCAGGCACCCTGATCGAGCCGCCGCCGTCCGAGGCGTGCGCCACCGGCACGACGCCGGCCGCGACCAGGGCAGCCGCACCGCCCGAGGAACCGCCGGTCGTGTGCGCGGTGTCCCATGGATTGCGGGTGACGCCGTAAGCCACCGACTCGGTCACCAGCCTCAGTCCGTGTTCGGGTGCGGTGCTGGTGGCGATCGGGATCAGGCCGGCAGCCAGATAGCGTTCCGTCATGACCGAGTTGAAATCGGGGGTGAAAGCCGGGATGCGGCTACCGCCATGCGTCGGCACGCCCTTCATGGCGATGCCGAGGTCCTTCAGCGCAAAGGGCACTCCGGCAAGCGGCAGCTTGTGGTCGACGGTTTTCGCGCGCGCCCGCGCCGCCTCAAAAAGCGGTTCGGCAATGGCGTTGATCTCCGGCCGGGTGGCCTCGGCCCGGGCGATCGCCGCATCGACGAGATCTTGCGGTGTGAGCTCTCCATTGTGCACGAGTGCGGCCTGGCCGGTTGCGTCATGCTCCCAAAGAACCCGCTCGATCGACATGGTCGCCCTCCCGCTCATGGCAAGCTAGCGGGCGGCGATTTCATTGGCAATCGAGGCTGGGGCTGCCGGTGCGCAAGACCATTTCAGTCGTTGCAAATACATTGCAATCGCCTAATTTGGCGGCCGATGACGCCGCAGGACATCAGCAACCTGATTGTCCGGACTTCGATGAAGGACCGGGCTGCGTTCGATCTGCTCTACCGGCAGACCAGCGCGAAACTTTTCGGCGTCTGCCTTCGTGTATTGAAGGATCGGGGAGATGCAGAAGAGGCGCTTCAAGAGATCTTCGTCAAGATATGGACGAAGGCGGACCGTTTCGCCGTTTCGGATCTGAGCCCGATCTCCTGGCTGGTGGCCATTGCGCGCAATCATGCGATCGATCGGATCAGAGCGCGGCGAGAGCCTGCCGCCTATATCGATGCCGCGCTCGACGTGGCCGATCCGGCGCCGGGGCCGGAGGCCATGGCCGTGGCGGGCAGTGAGTCCGGACGCATCTACCATTGTCTCGAGAAGTTGGAGAGTAACCGGGCGGCGGCCGTCCGGGGCGCCTATCTGGATGGCAAAAGCTATGCCGAGCTGGCGGAGCGCTATGGCGTACCGCTGAACACGATGCGGACCTGGCTGCGTCGCAGCCTGTTGAAACTGAGAGAATGCCTGGAAAGATGACGCTGGCTGACGACAATGGACCGGAACGTGGGGGCGACGACCTGTTCGCCGCCGAGTACGTTCTTGGCGTGCTGGCCGCCGATGAACGCGAGATCGCGTCGCGCCGCATCGATGCGGACGCCGCCTTCGCGCGCCTTGTCGATAGCTGGGAGGCGCATCTTTCGCCGATGGCCGCTGCCTATCCGGAGACAGAGCCTCCGATCAGGGTCAAGGAAGCATTGGACCGCCGGCTGTTCGCTGCAGAGCCGCGCGCCGGCCTCTGGTCGAGCCTTGGCTTCTGGCGCGGTCTTGCCGCCGTCGCCATTGCAGCGCTGGCGATCTACATCGCCGTGCCTTACTTCCGCCCGCCCACCGAACCGCCGCAGACGCGGCTTGTCGCCTCGCTGGCGGCCGAAGGCAGCGACGTCAAATATCTCGTTGTCTACGATGCCGCCCGTCACGAGGTCGGTCTTTCCCACGTTTCCGGCGAGCGGGCCGCCGGCAAGGACTTCGAATTGTGGATGATCGAAGGCAAGAAGGCGCCGGTGTCGATGGGCGTCATCCCGGCCGGTGCGACCGCGCATTTGGCCATCCCGCCCGCCGTTCAGGAGAAGTTGGCGCAAGGCGCCGTGCTTGCGGTCAGCGTTGAGCCTGCCGGCGGTTCACCGACCGGCCAGCCGACTGGACCGGTGGTCGCAGCGGGCGATCTGAAGAGCATCTGACCGCTTCTCATCTCCCGGAAGCAGACCTGAAAATCTATCTTCCGCGATTTAAACGCCTGCAAAGCTTGTTGGTGGTTGTCGATCCGCGCCGGGAAAATTTCAGTGGCACAATTTTTTGCGGAGAGGACGAAACTCAGGATTTTCCATCGCGTATCTCCTTGCGTTCCCGAATGAGGGGAATGATAACCCGAGGAGATTGAAATTATGCGTAAATTCGCCACCCTTTTGCTTGCCGGCACGGTCGCCATTTCTGCGCTCGCCACCATTGCCTATGCCCAAAATCCAATGGTCGGCGGCGCCGCCATGTATGCCCAGAAAAACATCGTCGAAAATGCGGTCAACTCGAAGGACCACACGACGCTGGTCGCTGCCGTCAAGGCGGGCGGCCTGGTCGATACGCTGCAAGGCGCCGGCCCCTTCACCGTGTTCGCGCCGACCAACGAGGCCTTTGCGGCACTTCCAGCCGGCACGGTGGAGACGCTGCTCAAGCCTGAAAACAAGGACAAGCTGGTCAAGATCCTGACCTGCCATGTCATCGGCGCCAAAGCGATGGCCGCCGACGTCGCCAAGATGGTCAAGCACGACGGCGGCACGCACAAGGTCAAGACGGTCGGTGGTTGCGAACTGTCGCTCAAGACCGACGGCGGCAAGGTCACCGTGACCGACGAGAACGGCAACGTCGCCAATGTGACCATCGCCGATGTCGAACAGTCCAACGGCGTCATCCACGTCGTCGACAAGGTTCTCCTGCCGAAGATGTAACAAACGCACGCTGCCGGCGAAGATATCGCTAGGGGCCTCCCTGCGCACACTCCGCGCCGTTCACGCAAGATGGATAGGCGCGGAGTCCCGCTTTGAGGACAGCGATCGTCACCGGCTTTTGATTTCCGTGTGGCGGTCGAATTTGGCACAAGCAGTAACAGGAGGAATGGCCATGAACCGTCGCGAGCTTCTTTTGAGTGGTGCGGCAGCCATTGGCGTTGTCGCAGGCGCCACCGCGCTGCGCATGGGCGGAGCCCAGGATGCACGCGCGGCCGAGACTTTCGAGGTTACCAAGACCGAGGCCGAGTGGCGCGCCATCCTGTCCGACGCGGCCTTCAATGTGCTGCGCAAGGAGGGCACCGAATATCCGGGCACCAGTCCGCTGCTCAACGAGCACCGCAAAGGCATCTTCGCTTGCGCCGGCTGCGGCCTGCCGGTCTATTCGTCTGAGACCAAGTTCGATTCCGGCACAGGCTGGCCGAGCTTCTGGCAGGAAATCCCGAATTCCATCGGCAAGACCGTGGACAGGTCGTTGGGCATGACCCGCACCGAGGTCCATTGTCGCCGCTGCGGCGGCCATCTCGGCCACGTCTTCGACGACGGTCCGCCGCCGACCGGGTTGCGACACTGCATCAATGGCGTCGCCTTGACCTTTAAGCCGGCGACGGCGTGAGGACGGCCGCGCCCCTTACTTTGTCGGAGCGCGCTAGAGCATCGGACCCAAAAGTGCGAAGCGGTTTTGGGAAAATCCGATGCTCAAACAAAAAGTTGGAGCGGTGGAGTGTCCGCCGCTCCAAGACTTCGTAATGGTTGATTTTGCGCATGACCCCGAAAATCGCTTTTCGGGGTCATGCGCGAGGGCGCCAGGCGGGGGATCCAGCGCGCCTCAATGGCCTCCGCCACCGCCGCCCTGAGCGGCTGGCTTGCGGATCACCAGGGTGAAGAGCCCAAGCGTCGCGAACAAAACCGTCAGCATGAAGAATACGTCCATGAACGACAGCAGCGACGCCTGCTGCTGGACCATGCCTGACAGTTTGGAGATGGCCGCCTTGGAGGCGTCGAGCCCGGCGGTCTGCTCGAAGTTGAGCGTCATGTTCTGCAGCTTCTGTTGCGCAGCGGCACTTCCCCATTGCACGTGCTCGGAGAGCCTGGCGTAGTGGAAGGCATTGCGGTCGATCAGCACGGTGTTGATGACGGCCAGGCCGACGGCGCCGCCGAGATTGCGGGTCAGGTTGAACAGGCCAGACGCATTCTTCAGCCGCTCCGGCGGCAAGGTTCCGAGCGCAATGTTGTTGATCGGCACCATGCACAGCATCATCGAGCAGCCGCGCAGGATCTGCGGGATCAGCAGTTCATAGAAATCCCAGTCGGCGGTGAGATGCGTCATCCACCAGGTTCCCGTGGCGAAGCCGAAGAAGCCGATCATCATCATGATGCGCGGGTCCATCTTGTTCGACAGGATGCCGGAGATCGGCGCGGTGAAGAACATGGCCAGGCCGCTGACGAACAGCGCCTCGCCGATCATCATCGAATCGTAGCCGCGGATGCGCCCCAGGAACACGGGATAAAGATAGGTCAGACCGTAGAGGCCGATGCCGACCACGAAGGAGAACAGCGAACCGAACGCAAAATTGATATTGCTGAAAGCCCTCAGATCGACAATCGGCTCCTCGGCGGTGAACACGCGCCAGAAGAACAGCACCGCGCCGAAGGTCATGATGACGGCGCAGACGAACACCGCCTGATCCTGCAGCCAGTCGTTGTTGGGACCTTCCTCCAGCACATATTCCATGCAGCCCAGGAAGGCGGCCATGCCGGCAAGCCCCCACCAGTCGAACTTGCTGAACAGCTTGAGATTGGGTTTGTCGAAGTCGATCAGCGACCAGGCGGCCGTGGTCACCAGAATGCCGGGCACGACGTTGACCAGGAACAGCCAGTGCCAGGACATGGCATGGCTGATATAGCCGCCGACGGTCGGGCCGATGGTCGGCGCCAGCGTCGCCACCAGGCCGATCATCGGCGAGACGACGGCGCGGCGGGACGGCGGGAAGATGGTGAAGGCGGCTGCAAAGACGCTCGGGATCATGCCGCCGCCGATGAAGCCCTGCACGGCGCGGTAAACAATCATCTGGTCGATATTGGTTGCGGTTGCCGCGAGCGCGCTGGCCGCGGTGAAGCCCGCCGCCGAGATTGTGAACAGCACGCGCGTCGACAGCATCCGGCTGAGGAAGCCGGACAGCGGGATCATCACGACCTCGGCAATCAGATAGGCCGTCTGCACCCACGGGATCTCGTCCGAGCTGGCGCTCAAGCCCGCCTGGATCTCGGCCAGCGAGGCTGAGACGATCTGGATGTCCAGGATCGCCATGAACATGCCGAACACCATCGCCAGGAAGGCGATGACGCGGCGGATCGGCATGTGATCTGTCTGGGCCGGGATGGCCGACACCGATCCGGCGGTAATGGTTGCGGTCGCCATGACCCTTGCTCCCGGTTCCGCTTTACTTCGATGCCGAAGGCGCCGTGCGGCTGTCGACGTCGACGACGACGCTCAGGCCGGCGCGCAGTTTGCCCGTCTTCAGCACATCCGCGGGCACGTCGATGCGAACCGGAACGCGCTGCACCACCTTGGTGAAATTGCCTGTGGCGTTCTCCGGCGGCAGCAGCGAGAACACTGCTCCCGAAGCCGGCGCCAGCGACGACACGGTACCCTCGAAGTCCTGGCCGTCGATCGCGTCGACCGACACCCTGACCTTTTCACCAGGCACCAGCCGGGCAAGTTGCGTCTCCTTGAAATTGGCGACGATGTAGAGCTTGTCCATTGGCACGATGACGGCGAGCTTCTGTCCGGGGCTGATCAGGTCGCCCTGCTCGACCGAGCGGTTGCCGACCACGCCGTCATAGGGTGCGCGCAGTACGGTGAAGGACAGATCCCGCACAGCCTTGTCGTGGGCAAGCTGCAGCGAGGCCAGCGTGCTGGCCGATTCCGCCCGCTGCGCCTCGAGCACGCCGATATTGGCCTGAGCCGCCGCGATCTGCGCGTCGGCGCCGGCTAGTGCGGCATTGGCTTGCTCGACCGCCGTCTGGGCGTCGTCCAACTGGGCCTGGGTACCGACGCGGGTCTTGAGCAACTGGGCGGCACGGACCTGAACCCGCTTCGCATTGTCGGCCGCGGCCTGGTCGGCGGCCTTCTGCGCCTGCGCCTGCTTGAGCGAGGCGCGGGCCGCTTCGGTCTGGGCATCGATGCGGTCGAGCGTCTTGCTCAACGTGGCGATCTGCGCCTCGGCCTGGGCAACGGCTATCTTGTAATCACCGTCATCGACGATCAGCAGCGGGTCGCCGGCCTTCACCTGTTGGTTTTCGGTCACTTTGACCTGATCGACATAGCCCGAGATTTTTGGCGAGATGAACGCCGTGTCGGCCTGGACATAGGCGTCGTCGGTCGAGATCATGAAGCGCCCGTCGGTCCAGTAATCGTAGCCATACCATGCGCCGGCGCCCAGCAGGGCCAGGCCGATGATGGGCAACAACATCGAGCGCATCGGGCGCTTCTTTTTGGCGGGAGCCAGCGGGGTGATGTCGGCGGGCTTGAGAGGGGCTTCCGGCGCTTCGATCGCAGGCTGGACCTTAGCACTGGGGAAAGGGCGGACTTCGGCACTGGTGGGCGCGTTCGAGGACATGATATCTCTCTAAATTAACTGGCGCTGAATGTTGTCAGACTGAACCGTTCGGTTCGATCTCGACGTTGACTTAGCGCTTAAACAGGCCCATATCAAGAGCAATCGAACCGGATGGTTCGAATTATTTTACGAGGTGTGATATTATGGCCGAAGCCCCCAAGGCCGCTCCTTTGTCTGATTCAGGCCCATTGTCCAGCGCTGGCAAGGAGCAGTGCGATCTGCTGGACAGCCTGCCGCGCGGCCGCCCGGCCGCGGGGCAAGACCCGGTCAAGCGCAGCCAGATCATCGAGGGTGCGCGCCGTGTCTTCATCGACAAGGGCTTCGAAGCCGCGTCGATGAACGACATTACGCGCGAGGCCGGCGTGTCCAAGGGCACGATCTATGTCTACTTCGCCAACAAGGAAGAGCTGTTCGAAGCGCTGATCGAGGAAGAACGCGGCACGATCTTCAAGAACATGTATGAGGTGCTCGACCAGATCGGCGACCTTCGCGAGACGCTGGTGAAGTTCGGCATCGTACTATCCATGAAGATCACTTCGGCTAGGGTCATCCTGGCGCAGCGGACGGTGATCGGTGCGTCGGAACGGATTCCGGAGCTTGGCGCGCGATTTTACGAACGCGGGCCGAAGCGCGGCCATGACAGGGTTGTCGTTTTCCTCAACATGGCTATCGAACGCGGTCTGCTGACGATCGACGACGTCGAGCTTGCCGCCTATCAGTTCACCGAACTGTGCCTAGCCGGTCTTTTCCGCCAGTGCATATTCGCCTATCGCACCAAGGCGCCAAGTGTGGCCGAGATCGAACATATCGTCAGGTCGGGCGTCGACGTGTTCCTGAAGGCCTACGGCACAGAACAGCTTGCAGAGCAGGAACGGGCCTCCAGTCCCGCCTGACCAGCCGTCGGAGTCCGTTGCCTATCCGCCATTGGCGGCGAGCACGATCGCCGCACGCAGTTCTTCGAGGCCCTCGCTCTTTTCCGACGACGTGGCGAGCACGAAGGGAAATGCCGCCGGGCGTTTCTTGATCTTCTGGAGCGTTTCCTCGACCAGTCGCGGTACCCCCGCCGCCTTGATCTTGTCGGTCTTGGTCAGCACGATCTGATACGACACCGCCGCCTTGTCGAGCAGCGACAGCACCTCGTCGTCCTTGGCCTTGATGCCATGGCGGGCATCGATCAGCACGTAGACGCGCTTGAGCGTCACCCGGCCCTTCAGATAGTCGAACACGAGCTTCGTCCACTCGTCGACCTTTTCCTTCGGCGCCGTGGCGTAGCCATAGCCCGGCATGTCGACCAGCGCCATCGGCGGCAGGTCGGCGCCTTCTCCCGAAAATCCGCCCGGCACGAAATAGTTGAGTTCTTGCGTGCGGCCCGGTGTGTTGGAGGTGCGCGCCAGCCCCTTCTGGTTGACCAGCGCGTTGATCAGCGACGATTTGCCGACATTGGAGCGGCCGGCAAAGGCGATCTCGGGCGGACCCTCCGGCGGCAGGAATTTCATCGCAGGCACGCCGCGGATGAATATCCAGGCTCGCGTGAACAATTCGATGCCGATCGTGGTCTTGTTCAACGCGTTCAAACCGCTGCCTCCAGAAGAAAAATGTTGCTGCCACGAATAGCATCGAGATTGCGGCTGATCTTTTCCACCGGCCAGTGCCACCACGCCAGCGCCAGCAGCCGCCGGATGGTCCTGTCGTCGAAGCGCATCTTTACCACCTTGGCCGGATTGCCGGCGACGATCGCATAGGCCGGCACATCGTGCGTCACCACCGACTTTGCCGCGACAATGGCGCCGTCGCCGATCTTCACGCCCGGCAGCATCACCGCTTCCATGCCGATCCAGACATCATTGCCGACGATCGTGTCGCCGCGGACCTCCTTCGACCATGTCGCCGGGTCGAAGCCTTCCTCCCAGCCGTGACCGAAGATGTTGAACGGATAGGTCGAAAAACCGGACATGGCGTGATTGGCGCCGTTCATGATGAAGCGCGCGCCTTCGGCAATGGCGCAGAACTTGCCGATGACCAGCCTGTCGCCGATGAACGGGTAATGATGCAGCACGCATTTTTCGGCGAATTTGTCGGGCCCGTCAGGGTCGTCATAGTAGGTGAAATCGCCGATCTCGATGTTCGGCGCCGTTACCAGCGGTTTCAGAAAGCCGACGCGCGTGTGCAACGGGATCGGATGCTTGATCGATGGATTGGGTCCGGTCATATCGAGCTCCGTCGGGCAACTGCCAGCCAGGTCAAAATAGCGCGATCCGCCCGGCCGTACCAATCGCTTAATCCAGACCGCCAGCCTGTACAAAAAGCCCCGGACGAACCGGGGCTTTCTGGTTTCGCATCATCGGAGCGCCGGCTATTCCGCCGGCGACGGTTTCTTGCGGAACAGCGCGACCAGATTGTCCCACAATTCGATCTTGGCACCCTGCCGCTTCATGATCACGCCCTGCTGCAGGATCGACAGCGTGTTGTTCCAGGCCCAGTAGATAACGAGACCAGCCGGAAAACCCGCCATCATGAAGGTGAAGATCACGGGCATCCAGGTGAAGATCGCCGCCTGCGTCGGGTCCGGCGGCGTCGGGTTCATGCGCATCTGCAGGAACATCGTCACGCCCATGATCAGCGGCCAGACGCCGATCATCAGCATGTGCGGCAAGGTGATCGGGATCAGCCCGAACAGGTTGAAGATCGATGTCGGGTCCGGCGCCGCCAGATCCTGGATCCAGCCGAAAAACGGCGCGTGCCGCATCTCGATGGTGATGTAGAGCACCTTGTAGAGCGAGAAGAAGACCGGGATCTGCAACGCCACCGGCCAGCAGCCGGCGAGCGGATTGATCTTCTCGGTCTTGTACAGCTCCATCATCGCCTGCTGCTGCTTCATCTTGTCGTCCGCGTATTTCTCGCGGATCTCGAGCATCTTGGGCTGCACCTTCTTCATGTTCGCCATCGACGCATAGGACTTGTTGGCGAGCGGGAAGAACAGCGCCTTGACGATGACGGTGGTGGCGAGGATCGCCAGGCCGAAATTGCCGAAGAATTTGTAGAGCGTGTCGATCAGCCAGAACATCGGCTTGGTGATGAAATAGAACCAGCCCCAGTCGATCAGCAGGTCGAACTGGCGAATATGACGGTCCTTTTCATAAGCGTTGATCGTCGAAACTTCCTTGGCGCCGGCGAATATCTCCGACTCCACGGTCGTCGATTGCCCGGGAGCGATTGTGACCGGATCGGACAGGAAATCGGACTGGTAGCTATGCGGGTGGGGTCCGCTTTTGAACTCGAAATAAGAGAATTTGGGCTGAAATTCGCGGCCGCTCGGCGGCACCAGGGTCACCGCCCAGTATTTATCGGTGATGCCGAGCCAGCCGTCGCTCGACTTGCCTGGTTTGTACTCCTTGTCCGATTCGACGCTGGAGTATTTGTATTCCTGCAGGCCCTCGCTTCCGGTAACGCCGATCAGGCCCTCGTGCAGCACATAGGTGCTGGCGATAGCCGGCTTGTCGAAGCGGGTGACGCGGCCATAGTTCGACAACGTCGCGGGTGCCGAGCCGCCGTTCTGGACCGTGTCGGATACGGTGAACATATATTGGCTGTCGACCGAGAAGGTGCGCTTGAAAACCAGGCCCTTGTCGTTGGTGAACGTCAGCGTGACCGGCGTCGCTGGTGTCAGCGTCGCATTGCCGTCGGTCTGCCAGACCGTGTCGGGGCCGGGCAGCCTGCCCACATCCGGCGTGCCGGAAAAGCCGATCTCGGCGAAATAGCCGTTTGGCAGGGACGCCGGGTTGAGCAACGCGATCTCGGGCGAGGTCTTGTCGACCGTCTCCCTGTAATGCTTGAGCCGGAGATCGTCGAGGCGCGCGCCGGTGAGGTTGATCGAACCTTCGAGGCTCGGCGTGTCGATCTTGACGCGCTTCGTCGAAGCAATCGCCTGCTCGCGGCCGGCCGGCGTCACCGCGTCGCCGCCGGGCGCGCTCGGAATGGCGCCCGGCTGCACCGGCGTTTCGCTCGCGCCGGGAGCGGTGCCTTGGGCAGCCTTCTTCTGCTCCGCCACGCGCTGTTCTTCGATGCGGGCGGCTTCGCGCTGCATCTCGCTGCGCGGCATCACGTAGAAATATTGCCAAAGCGCCAGGATCAGCACCGACAGTGCGATGGTGATGAAGAAGTTGCGGTTGTTTTCCATCGAAGCCCTTGGCCTATCGTGTTCCACGCAATCTGCGGGAGAGTTCGGCCTTCAACTGGCCGAACGGAGTCGTAAGCACGTCTTCGCGCCCGACGATGACATAATCATTGCCCGGCGCCATGTCATCCGCGGCATGCGTGCGCACGGCCTCTCTCAGCCGCCGCCGGATGCGGTTGCGAACGACGGCGTTGCCGACCTTCTTGGTGACGGTATAGCCGACGCGCGGCGCCTCGCCGTCGCCGCGGCCCAGGACCTCGACGAGGAAAAGCCGCCCGCGGCGCTTTTCACCACGACGGACGGCCAGGAATTCCGCGCGCTTCAGAAGCCGCTTGGGATGGGCACCCGTTGGCTTGCCGGTTGCGGGCAACGATCTTGTCTCTCGCTTGGTGCTCAGGCGCTGAGACGCTTGCGGCCGCGGTTGCGGCGGGCTGCGACGACGCCGCGGCCACCCTTGGTGGCCATGCGGGCACGGAAGCCGTGCCTGCGTTTGCGAACGAGTTTGGACGGCTGGTAAGTACGCTTCATTTGTTTAAATACCGCGGGGTGCGGCCCTTCTTGATTCTGTCACTTTGTAACAGGAGCTTTGCCGGGCCGGTTTTGGCGCGATCGAAACCGCGCCGGGACGAATGGCCCGAGCGTGAGCGGGCTTATAGAAAGAAGGGTTTTGGAAGTCAATCCAGCCTGTCGGGCCGGCGTTGTCGGACTGGCAGGGAAGTCCTTGCGGCCTCTTTCCGGCTTCGACCAAGGATGAATTTGGCAAAAAAGCCGCAATCGCCTAATCTTGCTCGATCAAGCGATCGTGAAGACGAGCAGTCCTTAAGACAAGCAGCCGTGATGACAGGCAGCCGTGACGACGAGCATGAGTGAAGTCCCAGCAACCGACGAAAGCATCGCCCAGGCGAAGGCCGCCACCCGCAGGGTGCCGCTGGCGCGCGGCCTGTCGACGAAGCTGCTGCTGCTCACCATCGTCTTCGTGCTCTTGGCCGAAATCCTCATCTTCGTGCCCTGGATCGCCAGCTACAGGCTGAGCTGGCTGAAGGAAAGGCTGAGCACCGCCGCCGCGGTTTCCATCGTCCTGGTGCAGGGCGAACCTGCCTCGCTGTCGCGTGCCGCCCAGAACGACGTACTGATGGCGATCGGCGCCAAGGCGATCGCCGTGCGCGACGGCGGCGTCTCGCGGCTTCTGGTCGTGGCCGAAATGCCGCCGCAGGTCGACGAGCATATCGATATCGCCAATGTCGGCATGATCAAGGGCATGACCGGCGCGCTGGACACGCTGTTCTTCGGCGGCAACCGCATGCTGCGCGTTTTCGGGCCGGTCGGCGACAGCGACAAGGAATTCGAGCTGATCATGCCCGACCACCGCCTGCGCAATGCCATGCTGATTTATTCGCGCAACGTCGCCTTCGTCTCGCTGCTGATCTCGCTGTTCACCGCCATGCTGGTCTATGCCGCGATAGACCTGATCATGATCGGCCCGATCAGGACGATGACACGCTCGATGCTGTCCTTTTCCGAGGCTCCCGACGATCCCGGCCGCATCATTCACCCCGCCGCCCGGGCCGACGAGATCGGCGTCGCCGAACGCGAACTGTCGCAGATGCAGGAGCGGCTGCAGAAGATGCTGACCGAGCAGAAGCACCTGGCAGATCTCGGCCTGGCCGTGTCGAAGATCAACCACGACATGCGCAACATCCTCGCCTCGGCGCAGCTGATGTCGGACCGCCTGCGCCAGGTCAAGGACCCGACCGTGCAGGCCTTCGCGCCAAAACTGCTGCGCGCGCTCGACCGTGCGGTGTCCTATTCGGAGGGCGTGCTGGCCTATGGCCGCACCCAGGAGCCGCCGCCGTCGCGCCGCAGGCTGCGGCTGCGCCAGCTGGTCGAAGATGTCCAGGGTCTGCTCGACATCGAATGCGGCATCGAATTCGTCAACGCCGTCGACCCGGTGCTCGAGGTCGATGCCGATTCCGACCAGCTGTTCCGCGTGCTCACCAATCTCAGCCGCAACGCCGTGCAGGCGATGGCGGCGGACACCGAGAGCGCCGTGGTGCGCCGCCTGACCATATCGGCCGAGCGCATCGGCAGCGTCAGCCGCATCGTCGTCACCGACACCGGCCCCGGCCTGCCGCCAAAGGCGCGAGAAAACCTGTTCGCGGCATTTCGCGGCTCGGCCCGCAGCGGCGGCACCGGCCTTGGCCTGGCGATCGCCCATGAATTGATCCGCGCCCATGGCGGCACGGTGGAGCTGGTCGAATCGATCGGCGGGCGCACCACATTCGCGGTCACCATTCCCGACCAGCCGGTCCGGCTCGACCAGGCCCGCAACGGGCTGCGCCGCCCGGCGTAACGAACCGTTTCGTTACGGATCGTTTCAATTCGCAAAGGGTTGGTCCGAGACTACCAGCCATGGGCTCGGCCGCCGTGCAACGGCTCGTTTCGTTACGGACCGTTCCGATTGGCAAATGACCGATCCAAGACTCGGACCTGTCGGCTCGGCCGCCGCGTGACGCGGCCTTGCCTTCGCCGGCCGGCGCATGACGGCAGAGCATGACTGCAAAACTTTTGGCTAGGATCGGCTTGCTTTTCGCAAATTCAGTCGCTAGGGAACAGCTCACATCGCGGCCGGTCGCCAGGATCGGATCGCGGGGCTATGCCAAGCATGGCCTGTTGCGCGCCCGTAGCTCAGCTGGATAGAGCACCAGACTACGAATCTGGGGGTCAGGAGTTCGAATCTCTTCGGGCGCGCCACTCGTAATTCACTGATTTGACATGGGAGGTCTTCCAGGCCCAGAACAAAACCGGGTACATCAGTTCGCTGTTGCCCAGTCCGGCTATTCTCGCCTCGGCTTTCAAGGTCGCCAACGGGTGGAGAGCGGAAGTAGCAGGAATCTTATCTGTGCCGGGATTGAGGACAAAAACTGACATTCCATGATGCGCGTGGGCAGGATCCAAATTTCTGGAATCTTGCGGTTCTTCGCCGGGGCGCCGCCTCAGCTCGTACCAAACATTCGCGTCTCCCCGCGAAACGTCGCCTCAGTCATTCGTGCTCAGGATGATGCGAGCGTCGCCTCTGTTTGCGTACAATATACGAAAGAAATAAAAGCAGGCGGATGCGGCGGAAGGAATTCGTTCTGATGTTTCCATGCGAGACAGAGGGCGTATGTATCGAAGGGTTTCTGTTCTCGGCGTTCTTCGATACGGCCATTTGCAAATGTAAGCGAAATAACATGCGCGGTTGCATTCACAATAAGGGAGTCCGCTTTTGCAGCCGTTTGCGCTGTCAAAAGGAGAGCGAGAGCGATGATGAACCTGGTCCGTTTCATGTCAGCCTCCTGTCCAATCCAGCACCGCCAGGATCGCTTGGATGCGGCGGCCGAATGGGCTAGGCTAGGGAGCGCGCCATGAGGGTGAAATGTCCCGAAAGGCTCCTGAAATTGACCCGAAATCTGCCGAAACGATCACGTTTGGCGGTTTTGTTTTCCTGACCAAAAGCAACGAACTTCGAACGGTTGAAGGCAAAGCGGTCGATCTCCGCAGCCAGTCCGCCGAAGTGCTCTATGCGCTCGCGGCGCGACCGGGCGAGATTGTGTCCAAAGATGTGCTGATGCAGGCGGTTTGGCCCGATACCTTCGTAACCGACGACAGCCTTACCCAATGCATTGCCGATATTCGCCGCGCATTCGGGGACGACGGGCATGTGATCGTGGAAACCTTCCCCAAGCGAGGCTACCGGCTGAATGCCGATGCATCGGACGCGGCGGACCCAAACGCCGCAGCCGGCACGGAACGCGCCAGGACACGATTTTCGCAACGCGGCTTCATTCTTGCTGCACTCGTCCTCGTTGCGGCAGCGATCGGCGCGTATTTCGGCGCGGAAATATGGCGTGCCGCCCCGGTTCGTTCGAGGGACATGCCCAGGATTGCAATCCTTCCCTTCGACGACATGAGTACCGGCGCGGACGTGGGATATCTCAGCGATGCCGTCGCCGAGGGGATCATCACCGAGCTTGCGCGGAGCAAGACTTATGCCGTCATCGCCCGGAACTCGAGTTTCAGGTACCGCGACCAGCCGGTCGACGCCAGGCAGATTGGAGATGAACTCGGCGTCGACTACCTGCTCGAAGGCAGCCAGCAGAAGATCGGAGACCGGCTGAAAGTGACCGCACAATTGCTGAATGCGCATGACGGATCGCATCTCTGGGCCAACACCTACAACCGGGAGATTGGCGATCTTTTCGTCGTCCAGGAGGAGATCATCCGCACGCTTG
Source organism: Mesorhizobium sp. M0045 (assembly GCF_040323385.1). Lineage (NCBI taxonomy): Bacteria > Pseudomonadati > Pseudomonadota > Alphaproteobacteria > Hyphomicrobiales > Phyllobacteriaceae > Mesorhizobium > Mesorhizobium sp. M0045. Next base: position 333,563 of record NZ_JAMYUY010000005.1, read on the forward strand.
CGGATCGGGTCGGACAGAGGATCCAGAGACCCTTGCCAAAGAGCGATGCCGCGCAGGTCAGCGCGCTCCGCTATTACCTGATGGGGAAGGTCGAGGTCAAAAAGGACTTCTCTGCTGCGGGGAACGCGTTGCTACGGCAGTTGAGCCTCAAAGCGCTCGAAGCGGATCCGAACGCCCAGTTCGGCTATATCGGGCTGGCCTGGTCCTATCGCAATGCCGCGGTGTTCGGGTGGCACGAGCAGGAGTATAACCGGGATGAGGTGTTGAAACGCGCCGCCGTGTACGCCGACAAGGCCATCCTGCTTGCTCCGGACGACGCCGAGACGCATAATGTCCGCTCCAGCATCCACACCGAAGCTGGCGAGATCGGGCAGGCCCTTGCCCGGTACGATCAGGCGATCGCCCTGAATCCCAGTGATTCGAATATCCTCGTCCACAGTACGGACGTGCTGCTCTATGTTGGCCGCACGGACGAAGCGATCGATCGGATCGAGCGGGCCAAGGGCATCGATCCTTTCCACCCTGACTGGTTCCACTGGCAGATGGGCTGGGCGCTCTGGGAAAAGAACGATTGCCGGGCAGCGCTGACGGCGATGCGGAAAATGTCCAGAATCCCGAGCGGCGCACACCGAATGCTTGCGGGGATCCACGCTTGTCTGGGAAACAAGCGGGAGGCAAAGGAAGCGCTAGGGGTTTTCCTCCAGAACTCGCCCGGCGAGTCCATCAGCAAACAACGCAGGGAGTGGGAGAAGATATGGACCGCGCCCGGAAGCCTCGACCGCTGGATCGAACACATGCGGTTCGCCGGGTTGCCGGAGTGAACGGCTGTCCGTGCGCGACCCCGCAGAAGACCGACTGGGCCGCTACGTTGAAGCCTTTGTGTCATGGGCGATGGTTGCCCTCAAAGTAGGATCATCCTTCGCAAGGAATATCGGGGGCGGAAGGTCGGCAATGCGGCCGCCTTGCGCCATAGTGCGCTCGCACCCGAACTTCTGGAACGAGTCGAAAACTGACAATCCGTCAAGGTAGGCTCCTGGCGCAAGGCGGACGCTGCTTCGGAAATTATATAGGCACTACAATAACATAGAGGTTCCCAGTTTCATCCTGTCCGGCGCGCCATCAATCCAATGCACGGCCCGCCTCAGGGGACCTCTCGGGCGCGGTGAGCTCACAGCCGTCCGACAATAACCGGCGCCGGTCGTCGGAAGGTCGCGAGACGTGAGCGCTACCATGCCAAAAAGGGGATCGTCAGCTAATGCTGCTCAGTCGGCCTGCTTGATCTCCAGGCCCGGTTCAGTCGGCGGAGCTGGCGTGCAATCCTGGCCAGTGCATTCCTGCACGGGATCTTTCGCCGGCGGGAGACAATTTTGGCCTTCACAATGAACGGGCGGCTGCGCTGCGGCTTTATTGTTCGGCGGCACAGGCCGATCCTCAGCGCGAACGGCCGGCATTCCAAGGTCGATCATGGCCGTGCACAAGAGCGCAATCCGAAGCAAATTCATTTTCGCCTCCACAACTGACGGCGAGACGCAGACTATACATTCGAACTGCGGCCAACATCCTGTCACCCGCGAACGGCGTTAACAGCGCGTTTCATTGCCGGTCGGAAGGGCGCATCAAGTGAGATCGAGCGTCGTCCTCTTCCTGCTAAAACAGCGCCAGAAACGGGGGCTTTCGGCCTGAGATGACTGAAGCCAACCTTCCGATTTTCGTGTACACCTGTTCGAAGGGTTCGAGTTGCGTTAGGGCTTTTGCATATTCGAGGTTTTTCAGTTCTTTCACGAGGGAACGTACATGACGGCATTCAACAGCGTCCGCTTCCGGATCAAGCCTGGTCATGAAGACGAGTTCGTCGAACTGTTCAGCAGCGCTCCGCGCAATTTCGAGGGATTACGAAAGATGGCTCTCGTCAAATCGGAAGATGGCGCCTTCTTCTCGATTGGAGAATGGGACACTTTCCAGCACATGGTCGATGCCCGGCCCAAAATGCTGGGCAATCTTGATCGGTTCCGGCATATGTTGCAGCAAATTGAGGGCGGACATACGGATGCTGTTTCCGGCGAGGCCGTCTTCGAAACGGGCGGCAGTTCGGTATAGGGTTCGCACTTCGAAAAGCTTATGCTGTGCGTCCCGGCTCCCTCACCTAAACCGCACATTTTCCCTGGAAAGCTCTGCCACCGACCTGCATCCCATCAGCCGCATGCCGCGTTCGATCTCGGTTCGCATCAAGCCGAGCGCCCGTTCGACGCCGGCCTGTCCGGCGGCTGCCAACGGGAACAGATAATACCGCCCGACGCCGACGGCCTTGGCGCCCAGCGACAGGGCTTTCAGCACATGCGTGCCGCGCTGGACGCCGCTGTCGATGATCACGTCTATCTTGTCGCCCACCGCGTCGACGATCTCGGACAGCTGGTCGAAGGGGCTGCGCGAGCCGTCCAGCTGCCTGCCGCCATGATTTGACAGAACGATGCCGCTGCAGCCGATGTCGACCGCCTTTCTGGCATCGGCGACGCTCATGATCCCCTTCAGGCAGAACTGTCCGTTCCAGAAGCGGACCATGTCTTCGACGTCCTTCCAATCCAGCGACGGGTCGAGGATCTCCGTGAAATAGCGGCTGATGGAAAGCGCTCCGCCGCCGAGATCGATATGGCCGTCCAACTGCGGCAGGCTGAACTTTTCGTGGGTCAAATAGTCGATGGCCCATCTCGGCTTGATCGCGAACTGCATCATGCCGCCGAGCGTAAGCCGAAAGGGGATGGAAAAGCCGGTCCGCAGGTCACGCTCGCGGTTGCCGCCGGTGACGCTGTCGACCGTCAGCATCATCACCTCGACGCCGGACGCCTTGGCGCGCTCCATCATGGCGTGGTTCAGGCCGCGATCCCTGTGGAAATAGAACTGATAGACCTGTGGCGTCCTGTGCTGGCGCACTTCCTCCAGGCTGACCGTGCCGAGCGACGAGACGCCGAACATCGTGCCGAACTTCTCCGCCGCCGCGGCGACGGCGCGCTCGCCGCTATGGTGAAACAGCCGCTGGAGAGCCGTCGGCGAACAATAGACCGGCATCGCCAGCTTCTGGCCCATGACGGTGACCGACATGTCGACCTGTCCAACGCCGGCAAGGACGTTGGGGACGAGATCGCAGTCCTCGAAAGCCGCCGTGTTGCGCCGCAGCGTCGTCTCGTCGTCCGCGCCGCCATCGATATAGTTGAAGATCGGGCCTGGCAGGCGCTGTTTTGCCAGCCGGCGGAAGTCCTGAAAATTGTAGCAGTTTTGCAATCGCATGAAATCAATCGGGTATATGCCGGGCCTGATGTCAAGCCTGTGCCATTGTCGATCGCCGGCGCTCAGCCCGCCACAGCGCCAACCGACTCCCGCTCCACCAGCGGGCATTCGAGCTTGGTTACGGGATAGCGGCTCCGGCCGCGACCGGGAGCAGCGGGGACTTCCAACTGCTCGATCGCCCATTGTCCCATCGCCATATGCGGCAGGATCGACGTCGTCAGCGGCGGGAACAGATGCCGCGCGATCTCCTCGTCGTCATAGCCGACCACCGAAATATCTCCGGGGATGTGCAGGCCGGCCTCCTTCAGCGCCTCGTAGCAGCCGATCGCGGTCCGGTCGTTCTGGCAGAAGATGGCGGTCGGCCGGTCCTTCAGCGCCAAGAGCTTGACGGTCGCGGCATAGCCGGCGCTCGCTGACCAATCGCCTTCGACGACCAGCGCCGGGTCGAACGGGATGTCGGCCGTCGCCAGCGCCCGGCGGTAACCTTTCAGCCGGTCCTGTGCCGCCTGCATCCAGGGCTCGCCGGTGATGGTGGCGATACGGCGATGGCCATAGCTGATCAGGTGCCGGGTCGAGCTCTGGCCGCCGGCGATCTCGCTCGGCACCACGGCGGGGAAGGCATAGTCGGCGGTGTAGCAGTTGAGCAGGATGACCGGAATGTCGAGGCCGTAGAGATAGTCCGGCGCGACGATCTCGCGGGTGAAGATGGTCATGTAGATCAGCGCCGAAATGCCCCGCTTGGTCAGTGCCGCAATGGCCCGGGGCTCCATCACCTCGTCGCCCATGGTCTGCGCCACCAACACTACATTGCCGGCGTTCCACGACGCTTGCCGCGCCCCTTCAATGGCGACGACCGCCTCCGGGCTGGTCGCCAACTGGTCGACGGCGAAGCCGATCACGCCATCCAGCCCGTCGAATGCGGCAACCGGGGCTCGCAAGGCAGAAAACACCGGCGGCGAATAGCCCAGCGTTCGCGCCGTCTCGATCACCCGCTCTCGGGTTTGCTGCGACAGCCTGATGCCCGGCGTGTTGTTGAGGACGAACGAGACCGTCGCCTGCGAACAGCCGGCGACCCTGGCGATGTCGGTCATGGTGACGCGGCCCTTGGGGTTTTTCCCGGACGGCTTGCGCCGCCTGGTACCCTCAAGGACGGGATCACGCAGTGGTTCGTTCATGTCGTTGGTACCTCGAATCTCGCGTTTATAGGGCGAAGCGCTACTAATAGATATAATCGACCCTTCTTGGGCGATGTAGTCCCCGGTTCAAAACGGTTGCGACTGGGGAGGCCTCTCTCCTTTGTGGCGAGAATCTCGACCAAACTAATACTCTTTACTAATATCCGGCATCCCTATAACGTCAATCCATCATGCCCGGACGACGTCGGACCGCGCATGTTCGGAACGCAGCCAGCCTGGTATCGGACGGTTCCCGTCAGCCGAAGCTTGCCTGCCGCTCCGGGAAATGTCAGACAAATCGGACTATTTACGAACGGCGAATGAGTCTCTAAAGTCGACGATCGCGGCTGGAATGGCGTCGTTCTTCGCTGCCGGAAACCCTTGAGGAGGAGGGCGTCCAAGCCGCGCCGGCACGTTCATCATCAGCGAAAATTACTGAGTCAACATGGGAGGTTGAATATGAAATCTGTGATACGAAATGCGTCCGTCGCCGCTGCGGCCCTGCTGCTCGGCCTGTCCGCCGGCGCAATTGCGCGGGCCGACGACAAGCCGACACTGGCCTTCGTCGTCAACGGCGCTTCCGATTTCTGGAAGGCGGCGGAAGCCGGCGTAAAGAAGGCTCAAGGCGAACTGCCCAACTACAAACTGGAACTCAAATATCCGGAGCAGTCCTCGGTCGCCATCCAGCAGCGCCTGATGGACGATCTGGTGACGGCCGGCGTGAAGGCGATCATGGTCTCGGCCGTCGATCCCAAGACGTCGACCGACGGGCTGAACAAGATCGCCTCGGAAACGGCGTTGTTCACCACCGACAGCGACGCGCCGCAGACCAAGCGTGTCGCCTATATCGGCTCGTCCAATGTCGATGCCGGCAAGCAGGCGGCGGAGATCGCCAAGAAGGCAATGCCTGACGGCGGCAAGTGCCTCGGCTTCGTCGGCCTGCTCGGCGCCGACAACGCCAAGGAGCGCATCCAGGGCATGAAGGAAGGTCTCGCCGGCACCAAGATCGAATTGGTCGACGTGCGTGGCGACGACATCGATCAGGCTCGCGCCAAGAAGAACGTCGAGGACGCGCTGGTCGCCAGCCCCGACGTCACCTGCATGGTCGGCTTCTATTCCTACAACACGCCGCGCATCTATGAAGCGCTGCGCGATGCCGGCAAGCTCGGCCAGATCACCGTCGTCGGCTTCGACGACGATCCGATCACACTGGGCGGCGTCAAGGAAGGCACCGTCGCCGCCACCGTCGTGCAGCAGCCCTTCGAATGGGCCTATCAGGGCATGAAGCTGATGGCTGCCTATCTCGAGGGCGACAAGTCGGGCATTCCCGCCGATGGCCTGATCATCATCCCGACCAAGATCATCGGCAAGGACGATGTCGACGCCTACGCCGCCAGCCTCAAGGCGATGTCTGGAAACTGAGCGAATTAGGTTGCGCCGGCTCAAGGTTCGCCTTGAGCCGGCGTTCTATTGACGGGCCTCGCGCGGCTCGTCAGTCTGAGGCCAAATGGCTCACCGGCTGCTGTCAGGCGTGATGAATTATTCCGACCCATCCATCGTTGCATCTGCGGACGCTCCGTTCCTGAGCCTCAACGGTGTGCGCAAGACCTATCCCGGCGTCGTTGCGCTGGACGGATTCTCGATGGAGGTCAGGCCCGGCGAGGTCATTGGCCTGGTCGGCGAAAACGGCGCCGGCAAATCGACGCTGATGAAGATCCTCGGTGGCGTGACCAGGCCGGACACCGGCACCATCACCGTCGATGGCGTCGCCCATGACGGGCTGACTGTCGAGGCCAGCATCGGCTCGGGCATCGCTTTCGTCCACCAGGAACTCAACCTGTTCGAAAACCTCGACGTGGCCGCCAATATCTTCTTCGGCCGCGAACCGCTGCGCGCCGGGCCGCTCAAGCTCGTCGACCGCGCCAGGCTGCGAGCGCAGGCGGCGCCGCTGCTCAAACGCGTGGGCGCCAATTTCTCGGCCGATACGCCGGTGTCGGCGCTGTCGCTGGCGCAGCAGCAAATGGTCGAGATCGCCAAGGCGCTGTCGATCAAGGCACGGTTGGTTATCCTCGACGAACCGACGTCCAGCCTGCCGATCGCCGAAACCGACAAGCTGCTCGGTGTCATCAAGGCGCTGAAGGCAGACGGCATCGGTGTCATTTTCATCTCGCACCGCCTTCACGAGGTCGAGCGCGTCGCCGATCGCGTCGTCGTGCTCAGGGACGGAATGCTCGCCGGAACCTTGCCGAAGAGCGCCATCAATCATGACCAGATGGTCAAGCTGATGATCGGCCGCATGCTGAAGGAGCGCGAGAAGGCCGCAGAATCGGCGCGCCCGCCGGGCTCCGTCGCGCTGTCGGTCAAGGCCATTCGCACCGCCGCCTATCCTGACCGGCCCGTCGACCTCGATGTGAGGCATGGCGAGATCCTCGGCCTGGCCGGCCTCGTCGGCTCCGGCCGGACGGAACTGGCGCGCGTGCTGTTCGGCATCGACAGGAGCTTTGGCGGCTCGTTCCAGCTTGACGGAAAAGACCTGGTTCTTGGTTCGGCCGCCGACGCAGTGGCCAACGGGATTTTCCTCGTCCCGGAAGACCGCAAGCTGACCGGCATCCTGCTCGACCTGTCGATTGCCCAGAACATCTCGCTGCCCAATCTGCCGGCGCATTCGCGGCGCTCGCTGGTCTCGGCCAGCGCCGAGACCGCCACCGCCGAGAAACAGAAGACCGATCTCGGCATCAGGGCGCCCTCCGTGCAGACGCGCACCGGCACGCTGTCGGGCGGCAACCAGCAAAAGGTCGTGCTGGCCAAATGGCTGGCGATGAAGCCGAAGGTGATGATCCTCGATGAGCCGACACGCGGTATCGATATAGGCGCCAAGGCCGAGATCTACGGGCTGATGCGGGCGCTGGCCGATGCCGGGGTCGCCGTGCTGATGATCTCCAGCGACATGGAGGAGGTGATCGGCGTTTCCGACCGCATTGCCGTCATGCATGAGGGCCAGATCTCCGGCATTCTCGACAAGGACCGGTTCAGCCAGGAAAACGTGCTGCTGCTGGCGGTCGGCAAGCAGCCGAAGTAATTCGCAGGCGTTGGGAGAAGACGATGAGCAAGAAAGATCTCGGCCTGCTGATCCTGATCCTGGTGGTCGGCGCGGTGGTGGCGATCATCAACCCGCGCTTCCTGCTGCCGATCAATCTCGCCAACACCTCGAACCTGATCGGGCTGTTCGGCATCCTGTCGATCGGCCAAGCCTTCGTCATCATCACCGGCGGCATCGAATTGTCGGTCGGCTCGGTGGTTGCGCTACTCGGTACGCTGTTCATCGATTTCATCGCCGTGCGGGAGATGGAGTGGCCTCTCGCCTTCGTGCTGATCATCGCGCTCGGCGCCACCATCGGCCTGATGCATGGCTGGCTGATCACCCGGCTGAAGTTGCAGCCGTTTGTCGTCACTCTCTGCGGCCTGCTGATCTATCGCGGCGTGGCGCGCTTCTACACTGCCGACGGCACCGCCGGCTTTGCCTTTGGGCAGAACTTCCCGGAACTCGAATTCCTGACGGCGGGGCGGTCCTGGGGCGTGCCGAACAGTTTCATCGCGCTGATCGTCATCGCCGTCGTCATGTGGGTGGTGCTGCACCGTTCGGTATTCGGGCGCTATCTCTACGCCATCGGCAAGAACGAGGAAGCGGCAAAATATTCCGGCATCCGCACCGGCCGCATCGTCATAGCCGCCTATGTCATCTGCGGCGTGCTGACGGCGCTGTCGGCTATCTATTTCGCCATGTACACACGCTCGATCTCGCCGGCGAGCCACGGCCAGTTCTACGAACTCTACGCCATCGCGGCAGCGGTGCTCGGCGGCTTCTCGCTGCGCGGCGGCGAAGGCTCGCTGATCGGCGTCCTGCTCGGCACGGTGCTGCTGCAGGAGCTGCAGAACCTCGTCAACCTGCTCGGCATCCCGTCCTCGCTCAACTTCGCCGTCATGGGCGGGGTGATCCTCATCGGCGTGCTGGTCGACCAGCAATGGGGCGTGTTCAGGGCGCGGCGGCGGATGCTGGAAGCTACCCGTAAGGGCGTGGCGGGTGCTGTCGCGGAATGACGCAAAAATAGCTGGATGAAATGCGCCGACTGCCATTGGCAGGCATCAAAAAGTTGGCCTGAGCTTCGCGACAGCAGTTCAGATTAATCTCCATTTGGAACGAAACCCGTATCGAAGCGTTTATTTAAGCTTTGCTATGCGGAGGCGTCCCATGCCCACGAATCCAGTAAGTACCGCAAAGGTCGGAACTCACCCTCTCCACCCGATGTTGATACCTTTTCCTGTCGCGTTTCTTGTCGGTGCCTTTGTCACCGACCTGGTTTTCTGGGGAACTGCCGATGCTTTCTGGGCACGGGCATCGATGTGGCTGATCGGGGCAGCCATCGTAATGGCCCTTCTCGCCGCGACAGCCGGTTTTATCGACTTCCTCAACGAGCCGCGCATTCGCGCCTTGTCGGACGCCTGGTATCACATGCTGGGCAACCTGACGGCGGTCGTTGTGGTACTGATCAATTTTTATCTTCGCTATGCCCAAGGCGCCGAAGCCGCGGTCCGACCATGGGGTGCGCTCTTGTCGTTCATAGTGGTCTGCATACTGCTGTTCACCGGCTGGAAGGGCTGGGAAATGGTGTATCGCCATCACGTTGCAGTTCTGGATACACCAGCGGATGCGCCAGTGAAGCCTTCGACAACCACTGCCACCGATACTCGTCACGCTGGTCGGGACCGGCACGCCGCATGAGGCCATAATCCCGAAAAGGGGGTACCGGCTTCCAAAGATATTGGTTAGACAAGTAGCGCCCATACCGAATGCATCGGATGGGCGCTACTTTAGATAAGGCCCGACATGTCGGAGAAGGCCATGGCCTTGCGCAGCACCTCGGCGAAGCGCTCGCCGGCGGCTTCACGAGGGCCGCTATTGTCGATCGAGGTGACACCCGGTCCGGACAGCGCCACATTGGCACTGCGCGCCAGCCGTGCCAGCACTTCGCCGCGCGACTCGCGACCGCGCAATGCCAGCCGCTCGGCCAGGATATCCGGTGTAGCCGTGATCTCGACGACAGCCAGATTGGCGTAGCGCTCCCGCAGCGCCGGGATGATCGCGCGCGAGACGTTGGCGATCGCGACACGGCCGTTGGAGACCGACCAGTCGACTTCGGCCGGGATGCCGTAGTGCAGGCCATGCGCCTCCCAGGAAATGGCGAAGGCGCCATCCGCTTCGGCCTCGACAAAGGCAGCATCGGCGAGCGTATCGTGATCCTCGGTGGCCGCATCGCTCGGCCGGGTGATCACCCGGCGCACGAACTCCAGCCGGCTCTCGCCGGCAAACACCGCGCGCGCATAGCCGATCACCGTGTCCTTGCCGGCACCGCTCGGCCCGACGACGGCGACGAAGACACCGTCGCGGATCGGAAATCCCGCGGCGGACAATTCACGCTCGACCGATGCCGACACCATCATGCGACCCGGCGTCCCTGCCGCCAGACCGTGCGGACGACCGGGACATGGTCGTCGACGCGCACGCGAACCAGATCGGCGCGCCGGCCGGGCTCGATGACACCGCGATCGGTGAGGCCGACCGCCTCGGCCGGGTTCTTCGAAACCATGGCCACAGCCTGCGGCAGCGAGATACCTTCGACCACGTCGCCGAGGAAGAAGGCCGACTGGATCAGGCTGAACGGAATGTAGTCCGATGACAGTATATCGAGCAGGCCGTCGCCGGCCAGCGTGCGGGCCGAGACATTGCCCGAATGCGAAGCGCCGCGCATGACGTTCGGCGCGCCCATCAATACGCCGAGCCCTGCCTTTTTCGAAGCCCTTGCTGCCTCCTCGGTGGTCGGGAACTCGGCGACGCGCACACCTTGCTCGATCGCTTCGTCGACATGGCCGACGGTCGCGTCGTCATGGCTGGCGAGCACGATGCCGCGCTCATGACAAGCCGCGGCGATGAAGCTGCGGTTCGGGCTCGAGTTCCTCGCCGATTCAGCCATCCGCTTTTCGCAGAATTTCTGGAAATCGCGATCCGTAAGCTTCAGCTTGCGCTGATAGTAGTAGGCGTAGGTCTCGAGATCGACGAATTGCCGCTGTCCCGGCGCATGGTCCATCAGCGACGCCAGCCTGACCCGCTCGTCACCGTCGAAATTGGCGAAGGCTGGAAGGCAGTCCGGCGCCGAAACCTCGCAGCGCAGATGGATGAAATGGTCGGCCCTGAGCCGGTCCTGCTGGACACTGTCCTCGATCGCGTCGGCCAGCTTGCGTATGTCGGCAGCCGTCAGGTCCGCATCCTCGTCCATGCCGACGCGCAAGGCGTCGAGCACGGTGGTGATGCCGGCGGTCGCCACCTGCGCGTCATGGGCGAGCACCGCGGCGATCGGGTTCCAGCGCACTTTCGGCCGTGGCGCGTAATGGCCTTCGAGATGATCGGTGTGGAGTTCGACCAGGCCAGGGATGATGAAGTCGCCGCCCATGTCCTCGCCGGTTCGGCCAGCGCCGGGAGCAATGTCGGCTATCACGCCGTCGCGCAGCACGATCGACCCTTGGACGATCTGGTCGGCTAGCACGATCCGGGCGTTGTCAAGAACAGTCTCGGCGGTCATTTCAAGCAGTCCTTGCAGGATTTTGCAGCCAACTGGACCAATTGGCGTCGCACAAACGCGGTTAGAGCAAATAGTCATTAGGCAGTTCTTCTGGCCGGGCGGCGCCCGAGCGCGTGATGGGACAGCACCATGAACGGCGCGCCAGGTTCAGTTTCCACAAACAGCGTCAGCGCGTCCACCGGCACCGGCCTTTGCAGCACGCCCGCAAACAGGCTGTCGATTGCTAAGCGAAGACGAGGGCTTTCCTGTGACGAGACCCGGCCGGACAGCGTCATGTGGAAGCGAAACGTCTCGAACACATAGGGATAACCCCATTGGCAGAGATTGCGGAACTCGTCGGGCTTCAGCGAATCGGGGCTGCGCCGTTCGATCTCGGCTTCCGTCAACGGCGCGCGAAAGCGGTCGAAGTCGCGCACCACATCATCGGCGAAGCGGTTGAGCGACGGCAGCGGTGCTTCCGGCACCAGCGCGAAGAAGCCGTCGATCTGGCTGACGACGAGGCGCGGGATCGTAACCACCGGCGTCGCCTCGGCAAAATCGTCGAGTGCCGCGCGAAGCGAGGTTTCCGTCTCATTGGAGGCCAGTCGAAAGGGCGCCTTCAGCGTCGCATGAAAGCCATAGCGGCGCGCCGAAGCGGTATGGAAGGCAACTTCTGCCGCCGACAACTCGCCTACTGCCTCGACCGGCTTTGTGGCGGCACCGAATGGGTCGCGGCCGAGCCAGTTGGCGGCGATCCGTGCCAGCGGTTCGTCCTGTCGGGGGGTGAAATAGATCGCGTAGCGCATCGAAAGTCCTTGTCAGCCCCGCTGCCATAGGTGATTTCCATGACGAATTGACGAAGCTTTGCGGCGTTTTCGGTAACAAAACCACACAGCCGGGTCGTTAGCCGACGATTTTTCGCTTGGACCAGCGGTTGGGGCGAAGGGAAGTGGTCAGGCCTTCATCAGCCATTCGTGCTCGGGCGCGTTGTGGAATTTCCACGTCCGCTTCGGTCCGGCCATGACGTTGAGATAATAGAGATCATAGCCGTGGCAGGCTGCGCAGGGGTGATAACCCCTGGGTACCAGCACGACGTCGCCGTCCTCGATAGCCATCGCCTCGTCGAGCGAACGAGCACCGCTCTGGTCGGCGTCGGTGTAGACGCGCTGGAAAGCAAAGCCCTGTGGCGGGTTGAGACGGTGGTAATAGGTCTCCTCCAGATAGGATTCAGCCGGCAGATTGTCCTGGTCGTGCTTGTGCGGCGGATAGCTCGATGTGTGGCCGCCGGGTGTGACGACCTCGACCACCAGCAAGGAATCGGCCGGCTTGCCTTCCGGCAGGATGTTGGTGACATAGCGCGTGTTGGTGCCTTTGCCGCGAACCTCCTGGCCGAGATCGTCGGGCCCGATGACACGGACCGGCAGACCGCCGCCCAGTCCTGGCGCCGAGCAGACGGCAAGTTCGAGATCGGTATCGGCGCTCACCGACCATTCCGACCCCTGCGGCACATAGACCGACCAAGGCTTGCCTTCGAACGGCGACATGCGTTCGCCCAGCAGGCCGAGATCCTTGCCGCCGGCTTTGGCCTTGCCCTTGCCGGTGACGAACACCAGGCAGACCTCACGATCCGCGGTTTGCCCGGAAGCGCTCTCGCCGGGCCTCAGCCGATGCAGATCGAAGCCGACATAGGTCCAGCCGGCGTTTTGCGGCGTCACATGAGCGACGCGGCCGTGGCCCTTATTGGCTTTGATGAGCAGCTTAGGCATGGTCATTCCTTCGGTTTGGCGTCCGCCGATGGCTTGTCCTCGTCAGCCGGCTTGTAGAGATAGAAGAATTGCCAGACAGCATAGCCGGCGAAGCCGAGCGCGATCACGCCCCAGAACGGCGTGCCGGTGGCGAATTCGATCACCGACCAGACCAGGCAGACCGCGACAACGGCAACGCGCCGCCACAGCGGCCGGAAAAACGGGTGCTCGGAGTCTTTCATCGGATCACCCCCGGCATCGGATCAGCCCTTCCTCGCGAGCCTCAAGCATTGGGAAAGCCTTGTGTCTCCACCGTATAGCCGGCCGCTGTCATCACCCGCATCAATTCCTTGTAGCCGACCTGCGCCATCTTGAGCGGCGGGTTCTTCTTCGGATCCTGCTCGGCCTCGACCACGAACCAGCCTTCATAGCCATGGTCGGCGAGCCTCTGGACGATGGCGCCAAAGTCCAGCGAGCCATCTCCCGGCACGGTGAAGGCACCAAGCGCCACCGCATCGAGAAAGGATTGCCTGCTACGATCCAGCTTGTTGATCACCTCCATGCGCACGTCTTTCACATGCACGTGGTTGATGCGCCGGTGGTGGTTATCAATAGCGCGCAGCACATCGCCCCCGGCAAAGGCCAGGTGACCCGCGTCGAGCAGCAATGGAATGCCTTCTCCCGAATAGCGCATGAAGGCGTCGAGCTCTGGCTCGGTCTCGACCACCGCTGCCATGTGATGGTGATAGGAGAGCGGCATGCCTTGCTCGGCACACCATTCGCCGAACTGCGTGAGCTGCTTCGCGTAGGCTTTCATCTCATCGTCCGAAAGCCTGGGCTTGCTGGCGAGGGGTTTCGAACGGTCGCCCTGGATGGAGCGGCCGACTTCGCCATAGACGATGCAGGGCGCATTCACCGCCTTGAACAGATCGATCATCGGCTGGATACGATCCTTGTTTTTCGCCATGTCTTCATTGACCAGCGTCCCCGAGAACCAGCCGCCGCAAAGGGTCACGTCGGCCTCTTTCAGGATCGGCAGCATGATTTGCGGATCGTTGGGAAAGCGGCGGCCCATTTCCATGCCGGTAAAGCCAGCCGAGCGCGACTGGCGCAGACACTCCTCCAGCGACACATCATCGCTGAGTTCGGCAAGATCGTCGTTCCACCATGCAATGGGGGACATGCCCAGTTTGGTTTTCAAGTCGTCACTCCAATTTCGGACATTTCGAGGCGCGTTCGCGGATGGCTCAAAGAACCCGCCCGCTCAGCGCTTCCTCGTATTTCTTGCGCGCCGCATTCACTTGCGGCCGTGCCGAGACTTCCGGCACTGCGACATCCCACCAGCTTCCACCCGCCTCGGTCGAAACCAGCGGGTCGGTGTCGATGACCAGCACAGTCGTTCGCGTGTTCTGCTTCGCTTGCGCCAGCGCCGTTTCCAGCCCGGCGATCGATGGCACTTTTTCGGCAATCGCACCCATGCTCGCAGCATGCGCGGCGAAGTCGATCTCGGGCAAGGTTTCGTGACGGGCGTCCTTCAGCAGATTGTTGAAGTTGGCGCCGCCGGTCGCCATCTGCAGCCGGTTGATGCAGCCATAGCCGCGGTTGTCGAGCAGCACGATGGTCAGCTTGAGGCCGAGCATCACAGAGGTCGCGATCTCGGAATTGAGCATCAGGTAGGAACCGTCGCCGATCATCACGACTACCTCTTCGTCCGGCTTGGCCATCTTGACGCCGAGTCCGCCGGCGATTTCATAGCCCATTGTCGAGAACCCGTATTCTGCGTGGTAGGAGCCGGGCGCGCCCGCCTGCCAGAGCTTGTGCAACTCGCCGGGCAAGCCGCCGGCGGCATGGAGCAGTACCACGCCGGAGCCCATGGCGCGCTGTACGGCGCCGATCACCTGCGCGTCGGACGGATAGGCGGCATTGGTCGACGCAGTCACCTTGCCCGCCTCCGCCTGCCACTCCTTTTTGCCCTTGATCGCATTGTCGGTCCAGGCGGCAGGCGCCTTCCAGCCCTTCAGCGCCTCGCCGAGTTCGGCGAGCCCTTCCGCCGCATCGGCGACCAGCGTCAGCGCCTGGTGCTTTCCGGCGTCGAAGGGCTGGACGTTGAGTCCGATAATGGTCCTGCCGGCATTCTTGAACAGTGCCCAGGAGCCGGTGGTGAAGTCCTGCAACCTGGTGCCGACGGCAAGCACGACGTCGGCCTCTTCGGCCAGCCTGTTGGCCGCCGAAGTGCCGGTGACGCCGACCGCCGCCATGTTCAGCGCATGATCGTCGCGCAGCGAGGATTTGCCGCCTTGCGTCTCGCAGACCGGAACGCCGGCGTCCTGCACCAGTCTGGCCAGTTCACCCGAGGCCTGCGAATAGAGTACGCCGCCGCCGGCAATCACCAATGGCTTCTTCGCCGCTTTAAGAGCCGCCACCGCGGCGGCCAGCTCCTGGCGATCCGGACGCGGTCGCCGCTGATGCCAGATTCGTTCGGCAAAGAAGCTCTCGGGGTAGTCATACGCTTCTGCCTGCACGTCCTGGCACAGCGCCAGCGTCACCGGGCCGCATTCGGCGGGATCGGTCAGCACCTGCATGGCGCGGTTGAGCGCCGGCATGATCTGCTCCGGCCGGGTGATGCGGTCGAAATAGCGCGACACCGGCCGGAGGCAGTCATTGACGGTCGCCGTGCCGTCGGAGAAATCCTCGGCCTGCTGCAGGACAGGGTCGGGAATGCGATTGGCAAAGACGTCGCCGGGCAGAAACAGGACAGGCAACCTGTTTACATGCGCAAGCGCCGCAGCGGTCACCATGTTGAGCGCGCCGGGGCCGATCGAACTGGTCGCAGCCATGAAGCGGCGGCGGAAATTGGCTTTGGCATAGGCGATCGCCGCATGCGCCATTGCCTGCTCGTTATGGGCACGGAAGGTCGGCAGCTCGTCGCGAACCTGGTACAGCGCCTCGCCGACGCCGGCGACATTGCCGTGGCCGAAGATCGCCCAGACGCCGCCGAAGATCGGCACCTTCTTCCCGTCCATCTCGGTCATCTGTCGAGCAAGAAAGCGGGTCAGAGCCTGCGCCATCGTCAGGCGGATTGTCTTGGTCATGTCGGTTCCTCCGCAGTCCTTATGCCGCGCCTTCTTATGCTGCTTTGCGGCCGCGCGCGGCAAGCCACGCCTCGGTCAGTCTCTCGAAGCGAGATGCCATGTCGGCAACCGCTTCATCGTCCGACATCTTGCCGGCAAGCCATTGTTCGGCCGCGTTGATGAAGATGGTGCGGCCGACGGCAAAGCCCTTGACGATGGGCGCCTTGGCGGTGGCGGCAAAGGCCGCTTCCAGCTCGTCCTGCGGCGCTTCCAAACCGAGCAGCACAATCCCGCGGCACCACGGATCGTTTTTCAGGATCACCGCCTCGATCTTTGCCCATGCGCCGTGCGATGCCTGCGGTTCGAGCTTCCACCAATCGGGCTTGATGCCGAGTGCGTAGAGTTCCTCGAGCGCGCGCGGGATGGTCATGTCGTCGAGCTTGCCATGCTTGCCGGCGATGATCTCCACCAGAAGTTCTCTGCCCACTTTCCGCGCGGCCTCGAACAAAGCGCGCAGTTTCTGCTGCTGTTCGGTCTTCAGCTCCGCCGGATCATCGGGATGATAGAAGCACAGGCACTTGATGCAGTGGTCGACCGGCCATTCGGTCAGTTGCGAACCAATGTCTTGCGAGAACTCGAAGCGAAGCGGCCGCGAACCCGGCAACTCGACCGGCCGGCCGAGCCAGGTGAAGGAATGGTGGGCGAATTCGAACATCGCCTCGCGTCCGTATTTTTCGTCGAGCAGCATGCCATAGCCGGCGCGGCCGGCCGCGACTTTGGCCGCAGCCTTGACAGTCAGCACCTTGAAAGCCGGGATCCGCGACGGATCGGCGCCGGCTTTTGCCGCGACGTCCTCCAACTGGACGCGGTGGTCGCAGGCGAACGCCATCAGCGAGGGGATGTCGCGCCGGCGCGTGGTCGCCCAATGGATGTGGTTGATCGCCTCGTCCTTGCGCAGCGCCAGGTGCTTGCTGCCGTTTTTCAGGAAGAACTGCAATTCCTCGAAGGTCGGGTATTCAGGTGCGCAGAGGAGCCGCGACACGGCAAATGCCCCGCAGGCATTGGCCCAGGTCGCCGCCGTCGCCAGGCTTTCCTCGCCGAGCCAGCCGCGCAGGAAGCCCGACATGAAGGCGTCGCCGGCGCCAAGCACATTGTAGACCTCGATAGGAAACCCCTTGCCGACGATACCGTCCTCGAGATCGTCACTGATCGGCCCGTCATAGACGATGCAGCCCATGGCGCCGCGCTTCAGCACGATGGTTGCCGCCGACAGCGAGCGGATGGTTTTCAGCGCGCTCAGGCAATCGTCTGCGCCCGACGCGATCATGATTTCCTCTTCGGTGCCGACGATGAGATCGCAGTCGGGCAGCACCGTCTTCAGCCGCGCCGACACGCGGTCGGATTTCACATAGCGCTCAAAGCCTTCGGCGTGGCCGGCGAGACCCCAGAGGTTGGGGCGGTAGTCGATGTCGAACACCACCTTGCCGCCATTGGCTTTCGTGACACGGATCGCCTTGCGCTGGGCGGCGTCGCTGTTGGGTCGTGAAAAATGCGTGCCGGTGACGACGATCGCGCGTGCCGAAGCGATGAACGCCTCATCGATGTCGTCTTCCGAAAGCGCCATGTCGGCGCAATCGCTGCGATAGAAGATCATCGGCGAGACGCCTTCATCCTCGACCGACAGCAGCACCAGGGCGGTCAGCCGCTCCGGATCGGCCTTGAGGCCTTGGACCGAAACGCCCTCGCGGGTCAGCTGCTCGCGGATGAAGCGGCCCATCTGCTCATTGCCGACGCGGGTGAGCAGCGCCGAGCGCAGGCCTAGTCTGGCAGTGCCGACTGCGATATTGGCCGGACAGCCGCCGACCGACTTGGCAAAGGAAGTAATGTCCTCAAGGCGCGAGCCGATCTGCTGGCCGTAGAGATCGACGGAAGCGCGGCCGATCGTGATGATGTCGAGCGGCGAATATTTCGCTTCCACGGCCTCGCCCATTCGAACCTCCCATCGGCTTTGTTGTCTTGGGTAACACGCGCGAGCGGCAGCGTGGCGCCGGCAATATGAAATAATAATTCCAATCCATAGTCAATATGGAACGAGCATTCCCAAGGCTGAAAAGTGCTGTGCAAGGCTCGCGCGTTCAGAAACTTTGAAGTCAGACGAACGTCAAGTGTCTACCACTGAGACCAGCTGATTCACCAAGGAAGTGGGCCATCATCGTTGAAGTACCCGGCGGTCGGGCCATCGGCGTCCAAGGTCGCCAGGTGAATGACGATCTCGGCCGCCTGCTGCACCGTACGGTGACCTTTATAGCCGTTGAGATCGGTGGCAGTGTAGCCAGGCGCGGCGGCGTTGACCTTGATGCCTTGCGGTGCGAGCTCCCTGGCGAAGGCCACCGTGATGGCGTTTAACGCTGTCTTGGAGCTGCCGTAGCCCATCATATTGACGGCGTGGTTCGCGGTGGCGGGATCCAGCGCCGGGCCGATGGAGCCGGTGGAGCTGCTCACCATCACGATCCGCGCAGCAGGTGCTGCCAGCAGCAGCGGCAGGAATGCCTGGGTCACGCGGATCGGGCCGAAGACATTGACGTCGTAGGTGGCCTGGATATCGGCGATCCGCTGCTGGCTCGGCGGCAGGTCGTAGTTGATGGCGACGCCGGCGTTGTTCACCAGCACGTCAAGGCGGGGGCTGGCCTGCCCGAACGCCTCGGCTGCCGCCTTCACACTGTCATCCCTCGTGACGTCCAGCTCAAGCCACTCCACGTCGTGGCCTTCGGCACGCAATGCCTGCGCCGCCGCCATGCCGCGTTCGGCGCTCCTGGCGCCGAGCCAGACCTTGAAGCCCATGGTCGCCATTCGCCGGGCGATTTCACGGCCTATACCCTTGTTGGCGCCGGTCACCAGCGCAGTTTTCGATGTCGTCATATCGTGTCTCCATGTTTGCTGTGGAAGACCCACAAATGGCGCGAGGCAGCGGGCTCCGCGCGCCGGAAACTCTCCAGCTCTTGCCTAATCCTCTCACGCTGTTGCGCGGCCGGTGCGAATGCGCGATGCTGGCGCAATGAGCGAGCCGCTGCAGGAGTTGATCGAAATCGCCGGCCGCCATGCGCGCGGGCGAAGAATAAGAACGGCGATTCCCCGCGTTTCGATCGGCCGCAGCGAAGTCGCGACGGCGCCATTGCCGGGTGTGTGGGGGTCGGAGGTCTTATTCGTATTGCAGGGCGCGAAGACGGTTCTGATCGGCGACCGGGCTCTTCGTTACGACCCGGCCAGCTATTTCATCTACACTGTCGAGACGCCCAGCATCAGCCAGATAGTCGAAGCGAGCGCCGCACGTCCTTATCTGGCCATTGGCTTGACCCTTGACCTGCAGGCTGTCGCCGCGCTCCTCGTTGAGCACGGGCCGGTCCTCGGCGGCGACAGGTTCTCCACCTCTCCCGTTGATGACGACCTGCTCGACGCGTTGCGTCGAATGCTGCGGCTACTTGACCGGCCAGCGGAGATTCCCGTGCTCGCGGCCATGCTCGAGCGGGAGATGCTGTTTCGGCTCCTGCAAGGCCCGCAAGGCGGAAAGCTTCGTGAACTTGCGCGCGCCGACGGCCATCTGTCCCGGATTGGCCAGGCGATCGCCCGGATCCGCTCGCATCCCCATCAGCCGGTCCGGGTCGGGGATCTGGCCGAAATCGCCCATATGAGTAGTGCTGCGTTCTATCGTCACTTCAAGGCGGCGACGGCCATGAGCCCAATCCAGTATCAAAAGCAAATCCGCTTGCTGGAAGCCCGCCATCTGCTGATTGCCCAGCCGGGCAACGTGGCGCGTGTCGCCTTCGCTGTCGGCTATGAGAGTGCTTCCCAGTTCAGCCGGGAGTATGCCCGCCAGTTCGGATCGCCGCCTGCCCGCGACGCAGCGCGGCTTTTGGCAGGAGGCGAAACGGCAATAGAGGTGCTCTAAGGCTTGCGCTTCCTGCCGCTGTCGCGCCGCTTCTCGCCGACGGCGACAGTCAGCGCCATGGCCAAGGCCATCGTCGCGGACAGCGAGCGGAAGCCGGCGAAATCGGCCTCGGCGACCTCGAACCAGACCCTGGCGAACTGGGCGAGCGGCGAAAAGGAGGAGTCGGTAATCGCCACGATCGGCACGCCTTGTTCCGAAATGACGCGCGCCTCCTCGATGGTGGCCGGGGCATAGGGTGAGAAGCTTATGGCGATGACGGCGTCCCTTGGAGAGGCAAAGCCGATCATCTCCGCATTGAGGCCGGCGGCCGATTCGATCAGCTGGTTGCGGATCTTGAGCTTGCCCAATGCGTAGGCGATGTAGGAGGCGACCGGGTAGGAGCGCCGCTTGGCCAGCACGTAAATGGTTTCGGCCTTGGCCAGCAAGGCGATTGCATCTTCGAAATGGTCTTCATTCAGCGTGCGCGAAATGTCGTTGAGCGAGGTGCTGGCTGCGGCAACAAAACCGTCGAAAATCGCGCGGTGGCCGGCGCCTTCCTCGGCCTTGGCGCGCAATGCCGCCAGCCTTTCATCGTAGGACGAGTTGCGCTCGCGCAGACGCTCGCGAAACACCAACTGCAGGCTGGTGAAACCATCAAAACCAAGCTGCTGGGCAAAGCGGATCAGCGTCGAAGGCTGGACACCGGCGGAAGCGGCGATGCTGGCGGCGGTGCCGAAGGCGATATCGTCTGGGTTGTCGAGCGCATAGGCGGCGATCTGGGCGATACGTTTCGGCAGGCTCTGGCGCCGCTCCAGGATCGTCGCCCGCAGCGTCTCGAAATCGCGCGGCACCCGTTCGTCCATCGTCGCTCCGCCCAGGCTCATCGTCTGGTTCCCTCTGTGCCCCATCATAGCGGGCCTGTGCAAGAACACCATAAAAAATGAGACAAGCGTTCCATCTGCAGACAAAATGGACTAATTCATCCACACAAACTTTGCACACAGGGAGGCAAGCGGATGGTCGGGGTAGGTCTTATCGGCACGGGCTTCATGGGCAAGTGCCACGCCATTGCCTGGAACGCGGTTGGTACCGTCTTTTCCGATGTGGACAAGCCAAGGCTGGTTCATCTGGGCGAGGTCAACGAGGACCTTGCCAAACGGCGTGCCAGCGAATTCGGCTTCGCCAAAGCCTCCGGTGACTGGCGCGCGGTGGTCGACGATCCCGACGTCGATGTCATCTCGCTGACCACGCCGAACCAGTTCCACCCGGAAATGGCCATCGCCATCCTCGAAGCTGGGAAGCATCTGTGGTGTGAAAAACCGATGGCGCCGAGTTTTGCGGAGGCGCAAGCAATGGCTGCGGCGGCCCAAAAGTCCGGCAAAGTCGCCGCGCTCGGCTATAACTACATCCAGAACCCCGCAATCCGCCATATCGGCGCGCTGCTCGACGAGAAGATCATCGGCGAGGTCAACCATCTGCGCATCGAGATGGACGAGGACTTCATGGCCGATCCGGAGGCGCTGTTCTTCTGGAAGCACGAGGCGGCGTCCGGTTACGGCGCGCTCGACGATTTCGCCGTGCATCCGCTTTCGCTCATCGCCGTGCTGTTCGGCCGCGTTGCCCGCGTCATGTGCGACATGGCCAAACCCTATGCCGAACGCCGCGTCGCCTCTGGCGGGCGCCGCGCGGTCGAAACCTACGACATCGCCAGTATCCTGATGCATCTCGAAAACGGCATCGCCGGGACGCTGCTGGTCAACCGTTCGGCCTGGGGCCGCAAAGGCCGGATCGCCATCCAGATTTTTGGCTCGAAGGGCTCGATCCTGTACGATCAGGAGCGGATGAATGAGTTCCAGCTCTATCTGACAGCCGACCGGCCGACCGAGCAAGGCTATCGCACCATCCTGGTGGCGCCGCACCACAAGCCCTACGACGCCTTCCTGCCGGCACCCGGCCACGGGCTTGGCTTCAACGACCTCAAGATCATCGAATGCAGGGAACTTTTGACGCGGCTGGCCGGCAAGCCGGCGCGCATCATCGACTTCGACGAAGGCTTGGAGATCGAGCGCACCGTGCACGCGATGGCCAGGTCGTTCAGTGAGAGCCGCTGGGAGGACGTGAGGTAGCCCCTCCCCCAGCATCCGCTTCACAGTGGCCGCTTCAGCCGCCTGCGGCTGAGGTGTCCGTTTCCCACCCGTTCACCCAGACCTGCCGCAAACCGTCGCCTTCACCCTTGAACCATAGTCCCGTCGCCTGGCAATCCTCGATCCGGTCGCTGCGGAAATTGCGGATTGCCTGGCGCAGCTCGCACCAGGCAACGATGTTGGCGGTTTCGGAGTAGTAGATGAGGGCGATCGGACAGATGATGCGCTCGGTGGCTCGGCCCAGTTCGTCGCGGTAGGAAAGGTCCAGCTTGGCCTCGTCGCGGATGGCACGGCGCACCAACGCCAGATCGACCGCGGAGGCCGATGGCGCGGCAAAACCCCATGCATGCAACTGATTGGCGTCGAGCGTTTGGCGCAAAGGCGGCGGCACCGCGCCGGCGATCTTGGCGCTGACGCGCTTGGCCGCCTGCTTGAGCTCGCTGTCGCCCGTGCGTTCGAGCAGCGCGAGAGACAGTACGATCGCCTCCATCTCCTCGATCGAAAACATCAACGGCGGCAAGTCGAAGCCAGGACGCAATATGTAGCCG
This sequence comes from Mesorhizobium sp. M0045, assembly GCF_040323385.1. NCBI lineage: Bacteria > Pseudomonadati > Pseudomonadota > Alphaproteobacteria > Hyphomicrobiales > Phyllobacteriaceae > Mesorhizobium > Mesorhizobium sp. M0045. The sequence continues at coordinate 356,067 of NZ_JAMYUY010000005.1, forward strand.
ATGCCGCGCCCGCCCTCGATCGGCACCCGCATCGCCTGCAGCGCGGCAATGTCGCGATAGACCGAGCGCACCGTCACCTCCAGCCGCTCGGCGATCATTGCCGCCGTCACCGGCTTCCTCGCCAGCCGCAGGATCTGGATGATCTCGAACAGACGCGACGCCTTGCGCATTCCCTCACTCGGCCCGAAGGCAACTGACAACACCTCGTCAGTTGGACTGACCTATAGGATCGCCTATCGGATTGAAAATCAACAAGTTCCTCTGCAGCTCGCCTGCATGAGGCGACAGGCAACTGACATGGACTACGCGGCAAACCTCTGGCTCTTCTTTGTCCTCCTTGTCGGCATCATCATCGTGCCCGGCATGGACATGCTTTTCGTGCTTGCCAATGCGCTGACCGGCGGCAGCAGCAGAGGGCTTGCGGCGACCGGCGGCATCATGCTGGGCGGCGTGGTGCATACGCTGAACGGCGCGCTCGGCGTCGGCCTGCTCATGCATTTCTTGCCGATCCTCTTCAATCCGCTGCTGATTGCCGGTGCCGCCTACATGGCCTTTATCGGCATCACGCTGATGCGCAGCTCCATCACCGTCGGCCATGACGGCCCTGCCGCCAGCCGCTCCGCATGGAAGGCCTTTCGCCAGGGGATCATGACCTGCCTGATCAATCCAAAGGCCTATCTCTTTGTTCTTGCCGTCTATCCGCAGTTTCTGAGGCCGGATTACGGCCCGATCTGGATGCAGGCGATCATCATGGGGCTGATGACGATCGCCACGCAGTTCGCTGTCTATGGCGGACTCGCGATTACCGCCGGTCGCAGCCGGGATCTGCTGGTCGCCAACCCAAGGGCAACCGCTCTTGCCGGCCGGGCGGCCGGACTGCTTCTCGTTGCGGTTTCGGCGCTCACCGTCTGGGAAGGCCTGAAGGCGGCGTGAATTCCGAGCCCGAAGGGCGCAACGTCCATGGCAGCGGCGCCGGCCGGGTCATGCGGCTCCCGCACGGCTTGATATCATGGCGCGTCGCACCGACCGGCGCCGCTCGACCGCGTCGGCAAGGCCGTAAAGCACCGTCTCGGTGGTTGCCCAGTCGATGCAGCCATCGGTGATGCTCTGGCCATAGACAAGCGGCTTGCCCGGCACGACATCCTGCCGGCCGGCGACAAGGTTGCTCTCGATCATAACGCCGATGATGCGCTCGTCGCCCGCCGCGACCTGGCACGCCACCTCGGCTGCCACCCCTGGCTGGTTTTCCGGCTTCTTGCTGCTGTTGGCGTGGCTGACATCGATCATCAGCCGCGGCGCCACGCCGATCCGGCCGAGTTCCGCGCAGGCAGCAGCAATGCTTGCCGCGTCATAATTCGGCACAATACCGCCGCGCAGAATGACGTGGCAGTCCTCGTTGCCGGCGGTCGTAGCGATGGCGCTGCGCCCACCTTTCGTCACCGCCATGAAATGATGCGGCTGGGCGGCGGATTTCACGGCTTCGGCGGCGATCCGCAAATTGCCGTCGGTGCCGTTCTTGAAGCCGACCGGGCAGGACAGGCCTGACGCCAGTTCGCGATGGATCTGGCTCTCGGTCGTGCGCGCGCCGATCGCTCCCCAGGCGACGAGGTCGGCAATATATTGCGGGGTGGCCATATCGAGGAATTCGGTGGCCGCTGGAAGGCCGAGATTGTTGACCGCGGAGAGCACGTTGCGGGCCATCCGTAACCCCTTGTCGATGTTGAAGCTGCCGTCGAGATCGGGATCGTTGATCAGGCCTTTCCAGCCGACCGTCGTGCGCGGCTTCTCGAAATACACCCGCATGACGATCTCCAGCCGGTCCGACAGGCTTTCGCGCAGCGTCGCCAGACGACTGGCATAGTCTACGGCAGCGGCCGGGTCGTGGATCGAACAGGGGCCGACGACAACCACCAGCCGGTCGTCGGCGCCGGTCAGCACGGCGTGGATCGCGTTGCGTGATGCGGCAACGGTGCGCGTCGCCGTCAGCGTGCGCGGTATCTCCCGCATCACCTCGTCCGGCGTGCTCAATTCCCTTATTTCTTTGACCCGAAGATCGTCTGTGGTCGTCAACACGGCTTTCTGCTCCTGTTTGTTTGGAGCATGATCCGAAAACCGGATGCCACTTTTCGGGATCATGCTTTAGGAGACCTGCCGGCAAACAAAAAAGCCGCCAGGTCTGGCGGCTGTTCGGATTTTTGATGCTGCAATCTTCAGATCGAGCGCAATCCTCCCGCCGCCAGCGAGCTGCTAAAGTACCAATACGTGGCGGTCAGGTTGATCATGCGGTTCATATAATCGATGCCGGGGCGCTTGTCACGTGGGTGATGAGGCGAAGCAGTGTCTCAGTTTGAAATGTGCTCCTGGCCTTGGGGAAACCAGATGCCACGCCGAAACCAGTTGACCACGCCCAGATTGGGTATGACGTGATTCTGGTCAAGGTCATTCATGTCCTTGATGATCTCGATGCCGACAACATTCTCGGCAGACCCAAAGGCAAGCGAAAAGAGTTGTAGCGCGTCGGCTTCCGATTGCGCGGTGACGCCAACCCCGAGGTGGCCGCTTACCTTGATCCAATAGGGATGCATCAGACGTGCTCTTGCCGCCCTAGCGGTTCGTCACGCTGACGCCCAAGGTTGAGATCGGCGCCGCGCAGCGGGGAGTCCAACAGGAACTTCGCAAGCGTACCCTTGCGTGCGGTCTTGCGCTGCCATTCCTCGGCCGAGACGACAACCACGATCGGTTTGCCGTTTCTGGTGATCGTCTGCGGCGCCGACTGCGCGCGCTCGATGACCTCTAAGAGCCGGGCTTTTGCCCCGGCGACCGTCCAATTGGTATTCTTAGGTGCAGGCGGCATCTTAATCCCGTGACTAGTCCGACTACGTTGACTATGTGGGAATGGCGATGCCGACGCAACAGACGCGGGGCCACTCAGCTGGCCTTACTCCGGCGACGCCCCCGCGATGCTCTGGTCGTAGTCGACCAGCGATCCGGTCATGACGCCGGACTGCGGGCTGATCATATAGCTGATCAACCTGGCAAGCTGTGCCGGTTTCACCAATTGACCCATCGGCTGTGCGGCCTCGGCCCTTTCCAGCCAGTCGTCCGGCGCGTCGTGCCATTTTTTCTGCACGGTCGCTTCGCCCTCGGTGTCCATCCAGCCGGGCAGCACCGCATTGCAGCGGATGCGATTGCCGCGATAGGCATTGGCGACATTCTTGGTCAGTGTCGCCAGCGCACCTTTGCTCGACGAATAGGGTGCCAGGAACGACTGGCCGCAATGCGCCGACATCGACAGCACGTTGACGATCGAGCCCGGTGCCTTGCGCGCCAGCAAATGCGCCACCACGCCCTGCATCAGGAAAAACGGGCCGCGCACATTGGTCTGGAATATCTGGTCGAAGAGATCCTCGGAGGTCTCGACCAGCGAGCCGCGAGCCGAGGTGGCAGCGGCGTTGACCAGCGCGTTGACGGTACCGAAATGGCCAATCGCCATTTCGACCGCACGCTTGCAGTCGGCCACCTCTGAGACGTCGGCGCTGATAAAGATGGCATCGACACCTGCCCGCTTGAGAGTGGCGACAGCTTTGTCGCCTTTCTCCTGCGAGCGGCCGATCAGCGCCAGCGCCCGGCAGCCCTCATCGGCCAGCGCTTCGGCGACGGCAAAGCCGATGCCTTGCGCGCCGCCGGTGACGATGGCGCGTGTTTCGGAATTGCGACCAGCTGAACCGTTCATCGCCTTGCTCCTGTGCTTGATAGTCAGATTGTTTTGTCGAGGCGGACGGTCTTGCCTTCCTTGGCCGATTTCAGCGCCGCATCTGCCAGCCTGAGCGCCACCAGGCCATCCTGGCCGCTCGGCGCCGCCTTCTTGCCCGACGTCGCTGCCGCGATGAAGGCGGCGATCTCGTTGGCATAGGCGTCGAGATAACGGGTCATGAAGAAATCGTGCAGCGGCGGCCGCGTATAACCTTTCTCGTTGGCCAGTTCGATAGACACCGGCCGCTGGTTTTCGGCCGCGATCATGCCTTTCGAGCCATGCACCTCGATGCGCTGGTCGTAGCCATAGGTGGCGCGGCGCGAGTTGGAGATGACGCATTGCTTGCCGGAGGCGGTCTCGAGAATGACGCTGACGCTGTCGAAGTCGCCGGCTTCGCCGATCTTCTTGTCGACCAGCACCGAAGCGTGCGCGCTGACCGCCACCGGCTCCTCGCCGAGCAGGAAGCGCGCCATATCGAAATCATGAATGGTCATGTCGCGGAAGATGCCGCCCGAGCGGCCGATATAGTCGAGCGGCGGCGGGCCGGGATCGCGCGAGGTGATCGTCACCATTTCGACGGTGCCGATGGCGCCGTCGTCGATCGCCTTGCGCACGGCGGCAAAATGCGGATCGAAGCGGCGGTTGAAGCCGACCATCAGGGTGGCGCCGGCCTTGTCGACGACGGCCAGGCAACGTTCCACTCTGGCGGCGTCGAGGTCGATCGGCTTCTCGCAGAAAATCGCTTTACCCGCTTTGGCGAAGCGCTCGATCAGATCGGCATGAGTGTCGGTCGGCGTGCAGATGACGACCGCATCGATATCGCCGGCCTTCTCGATGGCATCGATGCTGCGCACTTCGGCGCCATAGGCAGAGGCCAGATCGGTCGCCGCCTTCTCGAAGGCGTCGGCAACTGCAACCAGCCTGGCCTGCGGATTGGAACCAACGGCGCGAGCATGGACCTTGCCGATACGGCCGGCACCGAGAAGAGCAAAGCGAAGAGGCATGAAGAATTTTCCTTTGAGGATGGTTGGGAAGGGAAGGCGTGTCAGCGCCGGTGGCCTCGTTGCCGTTACGCCGCAAGCTCCGCCTGCCCGGTCTTGGCACCGGTGATGTAGGAGACGATATCGTTGCCGTCGGTGTCTTGCTTGCGCAAATTGGCGACGATGCGGCCGCGCCGGAAAACGACGATGCGGTCGACCAGGTCGAACACCTGGCGCATGTTGTGAGAGATCAGGATCAGCGGTTCGCCATTTTCCTTCAGCGTGCGGATGATGTTTTCGACCTGCATCGTCTCTTGCACGCCGAGTGCCGCGGTCGGCTCATCCATGATGATGAGCTTGGAAGCAAAGGTCGCGGTTCTGGCAATTGCCACGCACTGGCGCTGGCCGCCCGACATATGGCGGATGGTGTTGGAAAGATTGGGGATCTTGACCGCCGTGCGGACCAAGGCTGCCTCGGTCGCCTTGCGCATGAACTTGCGATCGAGGATCGAGAAGGGTCCTAGATTGAACAGCACCCGCTCGCGGCCGAGGAACAGGTTCGACGGCACGTCGAGGTCGTCGGCGAGCGCCAGGTTCTGGAACACCGTCTCGATGCCCGCCTCGCGGGCTTCGATCGGGCCGGCAAAATTCACTTCCTTGCCGTCGAACCACATCCTGCCGCTGGTGCGCTGCTCGACGCCGGTGATCTGGCGTACGAAGGTCGATTTGCCAGCGCCGTTGTCGCCCATGATAGCGACATGCTCGCCCTTGCGCAGCTCGAAGTTGGCACCCTCCAGCGCATGGACGCCGCCATAATACTTGGTCAGGTTTTCCGTCTTCAGGACGATGTCCGACATGGTCAAGCCCTCATTGCCCGCAGGCGTTGGCGCCACTGGTCGAGAACGACTGCGCCGACGATGATCACGCCTTTGACCATCTCCTGATAATAGGCGTCGAGGCGCAGAAAGGTGAAGCCGGAGATGATGACGCCGAAGATCAGCGAGCCGATCACCGTCCCGATAATCGAGCCGCGGCCGCCCGACAGCGAGACGCCGCCGATAACCGCCATGGCGATCGCGTCGAGTTCGTACATCACACCCATGCCGGCCTGGGCGGTGAGATTCTTCGAGCTCAGCACCACGGCGGCGAGCGCGGCGAGGACGCCGGCAATGACGTAGACGAGGATCTTGTGGTTGGCGATGTTGATGCCGGACATGCGCGCGGCGTCCTCATTGGAGCCGATTGCATAGCAGTGCTTGCCATATTTGGTGTAGCTCAGGATCAGCTGAAACAGCACCGCGAGCGATATGAAGATGATGACCGGCATCAGCCCCTTGCCGATGGCGGCGAAACTTTCGGTCGGAAACGAGATCGGCTGTCCCTTCGACCACCATTTGGCGATGCCGCGCGCGGTGACCATCATGCCGAGCGTGGCGATGAACGGCGGAATGCGGGTGTAGGCGATCAATGCACCGTTGACCAGGCCGGCCAGCAGTCCGCAGCCGATCGCGACCAGCACCGGCACGATCACCGGCAGGTCGGTCCAGCCCTGGGCGATGAACATCGCCTTGGGGTTCGGGTTGCCGTTGACGGTCGCCACCTGGGCGAAGCTCATGGCGATCATTGCCGTGGCGCCAACGATCGAACCTGAGGACAGGTCGATGCCGCCGGTAATGATCACCTGCGTCACGCCGATGGCAATGATGCCGACGATCGACACCTGCAGGATGATGATCTGCAGGCGCGCTTCGTTGAAGATCGCATCGATATTGTCGCGGGTATTGAACAGGAAGCTGTCGCCCAGGAAGACCCGGCCGATCAGCTCGAAAGCGCCGACCAGGATGACGAGCGCCAGGAAGACGTTGAATTCGGCCGGCCATGCGCGCCGCTTCGCATCATAGCTGAGGCCGCCGACGCCGTGAGATGTCTGTGCCAATCGTGCTTCCTCCGTCAGCCACAGTCTCTTTCGGCCGCTCTTCAGGCCGAGAGAGAAGGAGGAGCGGCGCTGGTGCGCCGCTCCGGTCCGCTGCCTCAGTTCTTCTTCAGGAACTTGTCGATATTCGCCGGCGTGACCAATTGGAACGGGATGTAGACCTTGTGCTCGACCTTTTCGCCCTTCGCCAGCTTGAGCGCCGCGTCAAGCGCGCCGGCGCCCTGGCCGGCCGCGTCCTGGAACACCGTCACATCGAGATCGCCCGCCTGCATCGCCGCAAGCGCGTCCTGGGTAGCGTCGACGCCGCCGACGACAACCGACTTCATGTCGATGTTGGCGGCCTTCATCGCCTGAATGGCGCCGATCGCGCTTTCGTCATTGTTGGCGATGACGCCGTCGAACGGCTTGCCGGTCGACAGCCAGTTGGTCATCAGGTTCTGCGCTTCTTCGCGCTTCCAGTTCGACGTCTGCTTATCGATGATCTTGATGAAGCTGCACTCCGGCGTGGCGATCACATCGTCAATGTCCTTGGTGCGCTGCACCGCTGCCTGGTTCGACAGTTCGCCCATGATCACATAGACGTTGGCTTCAGTCTTGCCGGCCTCCTTGAACAGGCGGCAGACCTCCTTGGTCTCGAGCGTGCCGGAATCGGCTTCGTTCGAGGCGACGAAGGCCTGGTTTTCGGGCAGCGTGTCGACGTTGACCGGCTCGCGATTGACATAGACCAGTGGAATCTTGGCGGCGGCGGCTGCGTCCGACATCGCCTGGGTAGCCGAGGTGTCGACCGGGTTGACGATGATGGCGTCGACGCCCGAGGCGGCGAAGTTCTTGATCTGGTCGAGTTGCTTGGCGACGTCGTTCTGCGCATCCTCCACCTGCAGTTCAACGCCGTCCATGCCCTTGGCCTGCTCGATCATGCCATTGCGCAGCACGGTGAGAAAATTGTCGTCGAACAACGCCATCGACACGCCGATCTTGGCAGCGAAGGCGGACGAACTCATCAGCGCCACGAACGCGACGCCCAACAGCAGTTTTTTCATTTTATTTCTCCTCCACATTGGTGTCCGGCTGCACCGATCTACCCGGAATCCCCGATCTCGCAGGGAATTCTCTCCCGATTGCCATTTTAGTTCCGGAGGCATTTGCCTGAAACAGATCTTCCGGAACGAAAGAACCAAAATGCTCAGTCGGTGAAATATTTATTCCATTTCGCGTGGGCGTCAAGCGAGATTTCGCCATGAAGGATGGATTTTCGGCATTTCAAGCGCATTTGGACGGACGCTCAGGCAAGCCAAGCCTGAAAGCGTTCTGATAGATTACATCATGTCTGCCGCCAATGACCGCGACGTCAGATGTTTTCCGGCAGATAGATGTCGAAGGGCAGAAAGGTCTGGCCCGGCGCATTCGCAGCGCCGCTCTCGATGGCATGCGCCATCAGCCCGACAAGCTCGCGGCAAAGCGCTGCCAGTGGCGTCGAGATCACCATCGTCAGAAAATTATCCGCCAGCGCCGAGCGGGAATCGGGCGTGATCTCGTTGCAGACGACCGCCGGCATCTCTGCCGGCTTTGCCTCCCTCAGCGCCGAGATCGCGCCTTCCATGCCGCCACCGGCGACATAGCAGCCGACGAGATCAGGGTGGCGGGCTAGAAGCTCGATCATTGCATCATGCGTGATCTGGTTTGCTTCCAGATTGACCAACGTCTCGAGCAGAGTGAATTCCGGCGCCTGCTCGCGAAAGAAGGAGCGAAAACCGATCTCGCGAAGCTCATGGCCATGGAAGCGATGGCTGCCGACGAAGAGGGCAACCTTGCCAGGCCTCTTCGCAGCCTTCGAGATCATCCAGGCGGCGGTGCGGCCGACCTTGCGATTGTCCAGGCCGACATAGCCCTCGCGAATACCGGACGCAAAGTCGGAAAGCAGGGAGAACACCGGCACGCCATTGGCTTTGAGAGCCTCGACGGCGACCGTCAGCGTCGGGTGATCAGGCCCGACCAGGGCGACGGCCCTGGATTTGGCGGCCAGCTTGCGCATCCGCTCGACGATCTCGTCCGGCGCCAGCGAGCCGGCGAAGTCGATGGTCGCCACGCCGCGAAAGCGCGGCGACTGCGATACCGCCAGTTCAAGCTCGCGGGCAAATTCGTTGTAGAAGACGTCCTCCCGCCGCAACAGCAGGAACCCGAGCCGATACTCCGGCAATTCATGGCGCATCCGCTGCTTGATCAGCCCGGCTGCGTGATAGCCAATGCTGGTCGCCGCTTCATAGACGCGGCGCGCGGTTTCCTCGCGCACCGGCAACCGGTTGTTCAGCACCCGGTCGACGGTGGCGACGCTGACCCCCGAAATGCGTGCCAGGTCGGTAATCGTCGGCCGTTTCGCCATCGCTGCCTCGCTCTATTGTCCTGCTTTTACACCATTATGATGGAAAATGATAGAAACTATCTTTGTGATATTGAGCCTATCAGGCTTCGGCGTTATTTGAATGCGGACCGACTATGATCGAGGCCTCCGCCATGGTGGATATTGGACTCCGAACCGGGAACACGATCGCCACAGCAGCGTCCCGGCGTGACTACAGCCTGATCGGCCGCGACGCGAAGCTCGCCATCGAGAACGGGCTGGCGGCGGCCGAGTGGTATCACACGCACGTGCCACGCAAGCAGATGAAGGAGCTGATGCAGCGCTCCGACGGCCCGGCGATCCGCGATACGGTCATCTGGCTCGGCGCCTTAATCCTGAGCGGAGCCGGCGGCGTCTGGTTCTGGGGCAGCTGGTGGTGCGTGCCGTTCTTCTTCGTCTACGGCGTCCTCTACGGCTCCTCCACCGATTCACGCTGCCACGAATGCGGCCACGGCACCGCCTTCAGGACGCAGTGGATGAACGACGTGGTCTATCAGATCGCCTGCTTCATGATCATGCGCAACCCGGTGACCTGGCGCTGGAGCCATACGCGCCACCATACCGATACCATCATCGTCGGCCGCGATCCGGAGATCTCGGTGATGCGTCCGCCCGATCTGCTGCGCGTCGTGCTCAACTTCGTCGGCATTCTCGACGCCTGGCATGCGATGAGGGACATGCTGCGCAATGCAGCCGGTATCGTCAGTCCGGCCGAAAGAACCTTCATTCCCGACCAGGAGCAGCCGAAGGCAATTGGCATTGCCCGCATCTGGACGACAGTCTATGCCGCGACCATCGTGCTGGCGCTCTACACGGGCTCGTTCCTGCCGCTGATGCTGGTCGGGCTGCCCAGGCTTTACGGCGCGTGGCACCATGTCATGGTCGGCCTGCTGCAGCATGGCGGCCTGGCTGAAAACGTCACCGATCACCGGCTCAACAGCCGCACCGTCTACATGAACCCGATAAGCCGCTTCATTTACTGGAACATGAACTACCACGTCGAGCATCACATGTTTCCCATGGTGCCCTATCATGCGCTGCCCAGGCTGCATGAGCTGATCAAGCACGATCTGCCGGCGCCGACACCGTCCATCCTGGCCGGCTACCGCGAGATGATACCGACCTTCCTGCGGCAGCTGCGCAATGAGGATTATTTCATCAAGCGCGAACTGCCGCCGACGGCGAGGCCCTATCGCGAGCACTTCCACAACGACAACGCTACCGCTGCGGTGGCTGCCGAATGACAAGGCCATGCCGAGGCACCAAAAATCGAGGGACCCGTAAATGAGCGACTGGGTCGAGGCCTGTGACGCCGAGGACATCGACGAAGAGGACGTGATGCGCTTCGACCATGGCGGCCGCACCTTTGCTATCTATCGCAGCCCCAACGACGAGTATTTCGCCACCGACGGGCTTTGCACGCATGAGAAGGTGCATCTGGCCGACGGGCTGGTCATGGACGACATCATCGAATGCCCGAAGCACAATGGCCGCTTCAACTACAAGACAGGGGCTGCCAGGGGCGCGCCTGTCTGCGTCGATCTAAGGACCTATCTGGTCAAAGTCGACGCCGGCAAAGTCCTTGTCCGGATCGGTTGATGATGACGAAGGGAATGGTCGTCATCGGCGCCGGCGAATGCGGCGGGCGCGCCGCCCTTGCGCTGCGCGAGCTCGGCTATGATGGCCCCGTAACCTTGGTCGGCGACGAGCCGCATCTTCCCTATGAGCGCCCGCCGCTGTCGAAAGACGCGATGGTCGCCGACGCGCCCCTGATCAAGGCGATCGCCAGCGACGCGATCCTGGCCGAGCGCTCTATCCGGCATATCCATTCGGTTCTGGCTGTGGCGATCGACCGCACGGCGCATGTCGTGCGCCTGTCCGACGGTTCCGCCCTGGCCTACGACAAGCTCCTGCTGGCGACCGGTTCGGTGCCGCGCAAACTGCCTATGCCGGGCCTTGGCGGGCGCTGCGTCTATCTGCGAACCTTCAACGATGCGCTGGCCATTCGTGCCCATCTCAACGCCGGCAATCGCATCGCCATAGTCGGCGGCGGCTTCATCGGGCTCGAGCTCGCCGCGGCGGCGCGCAGTCTGGGTGCCGCGGTCACCGTCATCGAGGCGCAGCCGCGCATTCTGATGCGCGGCGTGCCGGCCGAGATCGCGCAGGTCATCCATCAGGCGCATGAAGCCGAAGGCGTAAAAATCCTGTGCGGCGAGGGCATCGCGGCCATTGCCGATGACGGCGCCGACGTGCGAATCGCGCTTGCCGGTGGGCACGACATTGTCGCCGATCTTGCCGTGATCGGCATCGGCGCCGTGCCGGTGACCGGACTTGCCGCGGAGGCGGGGCTGACCATCGACAATGGTGTCGCCGTCGACGCCGAGCTTCGCACCAGCGACCGGCATATCTTTGCCGCAGGCGATTGCTGTTCGTTTCCGCTCGCCATCTATGGCGGCCGGCGCGTGCGGTTGGAAGCCTGGCGCAATGCGCAGGAGCAGGGCGCACTCGCCGCAAGGAACATGCTTGGCGCCGGCGAGGCGCATTCGGCGGTGCCTTGGTTCTGGTCGGATCAGTACGGATTGACCCTGCAGATCGCCGGCCTGTCGGACCAAGGCCGCAGCATCGTTCGCCGCGACGTTGGCGACGGCGCCTTCATCCTGTTTCATCTGGCCGAGGACGGCAGGCTGGTTGCGGCAAGCGGCATCGGCCCCGGCAACGCGGTCGCCCGCGACATAAGGCTGGCAGAGATGCTGATTGCAAAGCAGGCAAAGCCGGCGCCGGAAGCGCTAGGCTCGCAAACGGTCAAGCTGAAGTCGCTGCTGGCGGCGTGAGCTGAGGGCGTGGATAGTTGGCCGAACGCGTTTGGCTAAAACAGCGCTTTCAGCTCCGGCAGCTTGTCGTTGATCAGCCAGCCATAGTAATTTTCCTCAGGCAGTTTTTCCGGCTCGCCCGCAGCGCGGCGCTTGTCGTTCTCGGCCTTCAGCGCATAGGCGCGCTGTTCGGGGCTGCCGACATTGTAGAGCGTCGACGTGAGGCCGGGATTGCCTGAGATGTCGAAGCCGGCAATGCTTCTATAGGCGTCGATCGATTTCCGGATCGTTGCTGCGACATAAGGCAGTGTCAGGTCAGGATCCATGATGGTCTTGTAGACCGCGTTGGGGTCGCTGACGTCGAGTTCCGGCAGGCCGGAAACCTTGTGCACGAGGTCGCTCATTTCCAGCGCCGTCAACGGATTGAGCTGGCCAAGGCCAAAAGTCTGGCCGGCATAATAAGGTTGGAAGAAAGTGGCACCGAAGCGGTCGTCGGGGAAGCTCTCGCCGTTGACGGTCTTGCCGCGGAACGACCGGTTCCACACCTGCTCGCGGCACTCCCATAGGTCGTAGCTATCGGACGTCCCGGCGCATTTGGCGAATTGCGGCCGCTGCACGAAATCGGTGATGTCCTCGCCGTCATAGGCGAAGGAGAGCTTGCTCGATAAATACGAGATCGCCTTGACGTAGTAGGTCTGCAGCCGGTCGTAGGCATCGACATTGTAGGTGTGCTCGCCGACGATGGCGCCGACGATATGCATTGGGTCGATGCCATAGGCCGCGGCTGCCTGCTTGATCTTGCCGCGCAACTCGGCATCGTTCTGGAGCAGCGCAAAGACTTTGCGGTATTTCGCCTGGAAGGTGGTGTTGGTCGCCTGGGTGCGCCGGCTCGATGCGCCCGGTATGTCAGGCTGCTCGGTGTTGCGGTTGCCCGGCGGCACCATCGTTGCCGCTTGCGCGGCGAACATGGCTGTCGCCAGCGTCAGCCCCAAAATGACGAGGATCAGTTTTTTCATGCGCCACCGCCCAAATAATCGGCGGCAAACTAGGTAATGCTCCACCGGGAGTCGAGAGACGCCTGCACCGGACGGGACGAAAGCTTGCCGGATGCTTCCATTTGGCCACACCTCCGGAATGCCGGGCTGAATTTGACGGAGGCCGGGAGTAATTCCCCGGCCTCTTGGAGAATCAAGAGTCTCCTACAAGATGAAACGCGACAAGTCCGTGTTTCTGGAGAGGTCGCCGACATGCTTCTCGACATAGGCGGCATCGATTGTCACCGAGGTGCCGTTACGGTCCGGCGCGTCATAGGAGATGTCGTCCAGCACCCGTTCCATCACCGTCTGCAGCCGCCTGGCGCCGATATTCTCGACGCTGGCGTTAAGGTCGACGGCGATGCCGGCCAACGAATCGATCGCGTCATCGGTGAAGACCAGGTCGACGCCTTCGGTCTTCATCAGCGCGATATATTGCTTGATCAGGCTGGCTTCGGTCTCGGTGAGGATGCGGACGAAATCGTCCTTCTCCAGCGCCCGCAGCTCGACGCGGATCGGCAGGCGGCCCTGCAATTCCGGCAGCAGGTCGGAGGGCTTGGCGACGTGGAACGCGCCCGAGGCGATGAACAGGATATGGTCGGTCTTCACCGGTCCATATTTGGTCGCAACCGTGGTGCCTTCGACCAGCGGCAGCAGGTCTCGCTGCACACCTTCACGCGAAACACCAGCACCGATGCCGCCTTCGCGCGAGGCGATCTTGTCGATCTCGTCAAGGAAGACGATGCCGTCATTCTCGGTCGATTCGAGAGCCCTGCGCACCACTTCGTCCTGATCGAGCAGCTTGTCGGACTCGTCGCTGATCAACAGCCCGTAGGACTCCTTGACGGTCGTCTTGCGCAACTTGGTCTTCTTGCCGCCCATCGCCTTCGACAGCATGTCGTTGATGTTGAGCACGCCGATATTGGCGCCCGGCATGCCGGGGATCTCGAAGCCAGGCATGCCGCCATTGCCGGTATCGGCCACTTCGATCTCGATCTCCTTGTCGTCGAGCTCGCCGTCGCGCAGCTTCTTGCGGAAACTGTCGCGGGTGGCCGGGCTCGCCGTCTTGCCGACGAGCGCTTCGAGCACCCGTTCCTCGGCGTTGACGTGGGCACGCGCCTTGACGTCCTCGCGCATCTTCTCGCGCACCAGCCCGATGGCGATCTCGACCAGATCGCGGATGATCTGCTCGACGTCGCGGCCGACGTAACCGACCTCGGTGAACTTGGTGGCCTCGACCTTAACGAAAGGCGCACCGGCAAGGCGCGCCAGGCGGCGTGAAATCTCGGTCTTGCCGACACCGGTCGGGCCGATCATCAGGATATTCTTCGGCATCACCTCTTCGCGCATCTGGCCCTCGAGCTGCTGGCGGCGCCAACGGTTGCGCAAGGCAATCGCCACCGCACGCTTGGCATCTTTCTGGCCGATGATGAAGCGGTCGAGTTCCGAAACGATTTCGCGGGGAGAGAAGGTGCTCATATCACTAAATTCCACTTTGCCACTGCCGAATGGACTCGAATGGATGCAGCAGCATGATCACGTTGAGTGTCAGATTGTCCCGGATGAGATAGCCGACACCGAATTCGAAGATGAGGGCGAGGGTGACGATCACCCATATAGGAAGCCTTCGCGCCATGACAAACCCCAGCACCATGGCCAGCGTGTCCGACACCGAATTGACAATGCTGTCGCCATAATAATCGAGCGAGATCGTGCCGGCGCGGTAGCGGTCGATGATGAAAGGACTGTTCTCGAGCAGCTCCCAGCCGCCCTCGATGACGACCGCAAACGCCAGCCTGAGCCCGATCGGCGAGCGCGGGAAAAGGAACCACGCCAGCGCATAGAACAGGAAGCCGTGAATGATGTGCGAGAAGCTGTACCAGTCGGAAATATGCTGGGAATTCTCGGAGCTTTGCACGATGCCGTGCCACAGCTTGACATAGCCGCAGCTACAGATCGGCGTCCGCCCCATGCCGTAGAGGACCCCGGCCTGGAAGATGACCAGGCCGAGAACCAGCAGGAGCCCCATTCGCCAACTGTCTTCGTAGGCCGAGACGGTTTTGTCGCTGGATACGCTCATGCTGTTATTGCCCCTCTTCTGCGTCACCCTGTCCGGCATCACCCTCTGGGGCATCAATGGCCATCAGCACGGCATCGCCATATTCCGACTTCCTGCGATCGATAGCCGTAAAACCGGCCTTTTCATAGGCACGGATAGCCCGTGCATTGGCGGGGTCCGGGTCGATGATGACGCGCGGCGTACCTTCCTCGAAAAGCTGCTCGACGAACTGCCGGACGATCGCGGAGCCGTGGCCGACCCCGACAAGCTCGGGCACGCCGATCGACAGATCGATGCCGAGCGTGCCGAACGGCTGGTCGCTATAGGGATGGCCGTCCTCCAGATGCGGATCGTAGCTCTGCAAATAGCCGATGGGCTTTCCGTCCAGCTCGATGATCAGCGGCTCGACCGAAATGCTGTCGATATGCTCGCGGATCTCCGCAATCTCGGTCTCTGGGTCGTCCCACCACTCGGCGACATGCGGCTCGGCAAGCCAGCCGGCGATCATCGGCAGGTCCCTCTGGGTCACCGGCCGAAAACCATAGCGGAGGCTCCGCTCAGGCGGCATCGAGGGTTTCGACGACGAAGTTGTTGTTTGTGTAGACGCAAATGTCTGACGCGATCTGCATCGCCTTGCGGGCGATCTCCTCTGCGCCCTTGTCGCTGTCCATCAGCGCGCGTGCCGCTGCCAGCGCGTAATTGCCGCCGGAGCCGATGGCCATGACGCCAAATTCGGGCTCCAGCACGTCGCCGGTGCCGGTCAGCGCCAGCGACACCGACTTGTCGGCCACCAGCATCATCGCTTCCAGCCGCCGCAAATAGCGGTCGGTGCGCCAGTCCTTGGCAAGCTCGACGCAGGCGCGTGTCAGCTGGTCGGGATATTGTTCGAGCTTGGCTTCGAGCCGCTCGAGCAGAGTGAAGGCATCGGCGGTGGCGCCAGCGAAACCGGCGATGACGTTGCCGCCCTTGCCGATGCGGCGCACCTTCTTGGCGTTGCCTTTCATGATCGTCTGGCCGAGGCTGACCTGGCCGTCGCCGGCGATCACCACCTTGCCGCCCTTGCGCACGGTCAGGATGGTCGTGGCATGCATGGTCAGTTCATTCGACATTTCCTGCTCCGACAAGCACCGATCCCATCGAGGCGATCGGTGCGTTACGAGTGACTTGATCGGCCATATGTATGCATAGGCCGGACGATTGCAAACCGGCCATCCGCCGGGCCGGATAGTGCTCCGCAGCGGTAACTGGCAATCGCCGGATCATGCTGCTAGAAGGCTTTCGTTTTCAGGCCTGTGAACGCCTGACGTGCAAATCTGAAACAAGGATGAGGTCATGGCGCCCCGTTCCGCCGAGATAAGCCGCAAGACCAGGGAAACCGACATCTCCGTGTCGGTTCAAGTCGACGGCTCGGGCAAATCCGACATTTCGACGGGCGTCGGCTTCTTCGACCATATGCTGGACCAGTTGTCGCGCCATTCGCTGATCGACATGACCGTGAAGGCCAAGGGCGACCTGCATATAGACGACCACCACACCGTCGAGGATACGGGCATCGCGCTCGGCCAGGCGCTGGCCAAGGCATTGGGCGAGCGGCGCGGCATCATGCGCTACGCCACGATCGACCTCGCCATGGACGAGACACTGACGCGGGCGGCAATCGATGTCTCCGGCCGGCCTTTTCTGGTCTGGAATGTTTCGTTCTCGTCGCCGAAGATCGGTACGTTCGACACCGAGCTGGTGCGCGAATTCTTCCACGCGCTGGCGCAGAATGCCGGCATCACGCTGCATATCACCAATCATTACGGCGCCAACAACCACCACATCGCCGAGACCTGCTTCAAGGCCGTGGCGCGTGTGTTGCGTTCGGCACTTGAGCGCGACCTGCGCCAGCCGGACGCGGTTCCCTCCACCAAGGGATCCCTGAAAGGGTAACGCCATGGCCATCTATGTCGTGATGGAGCCGCCAGGCCGCGGTGAAAGCGTGGACACCACCTTTATCCGTGACGGCTTTGCCTGGCTCGGCTTCCTGGTGCCGCCGCTGTGGCTGGCCTGGCACCGGCTGTGGGTCGAGGCGGCATTGGCGTTTGTCGCCATGGGCCTGCTCTCGATACTGGGCGAAAGGCTGGACCTGGAAACAGCCGGCTCGCTTTTATCCTTCCTTGTCATGCTCTTTGTCGGGCTGGAGGGACAAGGCTTGCGAATTGCAGCCCTGCGCCGTCGCGGCTGGCATGAATGGGGCGTAGGAGAGGCCCCCCACGAAGCCCACCCCCCCCAACACCAATTTTTTTGATAACCGGGGGGGTTAGGGGGGCAAAAAACAGG